>CAUQNY010000005.1:0-47666 GCA_963519425.1 uncultured Capnocytophaga sp.
AGTTGCGCGTTTGCAAGGCTGCCATTTTGGCATCGAGGGTGTTTTGATTTGCCGCTGTGCTGATTTGCCGATTTATTTCTTCTGGCAGGTGCTCTACGTATAGGGTAGGCGGCATTATTGGATTTTCTAATTTGTTGGGCACGGTTTTTGCTGGGATATTGGTAGAAAGTGTTTCATTTCGCCCGTCTTGCAAGGTGCCTACTGCGTCTTGTGCGAAATGAGACACTTTTTTGTTTTTAGGTACGATTTTTGCAGGGTGGGTAGAAGCTGAGCTCCTTCGGCTGAGGGTAAAGTCCCTTTTGGAGCTTGGCTTTTCTTTTTTCTATACTATTATTTATTAGGCACAGTTTTTGCTGAGATATTTGTGGGAGCAATATCACCACAGAACGATTTGGCACGACCTCTTCGTGGTGGGGTAGTGCTCTCTTCTATGTTAGGCATAGTTTTTGCGGGAATATTAGTAAAAAGTGTTTCATTTCGCCCGTCTTGAGGATTGACTACGGTCGCCTTGCGAAATGAGGCACTTTTTTCTTTCCTACTTCTGCACTTTTTTGAGTTCTGTTTTCCGTTCTCTTGTTAATGAAATAGCTATACGTAAGTGTCTTTTCTCACCGTCTATCGTTAGTTTGCTTTTGAAATTGAGGTAACCTAATATATAGGGGCTATCTTGTATTTTTCGACTACCCCAATTATTGTAGGTTGAATCTGCATATTGTCGTTCCCATTTGGCCTTGTGATTTTTTTTGCTGACGCTCAAACCAAGCGATTACTTTTTCGGTTAGGGCTTGTTCGTCTAAATAAAGTGCCATATAGGGGCTTTTGTATTTGGGTTTTGGTTTTATTTCTTGTTTTCCTTTTGCTGCATCGGCGTTTAGCATAGCGCGCAAGCGGTCGAGCTGAACTTTGTCCAACTGCTGGGCCACGGTATATACGGTTTCTGCAAGCATTTGTTAATTTGTTAATTATCTACAAGATTGATAAGTGTTAAGACTTTGGACGCAGGGCGATGCGGCCTTTACTCATCGGCTAATGAGGCTTCCAGTTCTCTGGCTAAGGCTTTTTTGACTGCTACGCGTGGGGCATAGGCTTCTATCTGCTCGTACTCTTCATCGGTGAGGGTGTAATCTTTTAGGTAGAGGGGGACGGTGGCTCCCTCTATTTTGGGTCTTGGGGTAGCTAATAGTGCCTCTAATTTTTTTTATCTCTGTAGTGCAATTCTTCGACAAAGAACTCTTCGGGGAACGAGGATAGCGGGAGATTATAACGAGTACTCATCTTAAGTTTGTATTTTTTTTGGTTTTGTTTTTTGCAGTCTATTGAATAGTTTCCCATTGATCGTGATATTCTGCTAATGCTATTGCTTTAATAAGGGCTTCACAGGGGCATAGGCTTCTTTCTGCTCGTACTCTTCATCGGTGAGGGTGTAATCTTTTAGGTAGAGGGGGACGGTGGCTCCCTCTATTTTGGGTCTTGGGGTAGCTAATAGTGCCTCTATTTTTTTATCTCTGTAGCGCAATTCTTCGACAAAGAACTCTTCGGGTAACGAGGATAGCGGGAGGTTGTAACGGGTACTCATATTTTTCTATTTGTTTTTTTGTTCTTTTCTAAGTGGATAATTTCTTTGATGCTTCGGTAGATTTGCCACAATACCAAAGCTTGTAGGAAAAACAAGCATATTGCAATGATTATTTGTGCCATAGTAATTTAATTTGGTTATTCTGGGTAAGCAAAGGCTTCGAATGTTTTTTTTTGTGCTACTTCGGGGGTGAGGGCGTAGGTGAGTTGCCCTGCATTGATATGACTATTGAGGCTAAGATGCCCGCCTGAAAGGCGATTGTATAGCACGGCAATAGCTATCTCGGAGTAGTAGGAAAAGTCGATAATAAGCACATTGCCTTCGACTGTGGAGCAGCGTATTTTTAGCTCTTTTATCTCGAATAGGGTGTTTAAAATGCGGGTGATTTGGATCATTTTTTTATGGTTTTAGAGGTGTTGATTTCTTTATTACGTCTTCACTATGTCTTCACATTTGCTTCGGTGTACCTCGACGAGGTTTTCGACAGGGAGGTTGAAGATTTCGGATAGGGCTATGAGGAAGGAGTAATGGGTGAGTTTGTCTTTCTTGTAGCGTATCCACTTCTTAATTGTGCTGGTGTTTTCGGAGGTTTTAAAATGCAGGTGCGCAATGACTGTATCGTCTATCTGTTCTATTATCTCTTCTTTTAGTGTTATGGATATGGTTTGGGCTTGTATCATTATTTTATGAGTTTTTCTAATTGTCCCTCTTTCCTAACTTGCCAATTGAAATTTTATTTGTATCTTTGCCATCTCAAAACCATAATACTTAAACCCAATGAAAATAACAATGAAAATATTCAAATGGACAGGCATTATCTTAGTTCTGCTCCTCATTGCTATGGTAGCTATCCCCTATTTCTTCAAAGATACTATCAAAGAGAAAGTCATCGCAATGGTGAATGAAAATTTAAAAGCAAACCTCTCCTTAAATGATGTAGATATAAGCTTATTCAAAGAGTTCCCTAAGGCACAAGTCTCTCTTAACGACTTTGCATTAGTAAACAAAGAGCCTTTTGCAGGAGACACTCTCTTTGCAGCGAAATATATTGATGTAACTTTGAGTATCAAAGACCTTATTGCTGGCAAGTACAACCTTCTTGGTGCTAATGTAAAGGATGCAATGGCCTATATACACTTTAACAAAGATGGTGTTGGCAACTTTGACATTGCAATTCCATCGGACAAGCCAGAAGAAGAGTCTGCTCCTATCTCACTAGATATTCAGTCTTATAACGTAGAAAATTTTAAGTTCACTTTTAAGATGGACGATGGTGATATCTTTATGCTGATAGCCGACCTTTACCACAGCGGGAAAGGCAACTTTGCCGAAGAAGTTTTAGATTTAGACACTCAAACTAAGGCTAACCTCACCTTTGCAATGGGCAAAAGTACTTTTATGAACCAAGTACCTATTACTCTACAAGCTCTTCTAGGCATTGACCTCAAAAATCAGAAATACACTTTTAAAGACAACAAAGCTACTTTGAACCGCCTTAACCTTATTTTCAATGGATTTATACAACTTTTAGATGACGGTCAGCGCTACGACGTTACTTTCAACACTCCTACCAATACTTTCCAAAACTTTCTTGCTCTTATCCCCGAAGAGTATTCTAAGAGTATTGAAAATGTAAAAACTACAGGCAACCTCACCCTAAAAGGGTTTGCAAAAGGCGATATGGTAGGAGATAAAATTCCTACCTTCGGCATTGAAATGTTTGCAGACAAGGCTTCTGTAAAATACCCAGATCTTCCAAAAGCTATCCAAGACATACACATTAACCTAAAAGTAAATAATGGCACAGGTATCTTGAACGACACTAAGGTGAACCTAAATCAATTTGCTATGCGAATTGACCAAGATATTTTTTCTGCTCGTGCTAATATCAGTAATGTAATAGCTAATCCTTTTGTTGATTTGGCAGCTAAAGGGACTATAAACTTAGGAAATCTATCTCAAGCTTACCCAATTTCATTAGACAAAAAACTAGCTGGTATATTACGTGCTGACATAGCTACTCAGTTAGATATGAAGTCCGTGGAAACAAAGTCTTACCAAAACATCAAAGCACAAGGCAATCTATCACTTTCGAACTTCTTGTACGAAGGACAAGAACTTGCAAAACCTTTCCATATAGACGAAATGGCTATTGGTTTTACTCCTTCACACATTGGTCTTTCCAAGATGAATGCCCGCACAGGAGACTCTGATTTGCACTTAGATGGGACTATTGATAACCTTTACGGCTTCTTCTTCAAGAAAGAAATCCTTAAAGGGAATTTTAATTTATCATCTAATAAACTTGTTGTAGCTGATTTTATGCAGCCCGCTATTGAAACCCCTGCTACCTCAGCGAAAGAAGAGAAGAAAACTGAAGCTGCTCCTACAACTAATAATGCTCAGGTGATAAAAGTTCCAGCTTTCTTAGATTGCACCCTCTCTGCTAAGGCTAATACTGTACTATACGACAACTTAAAACTAAGCAATGTTTCAGGTAAACTCCTTATCAAAGATGAAAAAGTAGCCCTAGAGAATCTCAGAACTGATATTTTTGGAGGCAACATAGGTATTGCAGGAGGGGTCTCAACCAAAGAGACAACACCTACTTTTGATGTAAATCTTAATCTAAACAAAGTGAATATCACCGAGGCATTTAGCCAAATAACAATGCTTGAAAAAATAGCTCCTATTGCCAAAGTAGTACAAGGAAAAGTAAATACCATCATCAACGTAAAAGGAAATCTAAAAAACGACCTTACGCCAGAAATTAACAGCATCTCAGGAGACCTTTTTGCTTCGTTAGTAGACTCCAAAGTAGTTACTGAAGCTTCTCCCCTACTCTCTGCCTTAGATTCTCAATTCACGGGGCTAAATCTTTCTAAGTTGAGTTTAAACGACCTAAAAGCGGCTGTTGAATTTGACAATGGTAAAGTGAAAATCAAACCTTTCTCTATTAAGATGAAAGATATTAATATAGATGTAGCTGGCACACACGGTTTTGACCAACAGATGGACTACAAGTTGATCTTCAATGTACCTCCTCAAATGTTAGGGAAGGAAGCCGAAAGTCTACTTTCTAAACTAACCCCTGAAAGTCAGAAGAAAATAAACAATCTGCCTGTTGTAGCTACTGTTGGAGGCAATTTCAAAAAACCAGAGGTAAGTACTGACATCAAAGCTGTTGTAAAAAACTTAGCTACCCAAATAGCTAAGAATCAAATCAACAATTTAGCATCCAAAGGTACTAATGCTCTACACGATGCATTAGCCTCTAAAACCAATTCGGGTACAGCATCAGAAATCACCAATGCTATTGGTGGTCTGATGAAAAACCGAGATAGTACCCTAACCAAGGTGAAAGAAGAAGTAAAAGAAAAGGCCAAAGAGGAAGTTAAGAAAGAAGCTAAAAAGCAGTTAGGTAACTTCCTAAAGGGATTAGGCAAAAAAGAAGAATAATAACTTTAATTGAATTAATATGTATAAAGTAGTACTTTTACGCCATGGACAAAGTGAATGGAACAAACTTAACCTATTCACAGGATGGCAAGATGTAGATTTAACTGAACAAGGAGTTCAAGAAGCTCGTGAAGCTGGACGTGTAATGAAAGAAGAAGGCTTCAAATTTGATGTTGCTTACACTTCAGTGTTAAAAAGAGCTATCAAAACTTTGAATAATGCTTTGGAAGCTATGGGCGACCTTTGGGTACCTACCCATAAAACATGGAGACTTAACGAAAAGAGCTACGGAGCCCTTCAAGGACTTAACAAAGCAGAAACTGCTGCCAAATATGGTGAAGACCAAGTGCTTTTATGGCGCCGTTCATACGATGTTCGTCCTCCTTTCATCGAAGAGACTGACGAGCGTCACCCTTCGCATGACCGTCGTTACGCAACTCTTAGCAAAGAAGAAAAAACTGCTGGCGAAAGTCTTAAAGACTGTTACGATCGTATGTTGCCTATTTGGTTCAGTGAAATTGCTCCAGACATCAAAGCTGGTAAAAGTGTGATTATTGCTGCTCACGGAAACAGCTTGCGCTCATTGGTTCAGTACCTTGATGACCTTTCTGAAGAAGAAATCCTCAAATTGAACATCCCTACTGGGGTGCCATTAGTATACGAGCTTGATGCTGACTTGAAGCCTATTAAACACTACTATTTAGGTGACCAAGAGGCTATTGCTGCTGCTATCAATAGTGTGGCAAACCAAGGAAAATCAAAATAGCTTTAGGCTTATAAGAAAAGAGGCTTTCCTAAATAGGAACAGCCTCTTTTCTTTTTCTTAACGTTCTTTCTCCTCTTTTAGATTCTGAGCAATAAGCTCTAACTCTTGATACCATTCCTCTCCAAACTTTCTAATAAGAGCTTCTTTTACAAATTTGTAGATAGGCACTTGCAGTTCCTTTCCTAAAGCACAAGCCTCATTGCAAATTGGTGCCCAACGATGATAATTCACTGCTGTAAAAGAAGAATATTTCTGCAAACGAATAGGATACAGATGGCAAGAAATAGGCTTTTTCCAAGCAATTTTTCCATCATTATAAGCTTGTTCAATAGCACACAAAGCCCATCCTTTCTCGTTTCTAATTACATAAGCACACTCTCCCCCATTGATGAGAGGTGTCTCCCAGTCGCCATCTTCTCCTTTTACATAAACATCTTGCATCTCAATGGCTGCGCGGCCTGCCTCAGTAAGGTAGGATGCTACTTCGGGATAAATCCGTTTTAATATTCTTAATTCACGTTCTTCTACAGGAGCTCCTGCATCCCCTTCGATGCAACAAGCCCCTTTACAAGCATTTAAATTGCAAACAAATTCATTCTCTACAATTTCTTCTGATATAATTGTATCTGCTACTTGAATCATCTTATTTTATGTCTTAAAAACTTAGTCCTATAAGTCAAATGGCATTGAAGAGAAGAAAAGAAAAATGTGCTTCAGAAGTAATTTTTTTATTTCTAGAGTTGTTATTCTTTTTAATTGAAAAATTACTATTAAGGCATTCTTAAAATACTTCTTCTCCTTTTTCCCTTTTTCGTTATAAGTTCTGTTACTCCTCCGTTAATTTACTTTTGCTTGCTGCATATTTTCCTGCATTCCTACTTAATAATTTCTTGTGATTGACCTATCCTTTTTAAAGCTCTACAAGGCTTTAATCGATTTTTCAAAAGGAATCCTATGAGCAATGCTGCGGCCTAAAGTAACTTCATCGGTATATTCTAATTCGCCCCCTACGGCAATACCACGAGCTATCGTAGAAACAGTAATACCATAAGGCTCTACTTGCTTATAAATGTAGAAGTTAGTTGTATCACCCTCCATTGTATTGCTGAGAGCAAGTATCAGTTCAGTTACTTTTCCTGTCTTCACTTTCTCTACCAACGAGGTTATATGTAAATTGGAGGGAGCAATTCCATCAATGGGTGAGATTTTTCCTCCCAGCACGTGGTATTGTCCCAAAAACTGATGCGTATTCTCAATAGCCATCACATCTCTAAAATCCTCTACCACACAAATAACCCCTGTATCGCGCATAGGGTTTGCACATATTTCGCACAAATCCATATCGGATATATTATGGCAGTTTTCGCAATATTGAATATGTGAGCGCAATGCTACCAAGGCTTTTGCTAACTGCAGTGTTTGTTCTTCAGGTTGTTTGAGCAAGTGTAAAGCTAAGCGCAACGCCGTGCGTTTGCCTATACTAGGCAATTGTCCGATTTCATACACTGCATTCTCCAAAAGTTTTGAGGAAAAGTCCAAAAGTTATGTTATAGGAGGTTAGAGATTAGTTTTTGTGCTATCTGATCGCAAGCAGTATTGATGAGCTGATATACTTTTTCAAAATCAGCTTCTTTTCCATAATAAGGATCAGGTACTTCACTTTTTTTCATTTCGCCAAGAGCATCGGCCAAAAAAGATATTTTTCTTAAATCTTGATCGTTTTGGGCAAGTCGAATGACATTCTGATAATTGCTTTTATCCATCACAAAAATAAAGTCAAAAACTGAAAAGTCATACGCTGTGAATTGTCTGCCTCTGAGCATAGAAATGTCTACACCATGTTTTTTCCCAGAAGCTATAGAGCGAGAGTCAGGAGCATCGCCTATATGATAATTGGCAGTACCTGCAGAATCTACCTCAAAACGGTCCAAAGGAAGTTTACTTCTAAGTACACCTTCTGCCAAAGGCGAACGACAAATGTTGCCTAAACAAACTATTAAAATTTTTGTCTTATCCATGCTATTTATTTTGTTCTTCACTCTCTTCCTCCTCAGGTTCAGGTGGAAAGAGATCTATTTGAGGAGCTTTTATGGTATCTTGATTGGTAAGAGTTCTTTCTAAAGAAAGTAAAAGACTAGGCAAAAGTAACAAATTGGTCATCATTGCAAAAAGCAATGTAGCTGAAATGAGTCCACCTAGTGCCTTAGTGCCTCCAAAGCTAGAAAGTAAAAATACAGAGAATCCACTGAGCAGTACGATAGAAGTGTAGAACATACTCACGCCTGTTTCGCGTAAAGCAGCATATACAGACTTACTAATTTTCCAGTTGCGCGCTACTAACTCCAATCTATATTTAGCTAAGAAGTGAATTGTATCATCTACCGAGATACCAAAAGCTATACTAAACACCAGAATAGTAGAAGGCTTAAGTGGAATGCCAAAATATCCCATTAGCCCCGCAGTAACAAGCAGTGGCAAAAGATTAGGAATCAGCGACACAACTATCATCTTGAACGATCGGAACATATAAGCCATAATCAGAGCTATGAGTAAAATAGCTAATGCCAATGACCAAATAAGGTTAGATGCTAAATAGTTAGTGCCTTTGGTGAACAAATAAGCTTTTCCTGTGATTTTCACCTCATATTTGTCGCTTGGAAAAAGCTTTTGTGCTTTTCCATAAATATTTTCTTCTATTTGCTGCATCTTTTCTGTACCGATATCTTTCATAAAAGTAGTAATGCGAGCTGTTTGCCCCAATGAATCGACATAGGAAGAAAGGATATTAGTCTTTCCTTTTGAATTTTTTACATAGGTAAGGATAAAATTCTGCTCTTGCGTGGTAGGCAAAGTGTAATATTTAGGGTTGCTGTTGTAGTAAGCTTGTTTGGCATACTTCACTAAGTTTACCAACGAAAGAGGCTTAGAAATCTCAGGAATTTCCTCAATATGAGTGCATAATTCATCTATGCGTTTCAAGTTAGCCAATTTGTTTACTCCATTCTTCTGTTTGGTATTGATGGTGATTTCCAGAGGCATAATTCCTCCATAATTCTTTTCAAAAAAGCTAATGTCATCAAAAAAAGACGCTGATTTAGGCATATCTTCAATGAGACTACCTGAAACCTTTATCTTGTAAATCCCTATAATACTGAGGATAAGCAAAGCTATAGCTGTAGTGAAGACAGCTATACGATGATGTTTCACTGTATTCTCAATAAATTTAATAAGACCTCCTATCCAATTACGGTGCAAGTGTCTAAGGTGTTTTTCCTTAGGTATTGGCATATAGCTATAAATTATAGGGATAAGCAATAAGGAAATGAAGAAGATAGATACTACATTGATAGACGCTATCACCCCAAACTGTTTGAGCAAAGAGCTCTCTGTAAAAATAAAAGTAGCAAAGCCAATAGCTGTAGTAAGGTTCGTTAGCAGGGTAACATTACCTACATTTCGTATTACTCTAATTAATGACTTAGCTTGGTTTCCATGTTTGCTAATCTCTTGCTGATATTTATTAATGAGAAATACACAGTTTGGAATACCGATTACAATGACTAAGGGAGGTATGAGCCCTGTAAGAATTGTAATTTCATAGCCAAACAGTCCTAAGAAACCAAATACCCATAGTACCGCAATAGATACTACCCCCATAGATATAAACATCGCCCTAAACGAACGGAAGAAGAAAAAGAAGATAAGAGAAGTAGAAAACAAGGCAGCAAAGATAAATAGACCTATTTCGTCCATAATATGCTGAGCACTCATTGTTCGAATATAGGGCATTCCCGAAGTATGCACTTTCAAACCTGTCTGTTGTTCAAACTTCTTGACAATAGGAATGAAATCATTAAGTATAAAATCCTTGCGTGCTTGCGTATTTACAATCTTCTTGTTCATATACACAGCTGTTTGCAAGGTATTATTTTGCTTGTTGTAGATAAGACCTTCGTAAAAAGGGAGTCTCTCCGAAAGTTCTTGTTTGAGCTTATCAGCCTGAGCTTGATTTTTTACTGTTCCTTCTATAAATTTATGTGTTACAAAACGCTGCTCAGCTGTATCCTTTGTTAAAATAGGAAGATTGTTTATAGAAATGACTGCATCTATTTGATTAAACGTTTTCAGCTGATTACTAAGATCAATCCAATGATTGAGTACCTCGGGAGTGTATATTTTAGGATCATCAAGAGCTATCAAGATGAGATTGCCCTCCTCTCCAAACTTATTAAGGAAGTGCTTATACTCCATATTCACAGGGTGATCATCGGGGAGCATATTCGCCTCGGTAAAAGTAAAACGAACATTCTTCCACTGTATGGCCAAAAGCCCTGTAATAACCGCTAAGAAAAGTAAAAACGCAATTCTATTACGTAAAATTAATCCTGCAACGGCTCCCCAAAAACTAGCTTTTATCCTTCTAAACATTTTGCAATCTCTTCTTTAATAAATTGAGGAGGCAAAGATACAAAATAAATATGAATGGTAGATGAGAAATATTAAAAAAGTTTTAGAAGTAAACTACACCTTTCTGCTCATTAACATCAAGGCAAAGTCTTTAAGTTGTTGGCGCTTTTCTGCAAGTATCGTAAGTTTTTTCAAGATTTCAAGAGCTTCATTAGTGGTGTTTTCTATCTCTTGCCGCACCTTTTCTGCAGCTCCTGTCTGCTCAAAAAGAGCTTTTACTGCTACTATTTTTTCTTGGCTATCGATAATGGTAGCGTAATGCTGCAAAAGTGCTACCCGTTGAGATTCGTCAGCTAAAGTCAGTGCTTTTAGGAAAAGAATGGTCTTCTTGTTCTCAATAATGTCTCCACCTATACGTTTACCAAAAGAATCATCGCCAAAAGTATCTAAATAGTCATCTTGTAGTTGAAAAGCCAATCCTATAGTTACCCCAAAGTCATAGAGCAATTTCTGATTTTCGGTAGAGGCTTCAGCTACAATTGCCCCCATTTGTAAAGCTGCTCCTACTAGTACAGCAGTTTTGTAACGTATCATTTGGAGATAATCAGAAATAGATACTTGCTTTTGGTTTTCAAAGTCCATATCCCATTGCTGTCCCTCGCATACTTGTAAGGCTGTTTGAGAAAGAAGCTTAGCAAGCTGAGCAAACACTACCGGAGGATAACTCTCTAATAGCTGATAAGCCCTTACAAGCATTGCATCTCCAGATAGGATAGCCACATTTGTATCCCATTTTTCGTGTACTGTAGCTTTTCCCCTTCTCAAAGAAGCCCTATCCATAATATCATCGTGAATGAGCGAAAAATTATGAAATACTTCTATTGCAACAGCTGCATCAAGTGCTTTATGGTAATCAGTATCAAAAAGGTCTGCAGCCATCAAAGTAAGAATAGGACGCAGACGCTTTCCTCCTAATTGCAAAATGTAAGCGATAGGTTCATACAAGCGTCGAGGCTCACGAATAGTAATACAAGTATTCAGGTGCTCTAAAAAAGCATCGCGATAATAATTCATTTTGGTAAAAATAGAGTTATGAATAAATTATTGGCTAAATTTGATGTGCTTTAAGTTGCTGGATAACTGTTCTTATAGAAACAAATCCTATTTTTTCTTCAGGGATCTCATTTAGTGGGAACCATTGCAAAGCTTTGATTTCATCAGGTGCTACTATGTTCACTTGTTCATCGTGCAATACACATTCAAAAAAAATATCCATTGTGCGATAAGGCACATTCTTATACAGATAATTATTTGGGAAAGTAGTGAGAAAACGCAATTGTTTAGGAAGAATAGTCATCCCTAATTCTTCTCTCACTTCTCGGCAGGCAGCTTCTTGAGCTGTTTCCTCAGGATCAATAAAGCCTCCAGGAAGGTCTAACTTACCTTTGTCTGGCTCCATATTACGTACTGTAAATAGTATCCTATCACTATGGCGAAATACCACAGCAACTGCAGCTGCTATATTATGAAAATAGGTAAACCCACAATCATGACACAAAAAGCGCACATTGTTAGGAAATTCAATATTTGTAGAAGTACAATTAGGACAATGTTTAAAAATACTTTCCATAAACAATAGTTCTTTCTATAATAGTTTCGACACTGCTTTGACAATCAAACCAATGTATTTGTTCATTTTTATTAAACCACGTATATTGCCTTTTAGCAAATCTACGGGTATTCTTTTTTATTTCTTCTACTGCAACTTCTAGTGAAGTTTTACCTTCCAAAAAATCAAATAATTCTCGGTATCCTACTGTTTGTAGAGCATTGAGATGTTTTAAAGACAATAGTTTTTGTGCTTCTATCAGCAGCCCAGCTTCCAACATCTGCTCTACTCTATCATTAATGCGCTGATAAACAAGCTCACGAGGAGCTGTAAGGCCTATCATTAGATTTTCAAAAGGACGTTGTATCTGCTTTTGACTCAGAAAAGAGGAGTAAGGCCGGCCACTAGCAAGACAAACCTCTAAAGCTCGGATAATGCGTTGTGGATTCTGCACATCCATTTGGTTATATTGGAGCGGATCCAAAATACGAAGCTTTTCTTGCAAAAAAGCTAGTCCTTGTGTTTGATATTGAGTATTTAGAGTTATCCTTACACTTTCATCAACCTCAGGAAAATCATCTAAACCATACCATACTGCATTAGCATAGAGCCCACTGCCCCCTACCATTACTACTACTTGATGTTTTTGAAATAGTTCTGAAAGCAATGATATTGCCTCTCGTTCAAAATCTCCTACTGAATAAGTATCAAAAATAGACCTATGCTGAATAAAATGATGAGGTACTGTCAAAAGCTCCTCTACAGAAGGAACTGCTGTTCCTATAGACATTTCTTTGAAAAACTGGCGTGAGTCACATGAAATAATTTCAGTTTGGAAATATTGTGCTAAGGCAATAGCTAAACTCGTTTTACCAATAGCAGTAGGGCCTACTACCGAGAGAAGATATCTTTTGTCAGGGAAGGTCATCTTTCATTCAATTCATTTAAGGAAAAACTTAGAGCCAATCACGAAAAGAGTAAAAATTTTGAGGACAGATACCGTGTCCTACAGGAAACTCTTCGTACTTATAGTCAATTCCTAAAGTTTTCAAAAAAGTAGGAGTTTCGCGTGCTAAATCAATGCCAATCACTTGGTCGCTAGCTCCATGCGACACATAAAAACGAGTAGCAGAATGATTTTCTTTCTCGTAGCCTTCCTTAAGAATTTCCTTGTTCAAATAGCCACTAAGAGCTATTACATTGCGTATTTTTTTAGGATATGATAAGGCAATAGCCATACTCAAGATGGCACCTTGACTGAAGCCTAACAAAGTAATATTCTTAGTGTCTAAATCATACAATGAACAAGCCTCTTCTATGCTTTGTAATATTAAATCGCGAGAAGAGAGTGCTTGCACATTATCACTAATTTTTGTTCCATCTTCTTCAAAATGAATCATATACCAAGCATAGCCAAAACTAGACAAATGAAGAGGTGCCCTAAAAGAAATAATAAAATACTCAGGGGGCAAGGCTTCTGCAAACGAAAAAAGATCTTCTTCATTGCTGCCAAAACCATGTATCATAAAGATAGCCGGCGGACGTTTAGTCCGTATCATAGGCTCACGTATGATATATTCTAATGGCAGTTTCTTATAAACATTAGCTGTATCCATTATTCTTTTTCATTTAAAATTAGTTGTTTTTGAGCTATTATGCCTTTTACCCTACCTTTCATTTGAGCTCCTATAAAAGCACTATTCTTAGAGAATGACAAGATATCCTTCTCTTCAAATATCCATTCATCTTCTGGTGTAAAAAGGGTCAAGTCTGCTAACGTACCTACAGCAATAGGTGCTGCAGCAATGTCAAAACGCATACGTGCTGCCGTAAGCAATTTTACAGCTCTCTCTACCGATACATATTGATTAAGTATTCCCCAAACATTCTCCAATCCTATACTACCAAAAGCTGCCAAATCAAACTCTTTGAATTTAAGCTCTATGTCCAACGGATTGTGATCTGAAGTTACAAAATCTATTACCCCTTGGTTTAAAGCTTCACGTAGTATTTGTACAGTTTGTGCATCGCGCAATGGAGGCAACATTTTGTAATTGGCATTAAAGGTTTCTAAAACTTCATCTGTCAGTGCAATCTGTCCAATAGCTACACTGCAAGTAACATCCAATCCCTTGGCCTTAGCCTCGGCAATAAGGCCCACTGATTGAGCAGTAGAAATAGTAGGGATATGCAACTTACCACCTGCATATTCCAGAATAGCCAAATCGCGTGCTACACAAAGGTATTCTGCCAAGGCTGGAATACCTTTTAACCCCAAGCGTGTTCCCTCAATATGCTCATTCACTACTCCTTTTCCCATTATTTTAGTATCATTAGGAAAAGAAATTACAATGCCTCCAAAGGGTTGGGTATATTGTAAGGCTATCTTCAGCAAGTTGCTATTGCTAATTGGCTTCTTATAATCTCCAAAAGCTACAGCTCCTGCTTTTTTCATATCAAAAAGTTCTGCCAAATACTCACCTTTGCTCTCCAAAGTCAAAGCTCCTATAGGATGTGCTTGTGCTGCAAAGTGTTTTGTTTTTTCCTTAATATAAACTACAGCTGATTGACTGTCTACTACTGGGTGTGTAAGAGGGTTAAGCAATACATTAGTAAAACCACTTTTCTGTGCGGTTTGCATTCCATTTTCTAATGTTTCACGCTCTTCAAAGCCAGGTTCTCCAAAACAAACGCTACTATCTGTCCATCCTTGTGAAACCCAAACTTTCTCTACCACCTTAGAAAATTGAGGGGGAACGATGGTGTCTTCTATTTTAGCTATCACACCGTCGACTATCAAAATATCTTTAACAGTGTTATGATAAACACTTGTCTCATCAATAATATGTGCTGATTTTAGTACAATATCCATAAGTATTAGGCACTTTTCTATTTCTCTGCAAAGGTAAAAAATATTTCTTAAACATCAACAAAGATTTCTTAAAAAAAGAAAAAGGCTGCCCTAAAATTAGGACAGCCTATGTTTTATCTTAAAAACTGACGCACCTCATCTTTTAAATGACTCAGAGCATTAGCTGAAGGCGTTGCCTTATCTATAAACTCTTTAAAAATTGTTTCTACCATTGCTTGTGCATCTGGCACCTCTGGTGTAAGAGCTGTTTTTCGTATAATGTGGATAGTAGCCATCTTAGCCGCGCGAATAATGTTCCACAATTTTTCGCTCATATATATCTGCTGTGCCAGATTATGTTCAAATTCTTCTTCGATAGTTGCTACCAAAAGCTTTTCATAATCTTGTTTAGAAAGATCGTGTGGCTGAATACGCAAACATAATTGCTGAGGTGTCATGCGTTCCAAAAAGAGTGTCATCCGCTCGTAAGCTTGCAGTCGCATAGGTAAAGCATACTTCTGATTTTCTTTTTGCAACAAAAACAAACGTTTTTTATCTTCGTTTTCAATATGCATTCTAAAAAAATAAAATGCTAGAGCCCCCACTACCAACGAGGGAATACAATACATTATAAAAGTAATGATTTGATCTGTCATACAAGTTATGATTCTTTTAAAAGTAATATTTTTTCTAAATTAGGACTAAAAATATCTTCAAAAGCTGATATAATACGTCCATTCTTATCTATAATTAGTGATTTATTGATGTTATTAATCAAAAATTTTTGTGATAAATCCATAAAATTAATAGAATGATATTGATCAGTCTTATCAGATTTCTGGATTTGTCTTCGCCATTGATTTTTATCCTGCCCTATATCAATCCCTACAAACTTCACATTAGGAAAAAGTCGCTTGAGTTGCCCTATACGGTCAAAAATAAGATTTGAAAGCTCACGCTGATTTACTGACCAAAAGTAATAAATGGTTACTTCTGTTTTTTGTATTTGAGAGAACTTTTTAGGCTCTCCTTTAGTATCAATCAAATCAAAGTCAGGAGGTATCTTACCCGCCTGTAATTCTATTACATTAGAAAACACTTGGTCTAATTCAGCTTTATGTTCATTATCTTTATTATACTTAGCAAACTTATCAAAATAGTCTTTGTATTCTATATGTTCCTGTATGTTAAAAATGTAAGCATAAGCAGCATTTCGATACAAATTGTCTCGCAAACTACCTTTAGCAAATAGACTATCTATGATTTTTATTTTCTCCAAATGGAAGCCCAACTCTCTACTTACATCTACTAGCGTATGTTTGTCATACATATATCTAGTAAAAGCTAAGTTATTAATATACATCACCATATAGCGATAGTATGGGCGAAAATACTCCAGAAAAGCATCATTATAATTAATATCTTTCCTATAGTTATAAAAATCGGCAGGTAGCTGCTGAAGCATTGAAGATCCATTCTTATCTTGATACATAAAAGGATAGACCTCCATTTCTTTATAAATAGGAAATACAGCACTTACCCAAAGCAGATTCTTAGCTTTGTCAGTCAGTTGTGGATTACTTTTCAAAAAAGTATTGTACTCTTGCTTTTTCACTTCATAAAGAGAGTCCATTGTCTCTTTGTAAAGAATTGGAGGCAAGGTGTGAAACCTTTTCATCAATTCAGTTTGTTTATCCATTTCATTGGATTGCTGGAGAATATAATTATTCACCGCAGCTCCTTTCCCTGAAAAGGAAATACTTTCATCAAATCGAAGAGCATTAGCGTATACCACAACACTATCATTAGGTTCAATATACACATATTGATACTTTCCTTCTGTTTCAAAATTAAAAAGTTTCCCTTCTGTAATTTTCAAATGGAAAATAAAATTCTTATTTTTATCCAAATAGGCTGTATCTATAGGAATATCATTGGCGTATAAAATAACCGATGAATCTTTTGCATTAGGAAAAAAGCCGCGTAGGATAGTTCTATTTTGAGGTTCCTTTTTGCAAGAAACACAGACACTTAAAAGTGCAATTAACAATAGTCTTCTCATCTTCATTCAATCAATTAGCATTCAACTTGTCGGCACAAAAATACAAAATTATCTTTTTGGAGCAAATTAATTAGCAAGAATTTTGTTATTGTTAACGGTTTTTAACCTTTGTTAAAATCCCTTGTCAGCTATTGCCTTGATCCTTACTCACATCAAAAAGGAATTTCTTTTCCTTCTCAGTGAGACTTGTGTAGCCACTGACATTAATCTTTTCCAACAGTTGATTTACGTAATGTTGCTTTATTTTTTGAGTTTGGTTACTTGTTTCTTTATTTTCTTGAGAGAAAATAGTTTTCTGAGGTCTTATTAGTTTGAGATATCTCACGAGAAGCCCTACACATAATCCTGATATTATTCCTCCAAAATGAGCTAACTTACCACCTGTATTTATTTGAATATCAACAATATCAAACAATACAAGGGCTAGCATCAAATAAATGAGCTTAACTCTGTATGTAAATATATACACATTGTAGGAAGGCCGTACAGCAACTACGTATGCTAGAATAGCTACTACTCCTGCCGATGCTCCTAACAAAATGGTATGACTTTCCAATGCTGGTAGCCAATAAGCTATGGATACAAAAGTCAATGCACCTCCTATTATACCGCAGCCATAGCTCAAAAGAAAATGAAAGGTATCAGACAAATGAAAGAAAATCCTCCCTGCAAAAAACAGGAAAAGCATATTCCAAAATAAGTGCTCCCACCCTACGTGGTAAAAAGCATAGGTAAGCAATGTCCAAGGTTTTTGAGTTAATACAGCAAAATCCTGAGGAACACACCACCAATTATTCAGCATTTCTTGCGTTCCTATACCTGCCCACATCCAACATTGGAAAAGCAAAAAAAGTAAAACATTGATTATGATTAGCCCATCAGCTGTATTGACTCGCCTTTCTATTCTCAATCTCATTTTCCTACTATTAGTGCTGCTACATTTTCGCTTGCGCCCTCCCCTCCTAAACGTTCACGTAGCAAAACATAATTCTTAAACACTTCGTAACGATAACGATAGGTAGAAAGCTTATCTAATTCTTTTTTGAGATTCTCTTTGGTAAGTTCTCCTTGTATAAGTTCGGTGACCACTGGTTGATCCATTATTAAGTTTACTAGAGAAATATATTTAAGCTTAATAATACGCTTGGCAATCTGATAGGATAACCAATTACCTTTATAGCATACCACTTCAGGGACATTCAGTAGTGCTGTCTCCAAAGTAGCTGTTCCACTGGTAACCAAAGCAGCATAGGACAATGACAATAGAGGGTAAGTTTTCCCACTGATGAAGTGCACATTTTCATTGGTAATGAACTGCTGATAAAAATCAAAATCAATTGAAGGAGCTCCTGCAATAACAAACTGATATTGATGATAATCGTCTACTATGCTAAGCATTATATGAAGCATCTTAGCTATCTCTTGTTTACGACTTCCAGGCAACAGAGCTATAATAGGGCGGTCGTCTAAGCCATTTGCTTCCTTAAAGTCTTTTTCGTTCACAGGCCCTTGTTGGGCAATAGCATCCAAAAGCGGATGTCCCACAAAATGCACGCGATATTGGTGCTTCTTTTCATAAAATTCCTTTTCAAAAGGAAGTATTACATACATTGCATCTATATCGCGCTTAATAGCCTTAATACGATTCTCTTTCCAAGCCCATATTTGAGGAGAAATATAGTAGTGAGTAGGAATATGTTGCTGTTTAGCCCAACGGGCAATGCGCATATTAAAGCCAGGGTAATCTACAAAAATAAGGATATCTGGAGCAAAAGTAGCTATATCTTTTTTACAAAACTGAATGTTTCGCAAAATGGTAGTTAGATTAGTAAAGACTTCCCAAAAGCCCATAAAAGCCAACTCTCGGTAGTGCTTCACTAATGTTCCTCCTACTTGTTGCATACGGTCTCCTCCCCAAAAGCGAAAAGTAGCTTCTGGGTCTTTTTCCAAAATAGCCTTCATCAGGTTGGCTGCGTGAAGATCGCCTGATGCCTCACCTGCTATAATGTAGTATTTCATTCTTTTTCTTGATTATTAAGGAGTACCACCTTCATTTTAATATCTTTCACTGGCCAGTTATCTTTCCCCTCTGTAGCTACTTCATTGATTCTATCAGCTACCTCCATTCCTGCAATTACTTTTCCAAAAGCAGTATAATGCCCATCTAAATGGTATGCCCCCGGTTTTTGCACTACGATGAAAAACTCATAAGGAGAGGCAAACTGGTGAGGGTTATCAATATCGCTACTAGGCATAGAAACAATGCCACGATGGTGCTTAAAACCTTTCTTCGTATCGGGAGGCAAAAGGTAAGAGCCTATAGCTGCACGTCGCCTGCTGATTTCCCAGCTTTCAGAATTTCCTCCTTGAATAACAAAGTTTTTCACCACTCGATGAAAAACTGTACCATCAAAATAGTGTTGTTTAGTAAGAAAAATGAAATTAGCTCGATGATAAGGTGTCTCATTGAACAGCTCTATGTCGATATTCCCATAGTCAGTAATGATACGCACATAGCGTTCCTTGTGCTTCTTTTCGTATTCGAAGAAAAAAGGCACTGCATTGTCCGTCGTCAAAGTTTCTTGTGGTATTGACAAGCTATCTTGTGCCTTAGTGTTAGGCTGTTGTTGGATAGTAGCTTGAGAGCTATCTCTTGGTGCTTGCTGGGCAGTTACTTTGGGGTGATGGGATGTTACTTGATTTTCACACCCCATCACTACCATTGTAAGTATTGTCAGTAGTACTAACTTCTTCATTATTTTTGTACAAATTCGCGTAAAATACGCTTCGTTGCAAAATTATCTTCTACAAAGGAAAGATGTCCTCCGGACAGTAGTTCGCAGGCAGCTCCCGCCTTTGTAGCAAGCTCTTCGAGCATAGTGTAAGGTATCAGCGCATCAGCTTTCCCTGCAACCAAAAGCTTTTTAGCTTTCAGGTGTTTAAAAACCTCAGTACGGTCGGGTCGGGATTTCATTCCCATTGAAGCTGCTTTGATCCCTTCATTGGGGGTATTTAGGGCTATTTGTATCAATTTTTCAAGAGCAGGTTTCAACTTCTCTCTGTTCTCAGAAGCAAACAGATTAGTTACTGCTGTGCGTACAAAGAGTTCTTTCTCCTTTTCAATAACTTTCAGCACACGGTCTCGATTTACTTTTTTCTCTTCAGAGTCAGGAAATGGATGAGAGTTCATTAGAACAATACCTTCTACTGCTTTAGGATAGCGTTCTGCAAAAGCCAAGGCCACATATCCGCCCATAGAATGACCTACCAAGGTGCAATGCCCAATCTGCTCAAACACCAACACCTCGTGCAGAGCATCAGCCATTTGCTCCATAGTATGTATAGAGGCAATGGCAGGTGTTTTCCCGTGTCCTAAAAGGTCTAAGCAAAGCACCTGACAACAGTCTTTCAATGTCTCTGCCAAAAGTTGCCAAACAGAACTATCTTCCATAAAGCCATGCAAGAAAACAACTGTTTTAGAGTGAGATTCACCAACCCTATAATAATGACTAATAGGCTTTTCCATTCTTCAAGTTATTGTTTTACTTCTTCAGTAGGAATCTCTTTTGTTTTTTCACCTTCTTTTGCGAGATAAGTAGGAAGATTTAAGCCTGCCATATTGAAAAGGTCGTTTAGGGGAGGAACAGTCCTCATCATTCCAGAAACAAAATTGGCAGTAGAGTTATTACCGTCTTCTCCTTTTCCTGAATCCCATACTGTTATCTTATCAATTTTAATATTCTTCACAGCTTCTACTTGTGTTTTTACCAGTTCAGGCAGTTTTTCGATGAGTAGCAATTGGAAAGCCTTGGTAGGGTCGCCACCAGCAGCACCTACTACATCTTTGTATCCTTCGGCTTGCTTGGTAAGGATTTGGAAAAGACCTTTTGCTTCAGCTTCCATTTTAGCGTAAATAGCATCCGCTTCCCCTTTGGCTTTCTCACGGAGGCGTTCAGCTTCAGCTTGTGCTTGTATAATAGCCCTCTGCTTGTCAATTTCTGCAGGGATGATGATGTTAGCCATTTGGGTAGCACGCTCACGTTGAGAACGAGCAGTTTCAGCCTTTTCTTCAGCTGAGTAGGCTTCTTCTAAAGCCTTAGCTTGTTGTACCTTTTCAGCAGAGATTGCAATGCGCAACGATTCGGCTTCTTTTTCACGGCGTAGGGCTTCGGAGTTGGCAATAGCTATCTTTGCCTCATTTTCTCCTTTTATAGCTACCGCATTGGCTTCTGATATTTTAATACGGCTGTCACGATCAGCCTCTGCCTTCCCAATAGACTCAAACTTTTTGGCTTCAGCTATCCCTACAGTTTCGTCTTTCTTAGCCTCGGCGATACTAATCTCTTTGTCTTTTTGAGTAATTGCGATTTTCACATCTCTATCGCGATGTGTATCAGCTATTTGAGTGTCTTTTTCTCGGTCAGCAAGGGCTTTCCCTGTCTCCCCTATTTTCTCTTGCTCTGCGACACTTATCTTAGCCTCATTGATTGCCTTGGCAGCGGCTTCTTTACCTAACGCTTCAATATACCCCGATTCATCTTTAATGTCGGTTACGTTTACGTTGATGAGTTTCAAACCAATCTTTTTCAGCTCGCTATCTACGTTTTTAGAAATGTTTTCTAGAAACTTATCACGGTCAGAGTTAATTTCCTCAATAGTCATTGTAGCAATAACTAGACGCAACTGCCCGAAGAGGATATCTTTTGCCAACTCTTGAATCTGTTCTGGCGAGATACCTAAGAGGCGCTCAGCAGCAGCATTCATATTATCGGGTTCGGTAGAAATGGCGATGGTGAATCGGCAAGGTACATCTACGCGAATATTCTGACGGCTCAGCGCATTGGTAAGGTTTGCTTCAATAGAAAGTGGGCGCAAATCTAAGTAGGCATAATCCTGAATTACAGGCCATACAAAGGCACCTCCTCCGTGAATACACTTGGCCGATGAGCCTCCTGTTTTCCCGTAAATAACGAGAATTTTATCAGAAGGACAGCGTTTGTAGCGTGCTACAAGCGATGAAATTGTAACGAAAAGGACAATTGCCAAAATGACAATAAGTCCAATAGGCGAAGTAAATGTTTCCATCAAAATATATTGTTTAAATTAATCTCTAAGCATTAACAATTATTGGGACAAAGATAAGAATAAAAATTAAGAGTGCAAGGGGTAGGTAGCAAAATTATTTTTTGGGCAAAAAAAATGTCCTGAAAGGAGGTTTAAAACTTCTTTCAGGACGTCTTCCGTGTCATCTACGGATTAAATTTAATAATATCTTTGCTTTTTAGTAAAGCCCCTCGACCGACCAATAGCGTTCGCCTGTGTCATAATTCACAGTTAAGATGCGTGCTTCAGGATGCGATGCGAGCACTTTAGCTACTGCTGCTAAGGAAGCTCCTGTAGAAATTCCTGCCAAGATACCTTCCTCTTTTGCCAATCGGCGAGCATAGTCATAAGCTTCGTCTTTGCTTATCAAGCTAATAGCATCTATATACTCGGCTTTGTAGTTAGCTGGCACAAAACCTGCTCCTATCCCTTGCAATGGGTGTGGCCCCGGAGCCCCTCCGCTAAGCACAGCAGATTGTTCTGGTTCTACAGCAATGGTTTTTAGGTTAGGGAAATGCTGTTTGAGCACTTTCGAAATTCCCGAAATATGCCCACCAGTGCCTACCCCTGATACAAAATAGTCAAATCCTTCTGGAAAAGATTGTAGTATTTCCTGAGCAGTGGTGCGCTCGTGTATTGCTGGGTTAGCAGGATTTTGAAACTGTTGTGGTATCCAATAGTTAGGTTTGCCTTCTGCTATCTCCAATGCTTTGGCTACTGCCCCACTAGTGCCTTTTTCTTTAGGGGTGAGCACCAGCTCTGCTCCGTAGGCTGCTACTAATTTACGGCGTTCCACACTCATTGATTCTGGCATTACCACTATTAGTTTGTAGCCCTTTACAGCAGCTACCAGAGCAAGCCCCACACCTGTATTGCCTGAAGTAGGCTCTACAATGACACTATCTTTATTGAGGATACCTTTGCTTTCGGCATCTTCTACCATTGCAAGAGCGATGCGGTCTTTGATACTACCGCCTGGGTTAAAACGCTCCAATTTAATGAATACGTTAGCATTTTCGCCAAACAAACGATTGATTTTCACTTCGGGAGTACGCCCGATAAGTTCTAAAACATTTTTGTAAGCCATAGAATAATTATTTTAAGTTACTAAATCACAAAATTAATGGGTTCTTCTATTATTTCGTTGTCTTTTACAATGATTTGGCTTTTGTGAAAGACTTTTGTAAAAGGTTCTATACTGTTGGTAAGCCATACATTCCCCCCGATAATGCTATCGTGGCCTATTACAGTATCGCCACCTAAAATAGTAGCTCCCGAATAAATCACTACATTGTCTTGAATGGTAGGATGGCGCTTGGTGTGTGCCTTATCTACTGATACTGAAAGGGCTCCTAAGGTAACCCCTTGATAGACTTTAACATAATTACCTATTACAGTAGTTTCTCCTATCACAATAGCGGTACCGTGGTCTATCATAAAAGGAACTCCTACAGTTGCCCCAGGGTGAATATCAATACCGGTCTTGCTGTGGGCGTATTCAGTAAGCATACGAGGCAAAAGAGGAATTTCTAATTTATAGAGCTCGTGTGCCAAACGGTAAACCATAATAGCAAAAAAACCTGGGTAGGTAATTTGTATCTCGCGTACCGAAGTAGCCGCGGGGTCACTATCAATAAAATAGTGAGCATCCTCCTCGAGTTGGTAATAAACAGTAGGTAAAATAGTATCAAAATATCCTTCTAAAACCTCTTTTTTAGGTGTTTCGTCCAAAAAGTCTGCTACTATATTTGTAAAGTCATAGCGCAAATCTTCATAGCGCGCTTCTATACTCGCTTTAGAGAGGCAAGTACGCCTATCAATGAGAAAAAAGAACTGAAAAAGCTCCTCTACAAAAGTTGTAATACGTTTTTTGCTGATGTGATGTTTGATGCTTTTGCTCTGCTGATACAAATCAGCAATGAATTGTTGAGTAGGAGTGGTTGTTGTCATTCTGAAAATAAAAATAAAAGCCCCACTAGCTTTACAAAGCAGTGGGGCTGTGATGATTCTTATACAAATAGAGCTATTCTTTCAGAAACGAGTCAGCGGCACTGCCTGCGGAAAGCGTGCTACACATCATCGTTGTCATTGTAAAAACAGCTGTTTTCATTTATTATTCATTTTACTTAACGGCGCAAAGGTAAGAATTATTTTCTAACTCACAAAGAAAAAGCAAAATTATTTTTAAAAAACTTTCTTAGACTGCCGAAAGGAGTTTCTCCAAACGGTGTAGTGTCTCCTCTTTGCCAATAAACTCCATTATATCAAATACGTGAGGCCCTTTTAATTCTCCCACCAAAGCCAAACGCAAAGGAGGCATTACTTGTCCAAACCCTAATGATTTGGTTTCCATATACTTCTTCACGTTTTCCTCTAAAGCAGTAGCTGTAAAATCAGTAGTATTTTGCAACACTTCAGCTACTTCTTTCACAATAGTAGGTGTCTGTTCTTTCCATTGTTTCTTCAGTGCTTTTTCGTCATACTGAGCTGGAGCTTCAAAGAAATATTGGCTAAGCTCCCAGAAGTCTGCTACAAAAGTAGCACGTTCCTTAATGAGTCCTACTACCTTCGTTACTTTGTCAATAGGAAGTGAAATACCTTTTTCAGCAAGTATAGGCTGGAAAAGGTTAGCCAATTCTGCATCTGGTTTGTTCTGCAAATACTGGTGGTTAAACCATTTTATCTTCTCAGGGTCAAAACGTGCCCCTGCCTTGTGCACTTTTTCCAAATCGAAGAGCTGAATAAGCTGTTCTACACTAAAAATCTCGTCATCTGTGCCAGGGTTCCACCCTAAAAGCGCTAAAAAGTTGATAAGTGCCTCTGGAAAATAACCTTCACCACTAAATCCTTTAAGGGTTGCTCCATCTTCTGTCCAGTCCATTGGAAAAACAGGGAAACCAAGCTTGATACCATCGCGTTTGCTTAGCTTGCCATTGCCGACAGGCTTCAGAATAAGAGGCAAGTGTGCAAAAGCAGGTGCCTGCCATTCAAAAGCGCGATACAACAGCAGGTGCAAAGCCATTGAGGGCAACCATTCTTCACCACGAATCACGTGTGTGATTTCCATTAGATGGTCATCTACAATGTTAGCCAAATGGTAGGTTGGCATTCCATCACTTTTGAAAAGCACCTTGTCGTCTAACGTACTTGTGTCAATAGTTACTTCGCCACGAATCATATCGTTCATTTTCAACAGCTCGGTATGAGGCATCTTAAAACGAATTACATACTCATCACCTCGTTCCAAACGCTTTTGTACCTCATCAGGGGAAAGGGATAACGAGTTCTGAAGTTTATCGCGCGTAGCCCAATTATAAATAAAGGTTTCTCCTTTATTTTCTGCCTCTTTGCGTGCCGTTTCTAAGGCCTCTGCCGTATCAAAAGCATAATATGCCCAACCACTATTCAGTAGCGCATCAGCATACTGTTTGTACAATGGTTTGCGCTCGCTCTGCCTATACGGAGCATGTTTTCCCTCTTTACCTACCCCCTCATCATAAGTAAGGCCTAACCAGTTTAGAGAGTTGATAATATATTGTTCAGCTCCTGGTACATAGCGGTTTTGGTCGGTATCTTCTATGCGTAGCAAAAAGTCGCCACCGTGTTTCTTAGCGAACAAATAATTAAATAAGGCGGTGCGAACACCTCCAATATGCAATGCCCCCGTAGGACTGGGTGCAAATCTAACTCTGACCATTTATCTTATAATAATTTTAAATCTTTAATCACTTTAAAGGCTACATCGACGTGAAATTCAGGTACCACGATGGTAAACTCATTAGCAGTAGAAATCACCTCGTTCATACTGACTCCTTCCCAAGCTAATCGCTGAAAAATAAAATAGTAAATCCCTGGTACCGACACATTTTCCTCTGGCAGCTTAACGCTGATAGCTCCAAGGCGAGTAACCTTGTATTGGCAACGTTCTTTGTTGAAAATATCCTCCACAAGAGCTTCCATCGTATTGCTGATGATAAGATTAGTCTCGTTCACCCCTCGTGTGGTAGCATAAAACACATCTTTGCTATTTTGAATCTTGCTGAGTAGTTCAGCTTGGCAATTCATTAAGGTATCTGAAGGCAAAAAGGTGTAATCGGTAAGGTTAGAGCGTACAATGATCTCGCCAATATTTTTAAGAACCCTGACGATGCGATGAGTGGAGCGGAACTCCATATCGGTAGATAGACGCTTAAGTGCCATCACAATAGCCCCATTGCGCACTTCGCGTGTGGTAGTCTCGTTCTGAATTTCTTTGCGAATGATACGTGCCAAAGAAGTAAGATTGATAATTCCTTGCGAAAGAGCAGTCTGCAAGAATGGCTTAGTTTTTATGTAATGCTCAACGGCAGCGGCAACTGTTTTCATTAATACGTTTATAAAATTCGTTACAAAAGTAGTAAAAAAAAACAATACCCTAACAAAGAAAAATGTTTTTTAATATTTATTTAACATCTCTCAAAAAGGATAAAAAGCATCTTCCAAGTAGTTGATGCTAAACTCTACGTGGTTCTTTACGATTGAAATAATATCAAACTGTACCTCTACCTCTAAGTTTTTGCGCTGTACATAGTAGTTGGCAGCCTTCACCAAGAGGTCTATTTTTTGCTGATTGACAAACGATTCAGGCTCGCCATAGGCCGTAGAATTGCGTGTTTTCACTTCTATGATATGCAGCACCTCTCCCTTTTGAGAAATGAGGTCAATCTCGGCGTGTCCGAACCTAAAGTTGCGTTCTAAAATAGTATGTCCCTCTTGCACTAAAAAGTTCTCAGCATCTTGCTCGCCTTCTTTTCCTAAATCATTATGTGCAGCCATTGCTAATTAGGGTTTCTTTTCTAAATCAGAGCAAAATTACAAACTTTATCGATAACCTCCAAATTTCAAGACTGGTTATTCCAAATCTGCCAAGCCTTTTCGGCTTGCAGCACAAGCATTTGTAGCCCATTGCAGGTAGTAGCTCCTCGGGCTGCTCCTCGTTGTAAAAAAGTAGTTTGAGCGGGATTGTAAATAAGGTCGTAAAGCAAATGAGAAGGGCTGAGATACTGGTAAGGGATAGGAGGACAATCGGCTACCTTAGGAAAAGTACCCAACGGAGTACAATTGATGACAAGAAAGTGTTTCTCAAGTATTTGCTGTGTAAGCTCCTTGTAGCTCAAGCTACCTGATGCAGGTGTGCGCGAGACAAAGCTATAAGCTATGCCTAACTGCTTCAAAGCATAAGCTACTGCTCTTGAGGCTCCTCCTGTGCCTAAAATCAAGGCGTGAGTATGATAGGATTTAAGCAAAGGGCGGAGTGTCTCTCTAAAACCATAACAGTCGGTATTATACCCCACTAAACCAATGTCAGTTAGTTTAATCGTATTGACCGCCCCAATAGCCTGTGCTTCTGGGTCGATGTCGGCAAGAAAACGCATCACCTCCTGTTTATAGGGAATCGTTACATTCATTCCGCGCAAATCAGGAGTAGTTTGCAACAGTTTAGGCAACTCGTCTAATGTAGGAATATCAAAATTAATATACCTACTCTCGGTGATACCCTCTCGGTCAAATTTGTCAGTAAAATACTGACGCGAAAAAGAATAAGAGATATTTCTGCCTAATAAAGCGTAAGTGTTCATAATAAGTGTTTGATTTTATAAAGGCTCTCCCCTACTGTCCTGTTCTGATAGCTTCTACTGGGTTGAGACGGGAAGCGGAAGAGGCAGGAAGAATTCCGGAAAGCAGCCCAACCACCAAAGAAATGCCCAAGCCTATCGCTACATTTTTAAATGATAGTACAAAAGTAAACTCTTCGGTTAAATGAGGTATCACAAAGGAAAGTACCCAAACTAAAAGAAGCCCTAATAGACCACCAATGATAGCCAAAAGTACTGCCTCAAACAAAAACTGAAACAGAATAAACTCATTTTTAGCCCCTAATGATTTCTGTACGCCTATTAGGTTGGTACGCTCTTTCACACTGACGAACATAATGTTGGCAATACCAAAGCCTCCTACCAAAATAGAAAAGCCCCCTATAATCCACCCTACGAGGTTCATCATTCCTATGGTCTCATCTATCATAGCTGTAAGTGATGAGATTTTGTTCAGAAAAAAATTGTCAATTTCATCAGGTTTAAGCCCGCGAAAGGAGCGTATTTTCTGTTTCAATACCGACTCAAATTCTGCCATATCTACATCCTTCTTAGGTTTGAAGACAATACCGCTGGGGATGCCCTGAGGGCCTGTATTCATAAAATTGCGCACAAAGTTAGCTGGCATATAAGCGTTGTTGTCGGGGCCACCTCCCATTCCCCCGTATTTTTTAAGCACTCCTATCACATTTAGGCGTCTGCCAAAAACGCGAAGTTCCTTATCAATAGGGTCTTCTCCTGCAAAGAGTTGTTCAGCCAACTCATTGCCTAACACCAGCACAGGAGCCCCTGAATTAGCCTCTGCATCATTATAAAAGCGGCCTTTTTCTATCCTAATATCGGTAATCTGCTCCACTCCTGCCGAAGTAGCCTGCACTGCTATTGAAGAAATAGTCTTGCCATTGTATTTAATAGACGAGTTAAGGCCAAAAAACTCATACACCACTACTTCGGCATTGGGCACCTCTCTTTTGAGGTATTCAAATTCTTGATACGTAAATTGTGGAAAGTTAAGTCGTTGCCATCTGGGCACCTCGGTAGGAGCAAAAGAGAATTTGGAAACGTTAATCATATTCTTGTCCAAGCCCGAAAGACTTTCTTGAATACTGCGGTTCAGCGAATCAACCGCTGCTAATACAGAGATAATAGAGAAGATGCCTACCGTTACCCCTAATAACGATAAAAAAGTGCGAAGCTTGTTGTCGCGTAGCGATTTAATAGCGAAATAAAAGCTCTCTTTTAAAAGTTGCAGATAGATAAACATAAGGGGGGTATTTTTCAGTTCTTTTATAAAATTTAAAATATCATAACAATCTACTATCAGTCTGAAGACAGTTAGAATTTATGACAAACATAACGTGCTTTTTTGCGAGGCAAAGGTACAAATATAGCATCAAATTCAAAAATTTAGTTCTAAAAAAGGCTTTGAAAAAAGTTCTCATTCGATTCAAATCAATAATGAACTTGTAGCAAGCAAAGACAATAGCTATCTCTCTCTAGCAAAGTTATTACTTTTTCTGTTTTTGAGCCATTTTGCAGAAACTAAGCCGTATGTGAAAGTGCACTTGTTCTTCACTTCGTCTTCGCTATGTCTCCACTGTAGCTCCAGTATGCTTCTATCAGTAAAAAAATCTATTTCTTTGACTATTTAAAGTCTAAAGTATCAACTTTCGTTACTAAGACTGTTTCTCTATCTGCTCTTCTATTCGCTCTGCCTCTGGCAACAATTGCTACAAAATAGCCTCTATAGATTGTTAAAAAGAGAAATCTGTTCATCAGTATTTTAACTTGTGATTTGAAAAAATATTTGTACCTTTGCAGCACAAATAAAACATTCATTTCAAAATGAGCACCGCAAAACAAGCTAAATCTGCTCTAATCTCTGTATTTGACAAAACTGGATTGGAGCCTATCATTCACAGAATGAAAACCTTGGGTATCACTATCTACTCTACTGGAGGTACTGAAAACTTCATTAAAAAACTCGGTGTAGAGGTGATTCCCGTTGAAACTATTACCGACTATCCTTCTATCTTTGGAGGCCGTGTAAAGACGCTACACCCTAAAATCTTCGGGGGAATCCTCAACCGCCAAGACAATGCACAAGACATTGCTGAGATGAAGCAATACGCTATCCCTCAGATTGATATTGTGATTGTTGATTTGTATCCTTTTGAGAAAACTGTGGCCAGCGGGGCTACCGAACAAGATATTATTGAAAAAATCGACATAGGTGGTATTTCGCTTATCCGCGCAGCTGCTAAAAACTTTAAAGATGTGCTTTGTGTTGCTTCGGTAGATGAATATGCTGACCTCTTGCACATCTTAGACTCTCAGCACGGCAGTACTACTTTGGAACAGCGCCGCACTTTTGCAGCAAAGGCTTTCCAAGTATCATCGCACTACGACACGGCTATTTTCAACTATTTTAACCAAATTGAAGGTATCCCCTCATTGGCTTTAAGCGAATGCAATGGGCAGGTATTGCGCTACGGCGAAAACCCTCACCAAAAAGGAGAGTTTTACGGCAACTTCGAGGCTCTTTTTGACAAACTACACGGCAAAGAGCTTTCTTACAACAACCTCTTAGATGTAGATGCTGCTGTAAACTTAATGGCTGAATTTGTAAATGATGACCCTACTTTTGCTATTCTAAAACACAATAACGCTTGTGGGGTGGCTACTCGGAAAACTATTTTTGAAGCGTATAAAGATGCCTTGGCAGGCGACCCTGTTTCGGCTTTTGGAGGTATCTTGATTTCAAATACTAAGATTGATTCGGCTACGGCTGAGACTATCCACTCGCTATTCTTTGAAGTGATTATTGCTCCTTCGTACAGCGATGAGGCTCTAAAAATATTAGAACAGAAAAAGAATCGCATCATCTTGGTTCAGAAGAAAGCTACCATGCCAACTACCAGCGTTCGTTCGTGCCTGAATGGCTATTTGATGCAAGAAAAAGACCTTAAAACGGACAGCTTAGCTGATGTGCAATATGTTACTGCAGTAAAACCGTCAAACGAAGTTCTTGAAGACCTTTTCTTTGCTTCTAAAATATGCAAAAACACGAAGTCGAATACTATTGTCTTGGCAAAGAACAAACAGCTGATTGCTAGTGGTACAGGACAAACTAGTCGCGTAGATGCCCTCAAGCAGGCGATTGAAAAAGCTAAGGAATTTAACTTTGACCTCAACGAGGCTGTAATGGCTAGCGATGCGTTCTTCCCTTTCCCCGACTGTGTAGAAATCGCTCACAACGAGGGTATTCGCTCGGTAATACAACCTGGTGGTTCTATCAAAGACCAAGCAAGCATTGACTATTGCGATGCTCATCAAATGGGAATGGTATTCACAGGGGTAAGACACTTTAAACACTAATTAATTGAATGGATATTAATCGAACATTGGTCTTCAAACACGTAGCAGCCGTTGGAGGTTATTTCATAATGCTCTACGATATATTTCGCAAGCAAACGCGCTGGTCTATAATGAAAGACCTCATTTTACGTGAAATTGACGATCTTATTTTCGGATCTATCGGTATAGTAGCTTTTATCTCTTTCTTTGTAGGAGGGGTAGTAGCTGTGCAAACAGCACTGAATATTGACAACCCTTTTATTCCGAAATATCTGATAGGTTTTGCTACTCGTCAGTCTATTATTTTGGAGTTTGCTCCTACTTTTGTAATGATCATCTTAGGAGGTAAAATAGGTTCGTTCATCACTTCGAGCTTAGGGACAATGCGGGTAACAGAACAGATAGATGCACTTGATATTATGGGAGTAAACTCTGTGAACTACTTAGTATTCCCCAAAATTGTTGCTCTAATGCTAATGCCTTTTCTCATTGCCTTAAGTATGTATTTAGGAGTTTTAGGAGGATGGGCTTCAGCTGTAATAAGTGGTTATAGCACCTCCAGCGAATTTGTACAGGGAGTGCAATATGACTTCAAAGCGTATAGTATGGTTTATGCGTTCACAAAAACAGCTGTATTTGCTTTCTTCTTGGCTACTATTCCATCATACCACGGCTATTATATGAAAGGAGGAGCCTTGGATGTAGGAAAAGCTAGTACGGTTTCCTTTGTTTGGACAAGCATCGTGATTATCCTTGCTAACTCAGTGATTACACAACTGTTTTACGCTTAGTAGCTAAAAAAAACAAATAATAAAAGGCTGTCTGAAACAAAGTTTTAGCAGCCTTTTCTCTTAAAAAGTTTATAATAAGAAATGAGCTATAAAAAAGCTGCCTGAGAATTGTTGTTCTCAGGCAGCTTTTTTGTTATTGAAAACTAAAATAGTTTGAAAGAAAAAGAAGTTTGTACTTAGCCTTATTGTTGATGCTGTAGGTACATACATCATAAGAAGTTAATTGAACTCAAAAATCTTTTCAGGAGTAACCACATAGTTCAAAGAGACATCGGTAGAAGTAATCATAGCTGAAAAATCCTCTTCTGGAGGAAAGAACGAAAGTCCTATCTTGAGGGTCTCTGGCCTACATATATACAAAAAGCGGTCGTAATAGCCACCTCCATAGCCTATACGGTTGCCGCACCTATCGTAGGCCAATAGCGGTACGAATACTACCTCAACTTGCTCAGGTGGTATTTCACAGCCTTTTTCAGGTTCAGGTATTCCCCACACATTGGGGGATAACAGTGTCTCATCGGTAAGTAAAATAGAAGTCAATGTTCGATTGGCAGCATCCATCTTGGGGACTGCTACCCGCTTGTTCTTACTATTGAGAATGTCCAATATAGGTTGTGTGTCTACCTCAGCCAATCGTTCTATTGAGAGAAACAAATGATAAGTGCTATGCTGCCATATAGTAGGCAGATGCAACAACTGGTTGGCTAACAAGCTACTCTTTTCTGCACATACTTCAGGAAGTAAAGCTGCACGCTTTTGTTTATAAAACTCTCTGAGCTCTTTCTTTGTTCTCATAATAATAACTTTTGTAGGTCTTTCTTGCTTCCATTAAAAACATTAAAGTCTATCTTCACCCGTGCCCCTGCAGTAATACCATTCTCTGTAAACTGCCATAACTCCCACTCAAAGAGCCTTGTAGGTAGTGAAACATTGTTATAGTTGGCTACCCATAGAGGATAATCTTTAAATGTGGGATACAAGTGAGTCTCATAGAAGTTAATATATGTATATAATATAGGTTTACGCTGATAATATTGCTCTACAAGAGAGAGCCACTGTCCTATTTCTTCTAGAAACTGTTCCTTTGTCTTGTTTTTAGGAAGCTTTTCTACATCTAAAATAGGCAAAAGATCTCCCTTTTCTAACGGAGCGTTCCTTAAGTACGAAACAGCTTGCTTCACAGGGTCTTCATCTGGTCGATAGTAATGGTAAGCTCCTCTTACAATACCTCGTTCTTTAGCTGTTTCCCAAAAGTGTGCAAAATTATTATCAGTGGTCTCATTGCCCATCGTTGCCCTAAAAACAGCAAATTGCAAAGGGTAACGCTGTTTTCCTCGCATTATGTAAAGACTGTCCCACGCAATCTCTTCCCTCTCTTGGTAATGCGACAAGTCTATTCCAAATACTTTCTCTCGGTGCAAACCTACAATCCTATCAATGCGTTGCTGTTCGTAAATAGTATTCACCTTGCGAACAGATAGGCGGTTGAGCATTTTCTGGTAAAGGGCGGGATAATAATTTCTGACATAAAAAACGCCTCCTATTCCCACTGATAAAAGACACAAAAGCAGCACAACCAATTTTGTGCTCCATTGTGTTTTAGATTTATGGGAAATACGAGGCGTTTTTTTCTTTGTTTTTCTCATTCTAAAAACAGTGCGGTCAAACTATTTGATAGGTGTAGTAGGCAAAGTTACTTGTCCAGGATCTTTCCACAGACCATCCTTAATAGCGCGTTTCTTGGCCGCTTCAGCTCTCTTCTCACTATCAGGGTGAGAGCTCATCATCTTTTGAAATTTACTTTCAGTTTCTCCACTTGAGAGCAAAGCCATCTTTTTAAATGCCGTATACACTGCCACTACATCATAGCCATGTTTCTTCATAAAGTTATAAGCATACTCATCAGCTTGCGATTCCTGCTTCTTACTGTGTTTAGCGTCCAACATAGCATTAGCCATCTCACCCAATTCAGTTTGGCTAAGTGCTCTTACCACTCCTGAAGCTGCTGCTCCGGCTTCTTGTACAGCGGCACGTGTATAGGCTGCCTTAATAGCGTCCTTAGTATCTTCATTCTTTACGTGTCCTATTTCGTGCCCTATAATGGCTAAAAGCTCGTTGTCAGTCATTAAGTCCATTAACGATGAAAACACGCGTACACTACCATCGGCACAAGCAAAAGCATTGATATCTATCACCTTGTAAACCTTATAGTTTAGCTCAAGACCATCTTCGCTCTTATGTTTGTCAAACAAGCGATTCAGACGTTTTGTATATGGGCTCTTCTTATCAGCCACAGGGTTATGAGCATCCATCCAATCTACAGATTCTTTCGATAGCTTTTTAGCATCTTCATTGCTAAATTTCAAGGCCTTTGCTCCTTGAGAAGCAGCATTTACAGCCTTGTTTAAATTAATTTTCTGTGCATGGCAAATGCCTAACATCCCTGCACATAGCGCAGTTAAAATGATTCTTTTCATATAATCTTATTTTTTATAATGAGGCAAAGGTACGGGCTTTTTACAAAAACTCAAAACAATTTTCACTTTTATTTTCTCTTCAAGTACCATTAATTATTCTCTCAAATAAAAAAACAAACTTTGCTAAAGTTAATACCTTTAGCAAAGTTTGTTTTATAAAGTCAGCTATCATCCTTAGGGATAGAATAGCAAATCCTACTCTATCTTTTCTAATTCTTAAAAACCTTCTTAGAAAAGATAATCATAAGCATCACAGAGACACTGATGGCGGCATCAGCAACATTAAAGACAGGTTCAAAAAAGCGGAAACGCATACCACCCCATTTAGGAAACCAGCTAGGAAAAGTGGTGTCTATAAGCGGGAAATAGAACATATCTACTACTTTCCCGTGCAAAAAAGTTCCATAAGGGTTATTAGAGAACAGTGTAGCTACATTGTCATAACTATGATCAAAAATAACACCATAGAATACCGAATCAATAATATTTCCCAGGGCTCCTGCTAAAATAAGCGAGATGCAAAGAATAAGAATATTAGACTGCTGCTTTTTTACAGCTGCAATAAGCCAATACCCAATACCTATAACAGCAACAATACGAAAGAGCGTCAGTATAAGTTTGCCGTATTTACCTGGTATTTCTTTACCCCAAGCAGCTCCGCCATTCTCAACAAAGGAGATTTTAAACCAACTAAATACTGTTACAGCTTCGTTCAGCACAAAATGTGTTTTGATGTATATTTTGCTCCATTGGTCTATGATGAGTACCAATAGGATAATAAGGAGTGCATGTTTTAGTTTCATAATTTCTTATAAACAATATTCTTTTACTGCTTCTACAAATGCTTTAGCATTCTCTACAGGCACATTAGGTAGAATGCCATGTCCTAAGTTAGCTATGTAATGTGCACTACCAAAAGCCTGAATCATCTCTCTCACTCTTTTCTTAATCTCAGCAGGAGGAGCTAAAAGGTAAGAAGGGTCTAAGTTTCCTTGTAATACCTTTTTCTCTCCTGTCAGTATTCGCGCTTGTTGTGGAGAACATGTCCAGTCTACGCCCAAAGCAGCTGCTTTAGAAGTTGCCATTTCAGGCAGTGCAAACCAACAACCCTTGGCAAAAACTATCACTTTTGTCAGAGGAGCCAAGGCTTCTACTATCTGGTTAAGGTATTGCCAAGAGAAAGTAGTGTAATCAGAAGGCGACAAAACACCTCCCCAACTATCAAATAGCTGTACAGCATCTACTCCTGCTTTCACTTTTTCTTTCAAGTAAAGAATAGTAGTTTCTGTAATTTTCTGCAATAGTGTATGTGCTAGTGCAGGTTGGCTGAAACAAAGCTCTTTAGCTGTGGCAAAATCGCGAGAGCCAGAACCTTCTACCGCATAACAGAATATCGTCCAAGGAGAGCCTGCAAAACCAATGAGAGGTACTCTATCAGCAAGCATCTGTTTGGTTAGCTTTATAGCTTCCATCACATAACCCAAGCTCTCTTCTATATCTGGCACTACTACTTGTGCCACTTCTTGGGCAGTCCGAATAGGATGGGGCAACCAAGGCCCTACTCCTTTTTTCATCTCCACCTCTATGTTCATCGCTTGAGGAACAACTAAAATATCAGAAAAGAGAATAGCCGCATCTACCCCTACTATGTCTACGGGTTGTACAGTGATTTCAGCCGCCAATTCAGGTGTCTTACAACGCGTGAAAAAATCATATTTATCGCGCAAAGCTCTAAATTCAGGCAAATAGCGTCCTGCTTGGCGCATCATCCACACAGGTGGGCGTTCGGTAACTTTTCCGTTCAATACCCTGAGAAATATATCGTTTTGTAACATTTATTTAAACATAAAAGAAGAGGCTGCCCAAAGATTTTTAGGCAGTCTCTTTGCTGAATAACAATAATTTAAATACTTTTGATGATATTTACAAAATCATCTGCTTTTAGGGCTGCTCCCCCTATAAGTCCTCCATCTACATCTTCTTTAGCAAAGATTTCTTTAGCATTGTCTGGTTTTACACTACCTCCGTAAAGGATAGACACTTCATCTGCTACCTCTTTACCATACTTGTCTGCGATGGTTTGACGAATGAAGTGGTGTATTTCCTGTGCTTGTTCAGGAGAAGCTGTCTCGCCTGTACCTATTGCCCAAACAGGTTCGTAAGCCAACACTATATGCTGCCAAGCTTCTGCTGGCAAGTGGAACAAACCATTCTTAATTTGGGTTCCCACTACTTCAAAATGCTTGTTAGCCTTTCGGTCAGCCAATTCTTCTCCGATACAAAATACTACACGCATATTGTGTTTCAATGCAGTGTCTACTTTTTTAGCCAAACTTTCATCTGTTTCATTGAAGTAAGCACGACGCTCAGAGTGTCCTAAAATAGTAGTTTTTACACCAATACTACCTAACATTTCTGCCGAAATTTCACCTGTATAAGCACCATTTTCAGCAAAGTGCATATTCTGTGCAATTACTTCTAGGTGGCTACCTTTGGTTGCTTCCACTGCTGGAATAAGATTTACAAAAGTAGGCGCAATCATTACCTCTGCACTGGTTTGAGGCACTTTTTTCAATAGGTCGGAAATGAGTGCTAACGATTTGTTGAGATCGTTATTCATTTTCCAGTTTCCTGCTACAATTTTTTTTCTCATATAATGAACTTTTAGTTTTTCTGTCAGACTCGGCAAAAGTACAAAATTATTGGCAATTAGCAATATCAAATCTAAAACATAGATTTTAATGATACTCCCCTTGCCTTTAATTATTAATTTATATTGTTTCTAATAGAATATGTCCTTAACTTTGCCCCGATTTGAAAGAGTAATCTTTCAAGTTGATGATTATTTAATTTAGAATTATTTTGTCGGTAAGCGATGGGAATCTGCTTACCGACTTTTTTTATACGTTGAAACGGAAGTGCATAATATCACCATCTTTTACTATGTATTCTTTTCCTTCTACGCGCATCTTGCCAGCTTCCTTCACTTTGGTTTCACTGCCGTATGCCACAAAATCATCATAGCTAATAACTTCAGCGCGAATAAAACCCTTTTCAAAGTCTGTGTGAATCACCCCTGCTGCTTGTGGAGCGGTATCTCCTTTATGAATTGTCCAAGCGCGGACTTCTTTCACTCCTGCTGTAAAATAGGTTTGCAGATTTAGCAAATGGTAGGCAGCACGTATCAATTTAGAAGCGCCTGGTTCTTCCAAACCTATATCTTCCAAAAACATTTGGCGTTCTTCATAGCTCTCTAACTCAGTAATGTCTGCCTCAGTAGCCACTGCAAGAACAATAACTTCTGCCTCTTCTCCTTTTACAGCTTCTTTCACTTGCTCAACATAAGCATTGCCACTCTTAGCCGATTTTTCATCTACGTTGCACACGTATAATACAGGTTTAGTAGTGAGTAATTGAAAAGTGTCTAACAACTCTTTCTCTTCCTCATTCACTTGCACAGCGCGTGCCGAAACACCTGTTAGTAGAGCTTCTTTCACTCGGTTCAGCAGTTCCATCTCCTTAGCAGCTTTCTTATCGCCTGCTTTAGCAGCACGTGTTACTTTCTCCAAGCGTTTCTCTACTGTTTCAAGGTCTTTCAGTTGTAGCTCTATATCGATAGTTTCCTTGTCGCGTATAGGGTTCACACTGCCATCTACGTGTACAATATTATCATTTTCAAAACACCGCAACACGTGGATAATGGCATTGCACTCACGTATGTTTCCCAAAAACTGATTTCCTAAACCTTCTCCTTTGCTGGCCCCTTTCACCAAACCTGCAATATCTACAATTTCTACCGTTGCAGGCAGTACTCGTTCAGGTTTAACAAGAGTTTCAAGCTTTTCCAAGCGGGGATCGGGTACATTCACTACGCCCAAGTTGGGCTCAATAGTACAAAATGGGAAGTTAGCACTTTGTGCTTTTGCATTTGATAAACAATTAAATAAAGTAGACTTCCCCACGTTGGGCAGTCCTACAATTCCTGCTTTCATATTGTTCTTTTAAATTTAAAAAGTGTGCAAAGATAATGATATTTTGCCAATTAACTAATTTTGCAAACTGACAAATTAGTTAATCACCTCTGTGTCTATTAACTATAAGACGCAAACTAATGCGGTTGAACCTATACAATAGGCAAACAGCTGCTGCAGTAAGTCCTATTAGGAGCCCTATCCAGATACCCATAGTACCCAACGAAGTATAGATTCCAAGCACATATAGGATAGGGAAAGCTATTAGCCAATAAGCTACAAAGGTTATGTACATAGGTATTTTGGCATCTTGTACACCACGCAAAGCTCCCGAAGCTGCTACCTGCAAACCGTCCGAAATCTGGAAGATTGCTGCTATAAGCAAAAGGTTAGCCGCCTCTCCTATTACTATAGCATTATTAGCCATCTTTTCTACATTATCCATCTCTAAATACAACGAAGGCAGCCAAGTGCGCAACACAGCCAATAGCAGGGCAAAGAAAATTTGGGTACAGAGCACCAACAAAAATACCGAAATAGCCACTCTGCGCAAATTGGCATAGTTCCTTGCTCCTAACTGATTGCCTACACGTATCATTGCTGTAATACCGAAGCCATTAGCTACCATAAAAGTCATACTAGCCAAGTTCAACGCTATTTGATTCGCTGAAAGATGATTCTCCCCTAACATTCCACTTATCCAAATCGCTGCCGTGAAAATACCTGTTTCAAAAATCATCTGCATTGCTGTTGGAAAACCAAGAGCAGAGATCTTCTTGAACATTGCTGTTTGCATATTTTTGAAACTGATGTTCTGCATATACTCTCGCGTCTTAGAAAGGCGTTTCAGCATAAAAAACAGCATTATAGGCATCACTACACGCGAAATAAGGGTGCCTATACCTGCTCCTAACACACCCATCTTAGGGCATCCCCAATGACCATAGATGAAAAGATAGTTGAAAAAGACATTCACCACATTAGCCAGAAGAGTTACATACATAGCATATTTGGTCAGCGAAAGACCATCAGCAAATTGTTTTAAGGTAGTAAAAATACCTAAGGGAATCAACGAAAAAGCTACTAAGTGAGTATAAGGAACTGCCAAAGCTATTACATTTTTGCTCTGCCCCGTAATGCGCATCACAGGTTCAACAGTGAAGAGCAACAAAAAAAGTACTACTCCCAAGATAACATTCAGCACCATTCCGTGGTTCAAAATGGACTGAGCATTATCTTTATCACCAGCTTCGTCGGCCATTGCCACCAGAGAAGTGATAACAATAGAAAAGCCTATGCCAAAAGACATAGCAATAAAAATAGCCGTATTACCCAAGGCTGCCGCCCCCAATTCGGTAATACCTACCTTGCCCACCATCACGTTGTCTACAAACCCCACAAGGGTATGCCCAAGCATCCCCAAAATCACAGGGTAGGCTATTTTAAAATTATATCTGAATTCTTTAGTGTAACTTGATAATGACATTGTGTTTTTTAATTTTAAAGCCCGAGACCGGTCAGAAACTTTGTTTTGAATGTAAACATTAGAAAATAGACACTTAAATTTTAGGTGTTAGCATAGTTTCGCTAACACCTAAAAACTTATTTTACTATTTCAATCTCGTCAATGATATTCTTAGCCCCTGCGTAAATATCTATTACCCAAAGCACATACCTAATATCCACATTGATGGTACGCTGTAGTTTCTTGTCAAAAATCACATCGCCTGCCATTGCTTCTATATTACCATCAAAAGCAAGCCCTATCAACTCTCCTTTGCCATTCATAACAGGAGAGCCAGAGTTTCCTCCTGTTATGTCATTATTGGTCAAAAAGTTCACTCTCATTTTACCTTCCTTGTCAGCATAGCGGCCAAATTCTTTCTTCTGGTAGAGATCCAGCATACGTTGTGGCATATCAAATTCAGCATCATCTTTCTTATATTTTGCCATTAGGGTATGGAAAGTTGTATAGTAGTTATTCTTCACATCAGTATTGCGCTTGTCAGCAGGCAAAGGTTTTACGGTTCCGTAAGTAAGACGCAAAGTAGAGTTAGCATCAGGATATAAAATAGTACTCACTTTAGCCTCGCGCATCCCTTTTACAAAAGTGCGATAAGCCTTAGCATACTTATCTTGAAGTGTCAACATCTCTTGAGAAGGGTTTCTGAAATTTTCAAAAAGAGTTTCCGAAAGATGCAACAAAGGGTCTTGTTCCAACAGACTCACTTCTTGTGTACTACCTGCCAAAACAGCCTGCTTATTGCGGTAAATACTATTAGACAAAAGGTTTTCTACATACTGACCAAAGTTGCCTTTGTACTGTGCTGCAAGAATGCGCTGTTCAGAAGTCAGCTGGCTACCTTTCTCAAAATACAACTGTAGCAAATCAGCAAGAATAGCTTTTTCCACCTCCAAGTTCACCTTGTCATACTCTGCCAAAAGAACTTCTAATCTCTTTTGCATCTCTGCTTCAGGTACCCCACCGCGTTTAGCTGCACTGATGAGATTCAAATGCCTAGAAGGCATCTTTATAAGAAATGAAGCACGCCATAAAATTCCTAAGTAATTGTCATCTGCCGATTTAAGATTAGTTTTGGCAAAATAGTTAGACAACGTATTTAGCACCTCGCCATATTCGGCTTTGTTTTCAGCCCTCTTAGCCCATTTAGCAAACTTAGCTTCTGCTTTGCGCTTAGTAGCGGCTGTTTTATGAGCCGTAAGAGCATCAATCATCCCTTGACGGTTCTTCCAGTAGTTAGCAAGGCTAGAATATTGAGAAGCATACTGCAAACGCACAGCATCATCTTTATCCATAAAGCGCTTCATTGCATCCATCGCGGTTTTAGAAGCTGCCACCCATGCAGGATATGCGTATTGCACATTCTGATCTACCCAATACGAACTTTCCCAACGATTAGTACGCCCTGGGTACCCCATAATCATTGCAAAATCCTTATCCGCTACACCCTTCAAGCTCACTTTTAGGTAGCGTTTGGCTTTCATCGGAATATTGTTAGGCGAATAATCTGCCGCATTCCCATCTTTGTCAGTATATACACGGAAAAGAGAAAAGTCCCCTGTCTGTCTTGGCCATTCCCAATTATCAGTATCCCCTCCAAATTTGCCAATGCTCTCTGGTGGAGTCCCTACTAGGCGTACATCTTTAAAATCTTGGTATACAAAATAGTAATACTCATTACCTTGAAAAAACGGACGTACCGATACTACATACTTCCCACCTTCGCTGTTTTCTTGTTGTATTTTCGCCATCTCTTGATTTAGAGCAGCCTCGCGCTCTTTTTCAGTCATTCTAGGTTTCACTACCGATAGCATACGCTCCGTCACATTGTCCATACGTACAAAAAAGCGTACAAACGATTGTTTTGGAGACAGTTCTTCAGCGTGCGAACGTGCCCAGAAACCATTTTTGAGGTGGTTGTTCTCTGGAGTAGAAAGCTGCGCTATATTGCCATAGCCACAATGGTGATTAGTAAGAACCAACCCATCTTTAGAAATAATGCTTGCCGTACATCCCCCATTAAATTGTACAATAGCGTCTTTAAGGCTGTTGTGGTTAATACTGTAAATCTCTTGTGCAGTGAGCTGCAAGCCCAATTTCTGCATATCTCTTTGGTTTAAGCGTTCTATAAACATCAAAAACCACATCCCTTCGTCAGCCTTTGCTACAGGCACAAGTAGCAGGAGAGCCAACAGTGTCATACTGACTTTCTTCATAAAAAATAATCTAACGGTTTATAGGGGGCAAAGATAATAAATTTATTGCGAATGACGTATAATGAATAACAAAAAATTACTCCAAAACACCTCTTAAAAAATACACTTATTATTAGAACTGGCTAAGTTCCATTAACCTAATATAAAAATAACTCAAAAAAACACTTTTCTAAAAAAACAAAGAATAGCAGAAAAAAACTCAACACACAAAACAGAGAAGAAAAGTATAGCTAGAGTGAAGGAACAGTGAAGACACAGTGGAGACAGAAAAATTCCTCAATTGTACTATTTTATAGTAGTTAAGTAGTAAATTCCCCTACTAAGCAAAAAAAAGCTGTCTGACCTTTTCGTCAGACAGCCTTTACTAATTAAAACTTGTTTTACAATTCGTGTTCTCCTTTGACTTCTCTGTGTTCGTAGTCTGCAATTATGAGTTTTTCATAATCAGTTTTAACACCTTTTCCAAAGCGTTTACCTATAGTATCAAAAACCAAATACACCAAAGGCACAATGATAAGGGTAAGGAAAAGAGAAGAAATAAGCCCCCCAATGATTACGATAGCCAAAGCATTATTTACCTCAGCCCCAGCACTACTTGCTATAGCCAAAGGAATCATACCAGCCACCATTGCAATAGTAGTCATCAAGATAGGTCGAAAACGTGCGTGATTGGCTTGTATCAATGCAGTTACGGTATCCTCTCCCTCCTCCTTCCGGTGGTTAGCAAAGTCTACCAGCATAATTGCGTTCTTAGCTACCAATCCAATAAGCATAATGATACCCAAAAGCGTAAAGATATTGAGCGACATATTAGCCAATGCCAATGCGATAAGAGCTCCTATGAAAGAGAGTGGGATAGAGAACAACACCACAAACGGACGAGAGAAACTGTCATACAGCACCACCATCACCATATACACCAATAGGATAGCTGCAAATAGCGATACGAATATAGTACCAAATCCCTCATCTTGCATCTCTTGATCGCCAGCAAAAGAGAAGTGTATGTTAGCAGGTTTTTGCAGCGTTTCCAGTTTGTCTTTCCATTCTGATACCACAGTACCTGTAGGGCGACCTACGGTTTGTGCCTGTACATTTACCGATGGCGACTTGTCGTAACGCTCTAACTGTGTAGGCCCTGAAGCGTAAGTTATCTCAGCAAATTGCGATAGCTTTATCTGTTGCCCCATCGTGTTGATAAACATCATATCCTCTACATCAGCTACCGACTGGCGATTGCCATCTTGGAACACTATGTTGATATTATACTCTGAATCGCCCGTGCGGAATTTGCTATCGTCATTACCATTGAAAGCTGTACGCATAGTAGTACCCACTGTAGCTACATTTAGCCCTAATAGTGTCATCTTGTCCCGGTCTAACTGCACATTTATTTCAGGGTTACCAGCTTCCGAAGTGAGTTTTACTTCAGTGGCTCCTTCAATGGTTTTAAGTAGAGCTGCTGCCTTCTCTGCATACTCTTGTGCCAATGTTACGTTATCAGAAGTAACCACCAAATCTATAGGGGCTTGCTCAGCTCCCATCATTCCTACAGGTACGGTTTTAACTTTAGCATCAACCAAATACTGACTTAGTTCTCGTTTCAGTTTTGCAGCTATCACATTAGTAGATTCACTGCGATCCTTCTTATCTATGAGGGTAAGCTGTATTTCCGATTTGTAAGCTGTAGCTTGGGTTCCTCCCATACCACTAGTAGACTGCCCCACTGTAGTAATCATACTTTCTACCAAAGGCTTATCTGTACCTTCCACTTTCAGATTTCTCAAGTAATTTTCAGCTTTCTGTGTAATGAAGTTGGTTTGTTCTAACGAAGCATCTTTATTGAGCTCAAACTGTACTAAGAACTTACCTCTATCCATAGGAGGCATAAAGTCTGCTCCTATAAAACCTGTTGGAATGAGAGAACAAGACCCCACGAAGAGGAAGAATACTAAGATAATCGTTTTCCACTTATTAGCAAACACCCATAATAACAAGTCTGAGAAAAACTGAGTAAAACGTTTGAGATACCCCTCAAATCCTATTGTAATCTTTCCTAATAGAGAGTTAGGATTAGCGTGCTCCAATTTACCAAAACGTGAATATAACCAAGGCACTACTGTAAACGACATTAGTAGAGAAAGCATTGTAGCAATAGCCACCGTCAAACAGAACTCACGTACGATTTTCACTACTATAGAATTACCGATAGAAATAGGCACAAATACCACTACAATCACCAAAGTAATAGCCATAACGGTCAGAACAATTTCTTTTGAACCATCAAAGGCAGCACGTGCTTTGTTCTTGCCCATCTCCATATGGCGGTGTATGTTCTCCAATACCACAATAGCATCATCTACCAAGATACCCACCACCAACGAGAGAGCCACCAAACTCATCATATTTAGTGTAAAGCCAAAGAAATACATACCTATAAAGGCAGCAATCAACGAGGTAGGAATAGACACCATCACAATAAGGGCATTGCGCAAACTATGCAAGAAGAAGAACATCACCACAGCAACCAAGACAATGGCTAAAATAAGGTCAAACATTACTGAATTGGCTGCGTGTAGGGTAAACTCACTAGTATCTTCTGCCAATAGTAGCTTGACATTCTCATTCTTGTAGTTTTCTTCTATTTGTTGCATCTTTTTGCGTACCAATTCACTCACCGATACTGCATTGGCATCAGTTTGTTTGAGTACCTGTAACAAAAGGGTATTCTCTTGGTTTATGCGGGCTATTTTGGTAGCCTCTTCTTCCGTATCTTGCACATCAGCAACATCCGAAAGGCGTATCTCTATCCCGTTTTGAGAAGCTAAGGTAAGGTTACGCAACTGCTCTACATCTTGAATTTTACCCAACAGACGTATAGAAGTGCTATTTTCACGTGTTTTGAGCTTTCCTGCGGGTATCTCTAAGTTAGAAGCTGCAATAAGCTGTTGCACTTGTCCTATAGAAAGTCCATAACCTTCCAGTTTCTTAGCATCAATACTCACGCGTATTTCGCGTTTGCGCCCCCCAATGATATTCACTTGGGCAACTCCCTGCACACGCGAAAGTTCAGGCTGTATCTTCTTATCTACCAAATCATACAATTCTTGCGAAGACAAATTAGAGGTTACCCCAATAGAAATGATAGGAAGATCTGAAAGTGAGAATTTACTAAGCGAAGGTTCTTTAGCATCGGTAGGCAAGTAGGCTCGGATAGCATTAATCTTGCGCTGTGCCTCATTGAGGATATTGTCTACGTTAGCATCATTAGTAAGCTGTACCACTACTACCGACAGACTCTCATACGAATAGGATTGTATTTTTTTGATGTTCTCTAAAGCAGAAACCGCATCTTCAATCCGTTTAGTAATAGTACTCTCTATTTCCGAAGGCGAAGCTCCTGCATAGACTGTAGAGATAGTTACCACATTCACTTCAAACTTAGGGATAAGTTCGTAGTTCAATAGTTTATAAGAATAAAAGCCCCCTAATAATAATAGCGTAAGCATTACTATTAGAACACTAGGACGTTTGATAGAAAGTTTAATTAAATCCATTTGTCGTTTTTTCTAAATCGGCGGCAAAGGTATATCAAAAAAACTTAATAAACAAAAAAAGTTTCCTTTAAACTACTTTCTTCAGTTTTATTCCTTCCCTTGCCCCGATGCCATATCATAAAATAGGCTGACACTAAGAAAGGGAAAAAATATGAAAAAAGAAAGAAAACGCTATTTCACTCTAAGAGAGCTTTGATAGGAGAAATAGAGAAAAAAAGAAACCTCCCCCCAGTTGCGCCTGCCCCCCTCCTGAGAAAAACCGTTTTACTCCTCCCACACCAGCAATGGTACAAGCTTATTGCAATGAGCGTGCTAACGGCATATCCGGAGAGGTATTTTGCAACTTCTACGCCTCGAAAGGCTGGAAGGTGGGAGCCCAACCAATGAAAGACTGGAAGGCCGCTGTACGCACTTGGGAGGCCAAACGCAAACAACAAGAACAAATAACAATAGACACCAATGGAAACATCATTACCCCCACAAACAATTACACATCGCCCAGCAGCAAGCCTCCCTACATTGCTGGACGACAAACAGCAGAGGATATTAGACACAATAGCACAGGTTGGGGCGCTCACACCTCTGGCGATAGCTAAAACAGCTCACCAGTACCCACGCATTAGGGACCTAAACCAAGAAGAAGTAGCCCCTACCTTCGGACTCCTTTTCACACGCATAGCCGCCTTAGTGGGCGTAAAGGGGCAAATAGACCCCTTGCAAAAGCAAGAAATATGGAACGTTGTTTTTAGCCGTTTCTCCGGACTTTCTTTCCAAGATATATACAAAGCCTTTCAGATGGACAGAAGTGGCGAATTTGACACCGTAACCAACCATTTCCAGTTCTTCGATGTGTCCTACGTTTCTACAGTGCTGAACAAATATATTGAATGGAAGCGAAAAACACAAATAGAGCATAACATTAGCATCTCAGAAAAAGCAACAGAAAAAATGATAACAGAAGAGGAAAAAGAATTTAGAACTCGTCGCTGGCTGATAAGTAGCTTTCAGGAATACAAAGACACAGGAGCCTTACCCGTATTAGCAGTGCCGTTATACGATGCCTTGTACACACTGGGGATGCTTACTCCCTACTATGCCACCTATACCGATGAAAAGCGAGCTACAATGTTAGAAGCAGCTACCGAGCGTGCCAAAAATCAGATGAACGCCACCGAAAACCGCAAAGAGTACGCCCTTCTGAAGGCACTTTACCAGACGATGAAGTCTGGAGCGCAAGATGCTGAAGGGAAGATTCTTTCGATTAAAAAAGAAGTCGCCCTACAGGACTATTACGATTGGACAATCGCCCAAGGAATAGATTTAATCACCGAATTGACCAACCTATCAATGAAAAAGTGTAAGTTCCAGTAGTAAGTGCAATTTTTTAGGAGATCTTTAGAGTAAAAATTTGTTGTTCAGTAAATTGTCCCCGCGGGGACAATTTACTGAACAACAAAAAAGAGAAAAAACCTTAAAAAGTCTTTTCTCTTATCAAAATAAATGCTTTTCTTTGTCGTCAAATAACCACAAATGACAATGAAAGAATATAAACATTTAAATTTGGTGCAAAGGTCTGAAATTTCTGTGTTAAAAGCAAGCGGAAAGAAACAAAAAGATATTGCTGCCTATGTAGGCTGTAGTGCAGCTACAGTTAGTAGAGAGCTATCAAGAAACAAAACAAAAACAGGAATTTACAATCCTAAAACAGCTCAAGAATTGGCTAATGAGCGTAAGGAACGCTTTGGTAGAAAGCGGGTTTTTAATCAGCAGAAAAAATCTTTTGTTATTCACGCTATTAAGGAAGATAACTGGTCTGCTGAACAAATCGTAGGCTATTGTAGGGAGAATAATATACCTATGGTAGGGAAAACAACTATCTATGAATTTATTCATCAGGATAAGAAAAAAGGAGGTGATTTATATACTTATACCCGTCATAAACTAAAACACAGAAATAGAGAACTATACAATTATAAAGAAAAAATAGCTGATAAAAAATCTATTGATGAGCTCCCCGCAATTGTAAGTCAGAAAACAGAGTTTGGACACTGGGAAATAAATTTAATTGTAGGAGCAGGTAATAAAGGAGCTATACTTACAATGGTAGAAATAAGTACCAAAATGTTGTTTATGAAAAAGTTAAAGGAAGGTAAAAAGGCTAAACCATTAGCCGATAAGCTTATAGATATGATGTTACCTTACAAGAACTGCATTAAGACTATAACCTGTGATAATGGTAGAGAATTCTCTGATTTTAAGCGTATTGAAAAGAAGTTAGGTATACAAATTTACTTTGCTCACCCTTATTG
>CAUQNY010000006.1:0-47163 GCA_963519425.1 uncultured Capnocytophaga sp.
GTGTTGTTTTGTGTAAATATTTTTACACGGGTTTATAGTAAACCAATGAAAGCTCTTCTTTCTCCAAGGAGAGCTTTTTCTTTTTTAACACTCTTCTTTTCTCTACTCCTTGAGCTCTGTTGCTATACTGAATTTTAAACTTCCTCACCACCTGTCGCTTTCTGTTTTTCTCCCAGCTTACTCAAAGCTTTGTCGAATTCATCTCGAATCTACTTCTTCTTTTTTAGAAACTAAAGCAGAGAAATGCACTTTCGAAAATGCTGTTAGCCCAAGTGCGCAAATTAAGACAATGAAAAAAGAACAGACTACTTGTCTTTGAAGGTGAAGATACTATAGTTAGCCGTAAAAGAAACCTTGATTGAATCAAACTTCTGAAGTTGTTTTCAAAAAATAGCTTTGCAGTTAGAGATGATTTTTAAAGAGAACTTTTACCTCTTTGTCCTACAAAAAAAAGCTCTCCATAATTGTTAATTGACAATAGTTTTGTACCTTTGCCCTATGAACGACACTAATATGCTTTCCGCAGCCGAACCCACAACTCAACCTCAAAGGGGTACGCGTACACAAGCCACCTTAGAGCGTGGCAAGCTTCCTCCGCAAGATTTGAACCTCGAAGAGGCTATCTTGGGGGCAATGCTTATTGACAAAAAAGGGGTCGATGATGTTATCGATATCCTTAACCCCACAGTATTCTACAAGAAACAACACCAACTCATCTATCAGGCCATTTTTGACCTATTCAATCAGTCGGAACCTATCGACCTCCTTACCGTAGCCGAACAGTTGCGAAAAACGGGCAACTTAGAAGCGGTAGGAGGGGAGTTTTATCTTATCAACCTCACACAGCGTGTCTCTTCTTCTGCCAATGTGGAGTTTCACGCTCGTATTGTTTTACAGAAATTCATCAAGCGAAGACTCATTGAAATTTCTGCAGAAATTATTGAGGACGCCTACGACGACACCCGTGATGTTTTTGATTCGTTAGACTCTGCGGAACAGAAACTTTATGATGTTACCCAAGGGAACCTCAAACGTTCCAGCGAATCAGCTGGCGACTTGGTGGTTAAGGCTCTTAAAAAGATTCAAGAGCTCTCCAACAAAACTGATGGTTTTAGTGGTGTTCCCTCTGGCTTTACAAAGATAGACCAACTTACTTCTGGTTGGCAGGCCAGTGACCTCATCATTGTGGCAGCACGTCCGGGGATGGGGAAAACGGCACTCACTCTTTCTATGGCGCGCAACATAGCCGTAGGACAGGGTATTCCTGTGGCTTTCTTCTCACTCGAAATGTCTTCGGTACAGCTTATCACAAGACTTATTTCTTCTGAGACAGGTCTCTCATCTGAGAAACTCCGTACGGGCAAATTAGAGCCCTACGAGTGGGATGTGCTTAACAACCGTGTGAAAGATTTAGCACAAGCCCCACTGTATATAGATGATACCCCCTCTATTTCCATTTTCGACCTCCGTGCCAAAGCACGCCGCCTATCGGCACAAGTGGGAATTCAGATTATCATTATCGACTATTTACAACTGATGACTGCAGGAGGTAGCAAAGGGACAGGCAACCGCGAACAAGAGATTTCTACCATCTCTCGAAACCTCAAAGCCTTGGCTAAGGAACTCAATATTCCTGTGATAGCACTTTCTCAGCTATCTCGTAACGTAGAGTCCCGTCAAGGAACGCAAAAACGTCCTCAGCTATCTGACTTACGTGAATCTGGAGCTATTGAGCAGGATGCCGATATTGTGTCGTTCATTTATCGTCCTGAATATTACAAAATTAAAGAGTGGGACGACGATGCACAAACTCCCACCGAGGGACAAGCCGAGTTTATTGTTGCAAAGCACCGCAATGGGGGATTAGAAAATATACGTCTGAAGTTTGAAGGGCATTTGGGTAGGTTTGCCAACTTGGAGGAGTTTGGTTCCTTTACTTCAGTTGCTCAAGAGTTTGGTTCTAAAATGAACGATGAGGTGAGTTTCTCCCCTCTACCATCTACCTCTCCTTCGCAGGCTTTTGGTCAATCGTTTGGGCAACCTACGGCACCTCCTGCCTCTTCGCCCGATGAAGTTCCTTTTTAAAATACACCAATTTGTCAGAGTGTTAATTATTACCATCGCTTTTGATTTTTTGCAGCTGTTGGGGTGGTTGGCACTAATTGGCAAATCAGCTAATTGTCTAATCAACTAATTATGATTAAGTCTATTCTTTCAAAAATATTTGCGGCCATTGTTAGGAAGAAGATTGACCGCTGGGCAAATGCCCCTCTTGCTACCCAAGAAAAGGTCTTCCAGTCGCTTATCGCACAAGCTAAAGATACCGCTTTTGGGCGAGATCATCGTTTTGCTGAAATTAAAACCTATGCCGACTTTGTGGAGCGGGTGCCTATACGCGACTACGAGGCTCTTCGCCCGTATATCGATAGGGTAGTGGAGGGCGAAAAGGATGTGTTGTGGAAAGGCAAACCGCTCTATTTTGCCAAAACCTCAGGAACTACCAGTGGAGCTAAATATATCCCTATCTCTAAGGCTTCTATGCCCTACCATATTCAGGCAGCACGTGATGCCATTTTATGTTACATTCACGAAACTCAAAAAGCTGACTTTGTGAATGGCAAAATGATTTTCTTGCAAGGAAGTCCTATTTTAGCAGAAAAGAATGGAATCAAAACAGGACGTTTGTCGGGAATTGTAGCCCACTATGTGCCTGCCTATTTGCAGCGCAACCGTATGCCGTCTTACAAAACCAACTGTATTGACGATTGGGAAACCAAGGTTGAGGCGATTGTTACAGAGACTTTTTCCCAGAATATGACGCTCATCAGTGGGATTCCTTCTTGGGTATTGATGTATTTTGAACGGATCTACAACCGTTCAGGCATTAAGGTAGGCAAACTTTTTCCTAATTTTAGTCTGTTTATCTATGGAGGGGTGAACTACGAACCTTACCGCAAGCAGTTTGAGCACCTCATCGGGAGAAAGGTAGATAGCATAGAACTTTATCCTGCTAGCGAGGGCTTTTTTGCCTATCAAGATTCTCAGACGGAAAAAGGAATGTTGCTGTTGCTCAATGCAGGTATCTTTTACGAATTTGTGGAAGCCGATACTTTTTTTAGTTCTTCTCCCAAACGTGTTCCTTTGCAAGAAGTTCAGTTAGGAGTGAATTATGCTCTTATTATTTCTACTAATGCAGGTTTGTGGGGATACAATATTGGTGATACGGTGCAATTTACCTCTCTGAAACCTTATCGCATTGTGGTAACAGGGCGTATTAAGCACTTTATCTCCGCCTTTGGCGAGCATGTGATTGCTAAGGAGGTAGAAGAAGCAATGCGAGCAGGACAAGAAGCTACAGGAGCTCGTATTGCCGAGTTTACAGTGGCACCTCAGGTAAATCCTGTTAGTGGAGAGCTGCCTTACCACGAATGGTTTGTAGAGTTTGAGCAGAAACCTACTGATATGAATGCTTTCGCAGAGATTATAGACAAGGCTTTGCAAGCTCAAAATATGTATTATTACGATCTCATTCAAGGCAAGGTGCTTCAACAGCTCAAAATAACAGAAGTGCCTGAAGGAGGTTTTGCTGCTTATATGAAGTCGGAAGGTAAATTGGGAGGACAAAACAAAATGCAACGCCTTGCTAATGACCGCACTCTTGTAGAGAAACTTTTGAATTAGGAATGTAGGGGTATTGTACTTATCTGTCCGAAAAATCAAAGACTAAATTCTTTTTTTAAGATTCTTCTGAAAAAAAAGTGAAAAAATTTGCTCATTTCAAAAAAGAGTCTTACTTTTGGCACTGATTTTAACATAACCTTATTACTATTATGCAATTTCCATCAGAACTAAAATATACCCAAGAACATCTTTGGGCACGTCTTGAAGGCGACACTATCACCGTAGGTATCACAGACTTTGCCCAGCAATCTCTTTCTGATATTGTGTATGTAGAGGTGGAGACAGTAGGCGATAAGATAGCAAAAGATAGTCTTTTCGGCTCGGTGGAAGCTATCAAAACGGTGTCAGACCTTTTTATGCCGATGACAGGCGAGGTGTTAGCTTTCAACGAAGACCTGAATCAGCACCCAGAAGTGGTTAATACTGACCCTTATGGCGAAGGGTGGATGATACAGGTGAGAGTAACGCGTCCCGAAGAGTGGGATGAGCTGCTTACCGCTGAGCAATATAAAGAATTGATAGATGCTTAAAAAACACAAATACACTCTGTTGTGGGGGCTTTGGACACTGATGATTATTGTCCTCTGTTTACTACCTCCTAGTGATCTGCCCGATGGGCCTCGTATCCCGAACTTAGATAAAATAGCTCATTTTACTTTCTATTTTGGTTACACAATTTTGTTTGTGTTGGCTTTTTGGAAAGAAAAACAATGGTTGCCGAAACTGAAAATATGCTACCTTTGGGCGTTCTTTACAGCACTTTTCTTAGGAGAAATAATCGAAGTGCTTCAGGCTGCTTTGACGACCGCACGCTCGGCAGATGTTATGGATACGGTGTTTAACAATTTTGGCACAGTTGTTGCTCTATTGTTAATGACAAAATATCAAAGAGCTTTTAGATAATTGTTAAAGTATATTTAATAACCTTTTAAAGAAAATCATTATGCAACCTAAAAAAAATCCAAAAGCCGATTTAGCAAAAAGCAGCGGGTTATTCTTTGCCATAGGATTTGCGATTGTTTCAGGTCTTACCCTTTGGGGATTTGAAGCAAAAGTATATGACAAGGGAGCTCAAGGAGGGCGCGAATCAAGCGTGGATAAGGTGCTAGACGAAAGTCAAGAGAACTTCGTAATGGAAGCACCAGATACCCCGCCACCGCCACCGCCACCACCAGCCGTTGTAGAGGAAGTAGAGGTAGTGGACAACAAAGCTGATGTTAAGGATACAAACTTTGCAGGTAACGAAACTACTAAAGAAGAAAAAGTAGCTCAAGTAGCCGATATCAAAACACCAGAACCTGTTTCTGAGCCCGAAATTGAAGTGCCTTTTACTATCATTGAAGATAAGCCAATGTTCGAAGCTTGTAAAAATCAGCCTAAAGACAAACAGTTTCAGTGCTTCAAAGAGAACTTAGACAAACACGTGAGCAAAAATTTCGTGTATCCACCTGCTGCATTAGAAATGGGAATCCAAGGGAAAGTGAATGTCAGTTTCCGTATCAATACAGATGGTAGTATCACTATATTAGGCGTACGTGGTACCGATAAACTTCTGGAAGCAGAAGCAAGACGTATCATTGAGAAGCTGCCTAAATTGATTCCTGGTAGACAGCGTGGCAAACCTACTCCTGTTACTTTTGCTTACCCTATCAACTTCAAGTTGCAATCATAATTCATTGTAAAATAAACTTTAGAAAGCCAGTAGTTACCTCCTAACTATTGGCTTTTTGTATTCTATTAGCTAATTTCACAATTCATAAAGTAAAATGGAATCATCTAATAAGACATTGTCGGGCTGTGCTTTATTACTCTCTTTTGTTTCGGTATCGATTACTCTGTTTAATATTTTTCAGAGAGAAAGTCGTGTAACAGAGCTAACTGAAAGTAGTAAAATATTTGCTTATGAGCCTCCTAAAGAAACACTACCTATAGCACTCTCAGTACGAGCTGATAGTATTCAAGAATCTCAAATAGAGCGAGCTATCCCTTATCTTTTGGTGACAGAAGCACCTGCTTTTAGTAGCAAATGTATACAGGTGTCCACTAAATACCAATGGCGTTGCTTTAAGGAGTGTATGGATGCTTTTATGAGAGAACACCTTAGTATTTCAGGAGATATATGTGTGAAAGGAACTATTAGGTTGACGCTTTGTGTAGGTACAGATGGGGTAGTGAGAGTTATAAAAATGCAGCTTCCTGAAGACTTTTTAACTGCTGAAATACATAGAGTTATTGCGAAAATACCTATATTACGTCCTGCACAGAAAGACGGAAAAGTAGTGTCGGTGGTGTGCCCGTATAATTATGAAATAGGGAAATTGGAAAATTAGCTAATTTACAAATTTGCTAAATTGCTAATTAGTTTGTATCTTTGCATTTTAGAAATCAAGATAACACTTAGTTTATGGAATATTTAGATTTTGAACAACCCATCAAAGAGTTAGAAGAACAAATGCAAAAATGTCAGCTCATCGGTGATGAAAGCGATATAGATATGACAGATGCTTGCAAGAAAATAGAAAAGAAACTTAACCAAGTGAAAAAAGAAATTTATGGCAACTTGACAGCGTGGCAACGTGTACAAATTTCCAGACACTTGGATCGCCCTTATACCCTTGACTATATCAAAGCTTTGGCTGGCGAAACTTTTCTTGAACTTCACGGAGACCGTACAGTGAAGGACGACAAGGCGATGATTGGAGGCTTTGGTAAGATTGATGACCAAAGTTTTCTTTTCATAGGTCAGCAAAAAGGCGTGAATACTAAGATGCGTCAGTATCGCAACTTTGGGATGGCTAATCCCGAAGGCTACCGCAAAGCTCTCCGTTTAATGAAGCAAGCTGAGAAGTTTAACATTCCAGTAGTATGTTTTGTAGATACCCCAGGAGCTTTCCCAGGTATTGAGGCTGAAGAGCGTGGGCAAGGAGAAGCTATTGCAAGAAATCTTTTGGAAATGTCTCGTTTGAAAGTGCCTACTATAGTGTTTATTATAGGCGAAGGAGCTTCGGGAGGGGCTTTGGGTATCGGTATTGGTGATAGAGTGTATATGCTTGAAAATACTTGGTATTCGGTAATTTCACCTGAATCTTGTTCCTCTATTTTATGGCGTAGCTGGGAGTATAAAAAAGAAGCTGCTGAAGCCTTGAAACTTACCGCTCCTGATATGAAAAAGCTGAAACTTATTGATGAAATCATCAAAGAACCTATGGGAGGAGCGCATCACGATCGCGAAGCAATGTTTGTAACAGTCCGCAAAGTGATTTTAGCAGCTTATAAAGAACTTAAAAAACTACCAGCAGACCGTCTTATAGAGAAACGTATGGATAAGTATCTAGATATGGGGGTCTATAAGGAGTAATTAGCAATTAACAAATTTGCTAATTATTAATACTATGAAATACTTATTTCTTTTGTGTAGCATCTTATTATCTATATCTGTATATGGGCAAAAAGAGGTGTATGAGTCTCGACTTAAGGAATACAAAAGTAAAAAAGAGAAAATAACCTTTCGTTCTGAGGAAGTTTCTGATAAATATGCTAAAAGTCGTTTAGGGTTGTTGTTTGTAGGATTGTATCAATACGGATTATTATCACTTAATTTGAATGATGTGAAGAGTATAACATTGAAAAGTAGTGATGGAAACACAGCAACAGCTTATCTTGATTCTAAAGGAAATCCTACTAAAATAATATTTTCTGATAACTTTTTCTTTCAATTTTTATATGAAAAGGGACTTTTACGTGTTGAAGGGCGTAGATCACTTTTCGTAGATGAGGTAACCTCTTATTTGTATGATGATAATGAGATTTTTACTAAAATAGAAGAGGCATTAGAAAAATCATCTAATACCTATTATGTTTATGATAGTGCGCAATTTAAAGATAAATACCTCAATTATACTCATATTTATCTTTCAGCAGATGAGATTACAGAGTCTTCAGCACTAAAGAAAGGTAATCAGATTGTTTTAACACGAAAGAGAAAGAACAGTGAAGAAAACTTTGTCTTTACTCTTTCCAATACGAAAAACTATTTACCTATTAGTTATTATGACTACAATGGGAATAAAGGTGTAGTAGAAGAAAAGTCTCCTATCTTATGGATTGAGACTCTTGATGAAAGAATTACAGAATATCATTGGGATAGCAACCAGCGTATTAGCAAAATTGTAATTATTGAAGGAAAAGAGAAAACAGTTTATACTTATGAGTATAATTAACAGATTAGAGGATTAGCAAATTTGTGAAGGCGAACGGTTTTTAACTAACCACTAACCAATTAATTATTGAACATTAATCATTAAAAAAGATGTTATCAGAACAAGAAATCATTCGCAGAGAAAAACTGGCCAGATTGAAAGAATTGGGGATTAATCCTTATCCCGCTCCATTATATCCTGTTGATACGACCTCTAAAGATGTTGCAAATCATTATGAAGAAGGCAAACAAGTGGTAGTAGCTGGCCGATTGATGTCGTTACGTGTGCAAGGGAAAGCGTCCTTTGCTACTTTGCAAGACAGTGAAGGTACAATGCAGTTGTACTTCAACCGCGACGAAATGTGCCCTGAAGAGGATAAAACACTCTATAACGAGGTGTTTAAAAAACTTCTTGACTTAGGTGACTTTATAGGGGTAGAGGGCTATTTGTTCATCACTAAGATGGGGGAAAAAACAGTAGCTGTTAAGAACTTTACTCTTCTTTCTAAAGTATTACGTCCGCTGCCTATGCCTAAAGTAGATGCTGATGGCAAAGTACACGATGCCTTTACCGACCCTGAGCAGCGTTATCGTATGCGTTATGTAGATTTGGTAGTGAACCCCCAAGTGAAAGAAGTGTTTGTAAAACGCACTAAATTGTTCAATGCTATGCGTCAGTTTTTTAATGAGGCAGGCTATTTAGAAGTAGAAACACCTGTACTACAATCCATTCCAGGGGGAGCAAGTGCGCGGCCATTCATCACTCATCATAATGCGTTGGACATTCCACTTTATATGCGTATTGCCAATGAACTTTACCTCAAACGTCTGATAGTAGGTGGTTTTGATGGGGTGTATGAGTTTTCTAAGAACTTCCGTAATGAAGGGATGGATAGAACTCATAATCCAGAGTTTACCGCAATGGAAATCTATGTAGCTTATAAAGATTACCACTGGATGATGGATTTCACAGAGCGTTTGCTTGAGCATTGTGCTATAGCAGTAAATGGTACAACGAAAGCTACTTTTGGGAAGCACGAAGTTGATTTTAAAGCTCCTTACCCTCGTGTAACGATGACTGATGCCATCAAGCAGTTTACAGGTTTTGATATCACAGGGAAAACAGAAGATGAATTAAGAGCTTTTGCAAAATCTATCGGTATAGCAGTAGATGAGACAATGGGCAAGGGCAAGCTCATAGATGAGATATTTGGTGAGAAATGCGAGGGCAATTTTATTCAGCCTACTTTCATTACTGATTATCCTAAAGAGATGTCTCCACTGACCAAAGAACACCGTGATAACCCTGACCTTACAGAGCGTTTTGAGCTAATGGTATGCGGCAAAGAGATTGCTAATGCGTACTCAGAGCTCAATGATCCTATCGACCAGCGAGAGCGCTTTGAAGAGCAGTTGCGCCTCTCTGAGAAAGGCGATGATGAGGCTATGTTCATCGACCAAGATTTCTTACGCGCTCTTGAATATGGTATGCCTCCTACCTCAGGTTTAGGAATTGGTATGGATAGGTTTATAATGTTCCTTACTAATAATGAGAGCATACAGGAAGTGCTGTTCTTCCCTCAAATGCGCCCAGAGAAGAGAGAAGTGGAGCTTTCTGAAGATGAGAAAATAGTGTTTGAATTGCTCAAGTCATCAGAGAAAGTGCTTTTAGAGATACTTAAAACACAGACAGCCTTTTCTAATAAAAAGTGGGACAAGGCTATTAAAGGACTTACTAGTAAGAAAGTCGCTGTTGTACAGAAAGAGGGAGAAGAACTATTTGTACAATTAGCAAATTCGTAAAATTAGCGGATGACCAAAATGATAAATTTTACCAAAGGTTATAGCGTTGCGCTATGACCTTTGCCTATTTAAAATAAGCATTATGATAAAATTAATAGTTTCAGATATTGATGGTACTTTAGTAAATAATGAAAAACAAGTGCCAGAGAGCTTTTGGGAGGTTTTTAAGCTGATACAACAAAAAGAGATTCTCTTTTGTGCTGCTAGCGGTCGACAAATACAAAGTTTGCAGGCTCTTTTTGCTCCTATTAAAGAACAGATAGCTTTTGCTCCCGACAATGGAGCATCGCTTATCTACCAAGGAGAAACATTGTTTGAGTGTCCTATTTCTTTATCAGAGCTACTTCCTATCTTACGCACTTGTACACAGATAGACCACATAGGGGTAGCCCTTTGTGGCAAGAAAAGTGCTTATGTAAAGACCGATGACGAATGGATTTTTGGGGAGATTGCAAGACACTATCCTGCGCATACAAGAGTTACAGATTTTTCAGATATCAACGATGATATTTTTAAGATTACTATTTGCGATACTGCTACTTCTCGTCTGAACTCATATAAGTACCTTCAGCAGTACAATCCTAATTTTAATGTAGTAGTGTCAGGCGAAATATGGTTAGATATCACTCGTAAAGATGTCTGCAAAGGCAATGCTATAGCACATTTACAAAGTATTTTACAAATAACCCCTGATGAAACAGTGGCTTTTGGAGACCATCTAAACGATGTAGAGCTTATGCAATGTGCAACTTATAGCTATGCAATGAAGAATGCTCAGGAAGAGCTCAAAAACATCGCTAACTATGTTACTCAGTATGACAATAATGAAGAAGGGGTGGTGAAAACTATTACTCACTTACTAAACTAATGAACTAAATTTCAGATGGATAATAAAACTATTTTTACAGAAACCTATAAGGTACGTAGCACACAAGTGAACCTAAATAACCAGTTAGGGCTCTATGGAGTATTGGGGATGCTACAAGATATTGCAGCAGAACACGCCTCTCTTTTAGGCTTTGGTTATAAGCAACTCATTGAAAAAGGCTTTTTTTGGGCACTCATCCAACAAAAACTCAAAATAGACAAATGGCCAGAGTGGAATGAGCACATCACCGTGAAAACATGGTCTTTGCCTGTGCAAGGAGTATATGCTTTCCGTGAATTTGAATTGTACTGCCAAGACCAAAAAATAGGGGAATGTGCTACTACTTGGATAACTATGGACATCCAGACTCGTCGCCCCATTGAGCTAACCGACCGTCAAGAGATTTTCTATCCCCGTCTTGATGGAGGTCTTTCTTTTCAAACAAGTCGTATTGCTCTCCCCGAAGAAATGCAACAAGTCAATCAGTTTAAAGTAAGAGTAAGCGACTTGGATATGAACTCTCACGTGAACAATGTAAAATACACCCAATGGGCATTAGATATGATGACAGAACGCAATCACCGGGATTTCATTATTAAAGAGTATGATATCAACTTCCTTTCAGAAACGTTTTTAGGGGACGAATTGCAAGGCTTTAAGAGCAAAGGGCAGTATTTAGATGAAGCTCATAGGCTTGTGGAAACTTATCTTTACGCACAAAAAATAGGAGGAGCAAAACCTGCTTTCATTTCTCATTGGATTGCTGAAAGGATATAATACTTAAAAAAGAATATTCAAAAAGGCTGTCTTGAATCATTTCAAGACAGCCTTTTTGTTTTCTACTAACTTGTGAGTGATGCCTTAAGAGGCAATTTTAGGCAATACTTAGCTTACTTTTTCTTTTATAGGAAAGAAGAAGGCACGAGGTTGCTTTTTGAAGGATTGCCATACACATCGGCCAAGATATTTCAGCTCTGAGGCGGGCACTTCGCGGGAGCGCAATGCTATCCAAAGAGAAAGCCCAAAGCTGATGATAAAATTTCCTACTCCAATGATGCCAATACCTAAAACACACCATACAATATTCTCTAAGCTGATTGAAAAGTTCGCACCGTACAGTCCATAAGCAAAGTTGCCACTAGCAAATGTGATGTGTCGAATATCAATAGGCAAACCAAAGAATTTTCCGATAGCCCAAGCACTTCCCATAAAGAAACCAAACCAAATGTTCGATACTATACTCGGCCATTTCTGTTGCATCCACTTAGCTACCCGTTGCATTCTTGTTTTGCCAAAGAAAACTTTTAAGAAGGGATGTTCTGAGAGACGGTAGTAAAAATTGTTGAAGTTATTTACACTGGCTACATTTCCTGCTATGATGCCTGACAAAAACAAAAATACTCCAGCAATACAAGCGTGCAAGAATACAGGCGTATGCCAGCTATTTAAGTCTTCTAACAGGTGATTGCTTTTTTCTGCTGCAAAATTGTAGCCTAATAGATAACTAGTCCCTATTGCCAATAACATTGAGATAGGAAATGCCCCAAATACATTCCCCACAAAAGCGATGAACTGCGACCGGAATAACCTTGTAAACAAACTGCAGAACTCTGTGTATTGCTTGTTTTTGTGTTTGCTGTCAGTTATGTTCAGGTTTTCTAAGGTTTTTGCAATGGTAGAAGCTGTCATCGCAGGCTGTTTGGTAGCCAAGGTAGAGCCTGTAAGGTAAATGAGTACAAAGCCTATAGCATAGTTTAAACTGTAGTTCAGTGCGTGTAGAAAGTCTGAATGCCCTTCTTGCATAGACATATAAAGCTTCACCAAGCACATAAAACCAACAATCACCCCTCCTGCAAGTGCTGTTTTCAGCATTTTGAAATATTCCTTTCTGCTTGAAGTGATGTAGTGTTCCCCTGTCTTTCCAGTGTAGTTTGTGATTTCGTATGTAATGTTGTAAACACTGTCGTCTATGAGCTTCCGTATATTGTTCTTCTTGGAGTTTGTCTTTATCATATCCAAGTAGAAAGCAATGGCTTTTTCTTTTTTGTCTTCCTCTTTTTCAATGAATAGATAGTTGTACAGCCGTTTGATGCGTTTCACTTGTTGTCGAATCAGTAATAGGGTTTGGTTTACACTGAAGGTTACCCCATATTTGCCTGCATTTGTATCAGCTTTGTTTACAAAGTCTTCGCATTGTGCTACCAAAATGTTCAGCTGTTTGTAGTCTAACGCGTGTTCTTGAAGGTAAAGGTAAGCTTTTTTCTCTTTAGAAAAAGTGCGATATAAATTGTTTAGCTCGTCGTCAAGGGCTATAAAAGGACTGTTTAAGTGGGCATATTCCGGTACCATACGCAATACGTCGGTCTGTAGTGCCAAACCTCCCATTCGTTGAGAGAGAATCATTATAGCTAACAGAATTTGCTTCGAGGTATTTCTCTTCTCACTATCTTCATAGAAAGTTTCAAGACTGAGCAAGCTGAAGAGTTCTTTCCAGTTTTCTATGGGGATACGAGCTACCCATTTAGTGTCCGAAGGCTTGTAGAACAACTGGTTTAATACGTATTGGATATTCTGTTCCGAAGGTTGGTCTGGAAGAAGTTGCCTGCTGATGCGTCGGCGTAATTCTTTGAAGAACGAAACGCTGTTTAGTAGTCCTGCATCGGTGAAGAGAAAAACTTTTTGTTTGTTAGCAAATACATTCTTTGTCTTCTCTTTGAAGAAAGCTATATGCTTGGGGTTATGTCGGAGCTCTGAAAGAAGCTCCTCTATGCTAAAAGCACTTTTTTTATCCTTACTCTTCTTCCGAAAGTAGTTCACAACATCAAACACAAAGTCAATCGCTTCATAGTTTGAAGTGTGTTCATAGAACTCGAAGATTTCATAAACAGAGTTGTATTTTTTAGCCAATAGAAACATACTTTTTTCATTATGAGGCAAAGGTACGAAAAATTTGTCGATTACCCAATTTGCTGAAGAGTTGATTTAATGAAAAACAACAAAGGCTGCCTTAATACAAGCAGCCTTTGTAGAATAAAAAAAATCAAATATGAAAAATCTAGAAATGATAACGTACCCCAAAACTGAAAGTACGACCTGCTCCGAAATACACTTGGTTATTAACATCTAACCCTTTGTAAGTCTTGCTGCTGTTAGTAGCGTGAATATTTGAGTAAGATTCTGAAATGTAATAAGTGTCGAATAGGTTGTAGGCGTGTGCTGAGAAAGTAAGACGTTGTTTTTCAGTAAGCTGCCATTTGTATGAGGCTCCTAATTCAAACAGATGATAAGCAGGAAGTTTCAAAGCTCCTGCATCAGCCTTAGCTTGGGTATCAAAATCAGTAGCTTTTAGGCGAGCGTAAAGATTGTCAATATAATTCCAATCAAAGTCTAGTTTTAACCCTTTGATAGGAAGTACTGTAACTCCTAATGAAGCTGTTTGTTGAGCAGAATCGCCTACTTTTACACCATCCATAAATAAGTCAAAAGGTTTTGCATCGCTTATAGGAACTTCATTACCAAGTTTGTCGATAGGTTGGTTACTTTCGTTAGTAAGGTATCCTTTAGAGTTACCTTTGTAGTACCAATTACCAGTAGAGAACATACCGTTTACCTTTAAGTAAGGAGTAATCGAAGCGTTAGCTTCAAACTCAATTCCTTGGTGAATTTCTTGGAATCCTAAAACACTAGCATAGGCAGTGATGCGCTCCGAGCCTACATTGATGTTGTTAGATTTGCTTTCATAACGATCTTTCCAAGAAGTGTGGTAAAGGTTTACATTAGCATTGAAGTACTGAGACTTGAATCCATAACCTGCTTCTATTCCGAAAATCTTTTCGTTGGTTAGGTTAGGGTTCAAAATGTTGTGATAATTAGGATATACCGCATCAAAGAAAGGCTGTTTAGAGTAATACCCTGTGTTTGCAAAAACATTGTGTTGCTCATTGATGTTGTAGTTCACACCACCCTTGATATTGTAGCCCATAATATCTTTAAATCCTGTTTTCGTGTATTGTACAGTTCTAGGCTGTGCAGGATTTAGTCGGGTGCCTGGTTTTACGAAGTTGTCAATACGTTGGTATGACTGTATAGAAGTCGCACCTTGTATGAAAGCAGAAAAATGCTCATCAGAGTATTCAAATTGAGAGAAGAGACCAAACCATTTCACTTCACCATCATTGCTGTATGTTATTTGATCGCTGATAGGAGCTACTTTTGTGAAAGGGTTTAAGGTAGCATTAGTAGGGGCTACCGCTGTAATAATGTTAGGTGCCGATAAGTTTTTGTTGCTTGCGTCAGAAAAACTGTTGTTGCCTAACAAGTCATTGACTACTTGGTGGTGGTAAGCGTAGTAGTAACGACCATCAAGCCCCATATTGAAAGTGAAATTCTTGTTGATTTCGTGCTTTAAGTTTGTTAGGAAACCATACCAGTCGTGAGAGTTGATAAGTCCTTTTCTTATAAAACCTTGTCTGATAGAAGAACGTACTTTGGGGTCAGGAGAGTTTACTCGTACGAACTTACCTGCTTCTCCTGGTGTTTGCATAGGGTCTAATCCTTCTACACTTTCGCCTCTGTTGTAGCGAACTGCTTTGTCAAAATCTATCAGTCCATCTTCAGTACGCAAGTTTCTCAAACCATATCTGTTGATAGAATAATGATGCGCTTTTATAGTGCCGTCATTGTTGTATTCTGGTTTATCTACCACTTTGTGCGCATACCCTTCAGGGTCAGAGCCCATTCCGCGTCCCAACGAAGCATAAATTACGCTGCTCAAAGAAGTGCTTTTCGACATATTCCAATCCCAGTTAAGCATTGCTACAGGTTTTTGGTAAACATTCTTTTTTAAAGAATACTCTTCTCCGTCAAGATAGCCCCAGTCAGGATTGTAGCGGCGGTTAGGCTGGTCTTCACTACCTCCATAGCGTTGTGCTTCAGCAATAGTAGGACGATAAGCGCGTTGGTTATGCCACTGAGAAGAACCTGTAAACATCAGTTGGAAGCTGTGTTTCTTTGATGGTTCGTACCCCAAAGCTAAAAAGTAGTTATATCCTTCAAAGCTAGTACCATCAGCATATTTTTTACCCCAGTTTTTACCAAAAAGTACCGAGGTTGACCATCCGGTAAGACTTTTCCCTGTGTTGTACGATACGTTAGCTTTGTATTCACCATTGCTGCCATAGCTCGCAAAAATGTTTCCGCCTTCGCTCATATCGGCTGCACGGGTTACAATGTTAATAGTTCCTCCTACCGAAGCTATCGCTAATTTTGAGGCTCCTAAACCGCGTTGTACTTGCATTCCCGAAGTAACATCAGAGAGTCCTGTCCAGTTGCTGAAATACACACGGCTGTTCTCCATATCGTTCACTGGCATTCCGTTAATCATCACAGCTACGTTTTTGCTGTCGAATCCGCGAATGTTGATGCTCGAGTCTCCAAAACCACCCCCTCCTTTAGTCGCATAAACCGATGGAGTACGGTTTAAGATTTCAGGTAGTTCTCTAGTACCCATCTTCTCAACAATTTCTGTTGCTTGGATAGTCGAAACAGCCACAGGCGTCTTGCGCTCTTTGGCAATGTCCAACAGCGAGCTCTTGCCGGTTACAATCACCTCGCTGAGGGCTTGTTGGTCGCTTGATAAAGATACTTTTAGGTGTGCTTTTCCATTAACTAAACGGTAAGCTACAGCTTTCGTTAGGTACCCAAGGTACGAAATTTCAATTGTTCCCGTAGGAGCTGTTACATTTAAGGTGTACTTCCCGTCCATATCGGTCGAAACCCCGTGAGAAGTCCCCTTCACTATCACGTTTGCTCCCATCAGAGGAACATTGTATTCCCCATCAATTACCTCGCCCGTTATCACACCATTTTGGGCATAAGCCATTGCACACAGCAAAAAAATTGCTACATTTAAAAACCAGTTTTTCATCTTAGAGTTGTTAATATTAGTTACTTTTAGTTTTTACTTTTTTGTGCTTCGCCGCCTTAGCAGCTTGAAAAATCGGTACTTGGTACCTGCTGCAATCTCGCAGCTTGGCTCTTTCGGGGGACAAAGGTAGTAACTTTTTTCATTCTTGAAACTAAAACCCTCTAAAATTTTTTACATTTATTATATTTTTAGTTTTTTACTCGCTTGAGCCATTTGTTAAAACAGCTTTTGCCTCTTATTTTTTACCTCTTATTATCAGTTGGTTATAATGAATCGTTATAAATATAACAAAAATGAAGTGTTAATTTTTAACGAAATTTTAAATATAAGAGTATTTTTGCAACCTCAAAATTAACCAAATAATATAATGAAGCGCATAAAGAATTGCACCAAAGCATACGTGTTTGTAGGTATTTTGTTCTTTCTTTTTGGAGGATTAACGGTTTTTGTACAACTGTTAGTACCCCACCTACGCGATATTTTTGAGCTTAATTATACACACGCCAGCTTGCTCTTGCTCTTCTTTTTTCTTCCATACTTGTTATTCTCTATTCCTGCAGGCTTTATTTTGGCACGCTTGGGCTATCAGCGGGGTATTATTATAGGTCTTATTCTTATTGCTTTAGGTGCTTTGCTTTTTCATCCAGCTTCCGAAGAACGCCAATTTAGCCTTTTTTTGTTAGCTTCCTTTGTTTTAGGTAGTGGTATTACTTTTTTACAAGTAGCTGCCAATCCCTATGTGGCCCTACTTGGCGAGCCCTCTTCTGCTCCTGTTAGGCTTACTTTTTCGCAGGCGTTTAATGCCTTAGGGACTATGGTGGCACCTTTGGCAGGAGGCTTTTTTCTGCTCAACGACGAAGTGAAAACCTCTTCCGAATTAGCAAAATTGAGCACCATCGATAGGAATATGTACTTTCAGCAAGAAGCACTTGCCATCCAGATTCCTTTTCTCTACATTGCTTTAGCCGTAACATTCTTAGCTTTCCTATTTGCTCTAATAAGGTTGCGCACCGGTAATTGTATTGGCTACGAAGAGCCTTCAAAGTCCTATAACTACGTGGCACTCCTCAAAAAACCGTCGCTTTTGCTCGCTGCTATAGGCATTTTCCTATATGTAGGTGCTGAGGTTGTCATTGGCAGTTTCGCAGTGAACTACTTCTTAGAAATGAATGTTGTTAAGGAACTTGCTGCCTATCCACAGCTGCTTTCTTTGAAGCATTTCTTGGGTAAGACAGTAGTCCCTTCTTCTCTCTATACCTCCTATCCCAAAGCCATTGTAGCTTACTTTTTGATATTCTATTGGGGGGGTGCTATGGTAGGTAGGTTTATAGGAGCTTTTCTAGCCAAACGCTTTTCTCCTTCTAAGCTCTTGATGATAGCTGCCGTGAGCGTCATCTCTCTTCTTTTTGTCTCTGTCAATACAGGTGGAATCCTATCTATGGTAAGCTTGTTAGCCGTAGGTTTGTTCAATTCTATTATGTTCCCTATTATTTTTTCTTTGGGTAGCGAAGACGCAGATGAACAGAAAACAGAAGCCTCTGCCTTACTTTGCACAATGATAGTAGGAGGTGGATTCATTCCTGTTCTCCACGGATTTTTTGTCGATTATGTAGGCTTTCGCCTTGCTTACCTTACCTTAGTAGTCTGCTATGGCTACATACTCTTCTTTGGTTTTTATTCTCAAATGAAAAAGATGAGAGTTTCTTAATGCTTTCAAAGTCATTCCTATAGTATAAAGCACTTTCCATCAATTCTCTCATAAAATTAGAACACTACTGCAAAGCAAAGAACAGTCAGTGCTTGCTTTACTTTCTCTTGTCTCATTATCTGCCAAGAAAAGAAAAATTTTCTATTAGGAGCTTCCCGAAGCCGAAGTGAAGAACAAGCGAACTTTCAGCCAATACTGCCTTTCTGCAAAACACTTCAAAAACAGAAAAAATAACCATTTACCTCTAACTTCCGTCATTCGATTGAAAATTCTACTGAAACGGAACATCACTTCTTTTGTAATTTTCAAAACTTATTTGTACTTTTGCCTCCTAAAAACACAATAAGGAAATATGGCACTAATTAAATCAATATCAGGCATTCGAGGCACTATAGGAGGCCGCCCCGAAGATAATTTAACTCCTCTTGATGCTGTCAAATTTGCCGCTGCCTATGGAGTTTGGCTTAAGAAACACACTCCTCACAAACGCATCAGAGTAGTAGTAGGTCGCGATGCACGCCTTTCCGGTGCTATGGTGCAGCATTTGGTGCAGTATACCCTTATAGGGTTAGGCATAGATGTAGTAGACATTGGCCTCAGTACCACTCCTACGGTAGAAGTAGCTGTTCCTTTAGAACAGGCCGACGGAGGGATTATCCTTACTGCTAGCCATAATCCAAAACAGTGGAATGCCCTAAAACTACTCAATAGCCGTGGCGAATTTCTAAGCGCTGCCGATGGTGCCGAACTCTTGCAAATAGCCGAAACAAACGATTATGAGTTTGCTCAAGTAGACGATTTAGGAGTACTGACTGAAAATACAAACTACCTCCAAAAGCATATTGACAGAGTGCTCTCTTTGCTTCCTTCAGCTGTGGTAGAAGCTGTGAAAAAACAATCTTTTAAGGTAGTAGTAGATGCAGTGAACTCCACAGGTGGCATTGCTATTCCAAAACTTTTAGAACGTTTCGGAGCAACAGTTATTCCCTTGTACTGCGACCCCAATGGCCACTTCCCTCATAATCCTGAACCCCTAAAAGAACACTTGGGCGACATCTGTCAAAAAGTAGTAGAAGAGAAAGCAGACTTTGGAATTGTCGTAGACCCCGATGTAGACCGCCTTGCTTTCATTACCGAAGAGGGCGAAATGTTTGGCGAGGAATACACCTTGGTAGCTTGTGCCGACTATGTATTGAGTAAAACCCCTGGCAATGTAGTCTCTAACTTGTCCTCTTCCAGAGCTTTGCGCGATATTGCAGACAAGCACAAAGTAGCTTATGCGGCAGCCGCAGTAGGCGAGGTGAATGTAGTCGAAAAGATGAAAGAAGTGAAGGCTATCATAGGAGGAGAAGGCAATGGCGGAATTATTTATCCTGAATTGCACTATGGTCGCGATGCCCTAGTCGGGGTTGCATTGTTCCTTTCCTTGCTCACTGAAAAAGGTATCAGCGTGAGTGCGCTGCGCAAAACCTATCCAGCCTATTATATGAGTAAGAATAAAATTGAGCTCAGCCAAGACCTCAATCCCGACAAGGTGCTACAAGCTATGCAAGAGAAATATGCACACGAGCACATCACTACTATCGATGGACTTAAAATAGACTTCCCTCACAGTTGGGTACATTTGCGCAAATCCAACACAGAACCTATCATTCGCATCTATACAGAAGCGCAAACCCAACAAGAAGCCGATGCACTGGCACAACGTTTTATGGAGGAAATGGGACAGCTAAGTTAATAAGTTGAGGGGCTTAACTTTTTATGATGATTTAACCAATAAGACATTGTTATGAAAAGGTTGAAGAAAATACTATATGTTGTTTTGGGGAGCCTCTTGTTTTTAGCAATACTACCAGTGGCGTATTTTTTCATTTACGGCTTTTTGCTAAGAGTAGAAGTAAGTAAAGAAAAGGTCGATTATCTTAAGGCCAATGCTATCACATTGCCGCCAGATTGCACAATCCCTGATACGACATTGTTTGCAGAGGTAGAGACTTCTACAGTCTTTATGTTTGGCGAGGTTCACGGGTTTCCAAAAACACAGCTTTTTGATGCTCAACTCCTAATTTATTTAAACAAGAAGTTCGGGGTTACAGATTATTTTAATGAGTTTTTTGTTGAGGATGCTGAGATTTTGAATCGCTTTTTGACAGCAGATACACTTAATGAACCGCTTTTGTTAAAACATTTTGACCTGCTTAAAAACAATATTCCACAACGGCAGACAGAAGAGTATCTTGAAAAGTGGAAAATACTTTACCACTACAACCAAACCTTGCCCAAACATCAGAAAATCTATGTGTATGGGCTTTTGGGAGAGCGACAGGCTTTTAAGTCTTCTCGCGATAGTGTGATGTTGCACAACTTTAGTCTGTATACAAAACAGTTGGATAGTTTAGCCAATGGAAAGAAACATTACTATTGTTCGCTGGGGAGTGGTCATATTTATCAAGAAAAATACAACAAGGGCAGAAGCTTTGCAGCGCTTCTGAAGCAAAAGGGCTATTCCATTGTTTCTCTGATGCACAGAGCATTAGATTCAGAAATGTATCTTCCCAAGGGATTAGGGATACCCACAAGTCCTACTCAGATGATTTCTTTGGCAAATTCTGATGGCCCTATTACTTATTTTACTAATGTAGAGAACTTTAAGGAAGTTTCAGAAATACCCTCAGTAGTGCTTTACAAACTTGATAGTCAGGGTTCTCCTTATGCACACAGTCAGGATATAGTAGGTTTTAAGTCGCCTTTAGGATTTCTCATTGGGCAGATAATCCCTGAAGAGGGCAAAAACACTACCGACTATTTTCAGTATGTTTTTCTCACAAGAGGTTGGAAAGGAGCTAAACCTTGATAGTTGAAAAACTTAAAAGAAAATGCAATGAAATATGTACGTTTGATCTATTAAATAACAACTGATGAAAAAACTTTTATCTCTATTTTTTCTTGTGGTGTCAGGAACGCTACAAGCACAGAACCTATCAGAACGCGTCAATGCTCGCGATGTAACTCTTGTCGATGTTCGCACCCCCGAAGAGTACTCAGCAGGAACAGCCGAAGGGGCTATCAATATTCCTTTACAGGTGATGGATAGCCAATGGGAACAGCTGAAAGGCAAAACTAACATTGTCCTTTTCTGTCGCCGTGGTGTGCGTGCCGAAAAAGCCAAGGGAATACTCCGAGCGCATGGTATTGAAGCTCTGAATGGTACTACTGTAGAACATATCAGAAGCCTACAAAAACAAAAGCCAGCTAAGTAGCTGGCTTTTGTTTTGCGAGGGTAAGAAGTAATACTACAATTCAATATTGTCTATCAGGCGAACTCCCTCCGCATACACTACTATGAAAGCTCGGTACGTTTTGCCGGCTTCTTTTTCAGTAGCGTGAAGCAAGTTTTCAGCATCGGTAATAGTAAAATACTCTAACTCGAAATCAGCCTCTTGGGCAAAAATATCACTTACCCAAGCTTCTACCTCGGCAGGGGTATGAGTTCCAAAACGCTCTTTAGCAGCTACAAGAGTGCGGTAGATGAAAGTGGCGCGCTGTTTCATTGCTTCAGAAAGCAGTGCATTGCGCGAACTAAGAGCCAACCCCTCGGCATTGCGCACGATAGGGCAAGGTACAATGCTAACAGGAAGTCCTGTTTGTTCTACCATCCGCTTGATGATGAGCAACTGTTGGTAGTCTTTTTCTCCAAAATAAGCACGCGTAGGAAGTACTATTTGAAAAAGTTTCTTTACAATAGTACCTACACCGTCAAAGTGCCCTGGGCGTGAAGTGCCTTCCATCACTTTGTCCAACCCTCCAAAGTCAAACTGCTGTGCAGTTACTTCGGTGCCGTAAATGTCGGCCACCGCAGGAGCATAGATGAGTACATCTTTATTCAGGTCAGCAATCAGCTGCGCATCGGCTTGCAAGGTACGAGGGTACTTTTCCAAGTCAGTAGGATTGTTGAACTGGGTAGGGTTCACAAAGATGCTTACCACCACCGTGTCATTCTCTTCAGTAGCTTTTTTTATAAGCGACAAGTGGCCTTGGTGCAAAGCGCCCATTGTAGGCACAAGTCCTATGCTTTTCCCTTGATTTTTAAGGGATTCTACTAAGGAATGAAGTGTTTTTTGTTCGGTAAAAATCATTGGTATAAAATCTTTTTGGGTGCAAACTTATAATATTTTATGGATATGTCCATAATTTTTTGTACTTTTGTGCTTTCTAACGTGCTAATATAATAACGATTTCCTTTCTATGAAAGACAAAAAAGTACTGTACGTATCGTCAGAGGTGTTGCCTTATTCGCCTTATTCAGAGCTTGCTAAGATGTCGTTTGAAGCTCCGCGAATGGTAAATGCTAACGGCGGACAGATACGTATTTTTATGCCTAAGTTTGGTAACATTAACGAACGCCGTCATCAGCTTCACGAGGTAATTCGCCTTTCGGGAATTAATATTGTCATTAACGATATTGATGTGCCCCTCATCATAAAAGTAGCTTCTATCCCCAAGGAGCGAATACAGGTTTATTTTATTGACAACGATGAGTATTTCCATCGCACTGGCACGCTCTTTGATGAACAAAACCAAATGTATCCTGACAACGACGAACGTTGCATCTTTTTCGCTAAAGGAATTGTAGAAACAGTCAAGAAACTCAATTGGTTGCCAGATATTATTCACATCCACGGATGGGTTTCTTCCTTGCTCCCTTTGTACTTGCGAACCTATTATAAGGATGAACCTATTTTCTCTGAAAGTAAAATCATTACCTCTGTTTTTGACAGCGATTATGAAGGTACTTTGGATAGCAAACTTATTAACAAAGTAGCCTTTGACGGAATTAGTAAGAAAACAGTAGACCCTCTTAAAAATCCTACTTATTTTAACCTGATGCGCGTCGCTGTGAAATACTCTGATGGGGTAGTAGTCGTTACAGAAGATATGCCTGAGGACTTTCATACCTATTTGAAAAATGTTAAAAAACCTGTCCTCTTCAATAGTGACAAAGAGACTTTCCAAGACTCTTACCGCGAGTTTTACCAGAAAATCTTAAAGAAATAACCTTAAACGAATGAATAACACCTTAAAGTTACTTTTTTTAGCAGCGCTACCTATCTTTTTAGGAGCTTGTTCCGATAATTCGTTCAACGAAATAGAGGGGGCTTTGCTCAAAGAACCTAATTTTAGCACAAGCGTTTATACGGCTACCCTTTCCGTAGCCCAAATGCAACAAAAAGCAGTGCAAACCAATGGCTTAGGAGGGAATTTCTTAGGTCGCTACACTCAGGCACCTTTTGGAACTAAGCAGGCGCGTATAGTAGCTCAAATAGGCCTTTCGTCTCTCAATCCTACTTTTGGTGCACAGACACAAGCCAACGAGAATAAGAATAGCAAACCTGAACACGAAACCGTTACGGAAGCCTATTTGTACCTCCCTTATTTCAATCCTAATAGTAGTGCGCAAAAGCCTACCTACGCCCAGAATGCCGAGTACCACTTAGACTCTATCTATGGCAACAAGGCTGCTACTTTTAAAGTAGCTGTGAACGAGTTAGACTACTATCTCAGTGATATTGATGCCGATTTGAATGCCAAACAATATTATTCAAACAATGCCAATATTGCTGCACATATAGCAAGTTCTATTGTATCGGCTACCACTACCAGCACTTTTAGTGTTAGCAATAAGTCTATTGTGCGCTATCAGTTTGACAACCCTGAAACTACCGACGACGAATCAAAGAAAGTTTCAGATATCTTAGCTCCAGGATTGCGTATTCCACTCAGTGCTGCCTTCTTCCAATCTAAAATTATAGACAAGGAAGGAAGTAAAGAACTGACCAATTTGAACAACTTTCGTCGCTATTTCAAAGGCATCACCATTACAGCCTCTGACTTTTCTGCAGACCTAATGATGCTCTTAGATATTGCTAAGGCTAAAATTGAAGTCGTTTACCATTATGATGCCGAGGTGAAAGGGGCTACCAAAAAACGTACTAATAGGTTTGAAATGCCCTTGCAAGGAATTTCGATGAACCTAATAGAAAACACAGGAGCTAATCTTACAGATACTTCTAAATGGTATCTTAGCGGGGCCTTGGGGCAAACAGTTTCTATCACCTTATCAGATGCCGAGATTGCAAGGTTTAAATCGGAGCGCTGGATGATTACCGATGCTAGTCTCCTCTTGTATGTAGATAAGACTGTATCTTATGCTCAAGAACCAGAACGCCTTTATGTGTACAATGCCCAAACAGGAGGTTCATTAGCAGATTATCTGTACGACCCTACCAAATCTAACGGAACGGCTGCTTATTCCTATTTGATACACCTACCTAAATTGCACAAAGAAAATAACAAAGGAGTGTATTATAGACTTCGCATTACGAATCATCTGCTGAATATCATTTCAGGTACAACTAGTGCTACCAATGTACCTCTTGGGGTAGCTGTAGCCTCGAATGTCCAGAATGCCAATATCTCTACCTACTTAGATGCAGCCAATGCAAAGCACAAAATACCTATTACTACTTTAGCAACACCTCTTAGCACAGTGATTAAGGATGTGAAGTTAGAAATTCATTATACCAAAACCAAGTAGGCAATGGATTTGAGAGATCAACTGAAAGCACTTTTTCCTGACCATATAGAGGAAGAAGAACCTAAAGCTCCTACTCCCAATGTATGGATGCAAGAGGAACCTTTGCTCTGCAAGTACGAAAAACGCAAAGGCAAGCCTATCTCCATCATCGAAGGTTATACAGGCGCAGATGCTGATTTCAAAGTATTGGCCAAAGAGCTCAAAACGCACTTAGGGGTAGGAGGTACTATCAAAGAGGATACAATACTCATACAAGGCGATTACCGAGATACTATTATGCAGCTCCTTAAAGAAAAAGGCTTCAATGTGAAGCGTGTAGGGGGCTAAAGTGCAAAACTATAATTGACATTAATAATTAACAATTCATAATTCAAAATGAGATTATTAGAAGGAAAAACAGCTATCATCACAGGAGCTAGTCGTGGTATAGGCCGTGGCATAGCCGAAGTGTTTGCAGCACAAGGGGCAAACATTGCCTTTTCGTATAGCTCATCAGTAGAAGCTGCTAAAGCTTTGGAAGCTGAACTTTCAGCCCAAGGGGTAAAAGTAAAAGGGTATCAGAGCGATGCCTCAAACTTCCAGCAATCACAAGATTTTGTAGAAGCAGTGGTAGCAGAGTTTGGAGCTATTGATATTTTGGTGAATAACGCAGGAATTACCAAAGATAACCTCCTAATGCGTATCAGCGAAGAGGATTTTGACAAAGTTATTGAGGTGAACCTTAAATCGGTGTTCAATATGACCAAAGCTGTGCAGCGTGTAATGCTTAAACAGCGCAAAGGCAGCATCATCAATATGAGTAGTGTAGTAGGAATCAAAGGAAATGCAGGTCAGAGTAACTATGCAGCTTCTAAGGCAGGTATCATAGGCTTTACAAAATCTATTGCCTTGGAGTTGGGGTCTCGAAACATCCGCTGCAATGCTATTGCACCAGGCTTCATTGAAACTGAAATGACTGCCGTATTAGATGAAAAAGTAGTACAAGGATGGCGTGATAATATTCCTCTTAAACGCGGTGGGCAACCTGCCGATGTAGCCAATGCTTGTGTGTTTTTGGCATCCGATATGTCAGCTTACATCACAGGGCAAGTGCTCAATGTAGATGGCGGAATGCTCACTTAATTTTGTAATATCAGAAAAACTTTTTACCTTTGCCGAATGTTAATAAAGAAATACCTTATCATCGGTTTGTGTGGTATGCTTTTCGCCTCGTGTGGTGAGTACCAAAAAGCCTTAAAATCAACGGAAGGAAGTGTAAAATACATTGAAGCCGAAAAGCAATACAAAGCCAAAAAATACAAGAAAGCAATTCGTCTTTTTGAGCAAGTCGCTTCAGAATACGCAGGAAAACCTCAGGGAGAACGATTGTACTATATGTTTGGCGATGCTTGCTACCAGCTGAAACAGTACAATTTAGCCTCCTATCAGTTTGAGCGTTTGCAAAAACTGTATCCGCGTAGCGAAAAAGCAGTAGAAGCTGCTTTTTTGGAAGCCAAGGCTCTCTATTTGGAGACTCCAGAGTACAGTGTAGACCAAACCTATACCCAGCAAGCCCTTGAGAAATTGCAGTACTTTTTGGACAGATATTCTTCTTCAGAGTATGCTAAAGAAGCCAATGAGCTTACCCTTGATTTGGTAACCCGTTTGGAGAAAAAGGAATTTGAAATAGCTAAACAATACGATTTGATTCGAGACTACCAAGCGGCCATTAAATCTATTGACAACTTCTTGACAAATAACCCCGGAAGTGTTTTCAGAGAGGAAGCTTTGTACATACGTCTTCACTCAGCTTATGAGTGGGCTATTAACAGTGTGGAACACAAAAAAGAAGAACGCCTCAAGACAGCTCAAGAAGCTTACGACAATTTGCTGCGCGCATTCCCTGAAACTCGTTTCAAAAAAGAGGCAGAGAATATGCTACGCAAAATTAATACATCAATGAAAAGTTTTACATCACAAAAATAATTATAGATATGGATTTTAAAAGAATCGATGCGCCAACTTCTACCATTACCTACAACAAAGCGGCAATAGAAGATCCTACCAACAATATTTATAAGGCTATTTCTGTTATTGCCAAACGTGCAAATCAGATAAATGCCGAAATTAAGAAAGAGTTGGTAGAGAAATTGGAAGCCTTTGCTACCAATACCGATAACTTGGAGGAAATCTTTGAAAACAAAGAGCAAATAGAGGTCTCTCGCTTTTATGAGCGCCTTCCTAAACCTCAAGCAATCGCTGTGAAAGAGTGGTTGGATGGCAAGGTGTATTACCGCGAAGCCGAATAATGAACTCTAGCCATAATTGGTTTTACATAGTGGCTTTAAGTAGTAGACAAAATGCCTACTGCTTAAAGCCTTTTTTGTTGTAATTTTTTTTCTTATGAATGTAGTTCTTGGTATCACAGCGGGCATTGCAGCTTATAAAACTCCTCAGTTGGTACGCTTGCTTACTAAAAAAGGGCATTTTGTGAAGGTAGTGCTTACTCCTAACGCAAAGGATTTTGTTACACCTCTTACCCTTAGTACAGTCTCTAAAAATCCTGTTCTTATTGATTTTACTTCTTCTGAAGGTACTTGGCATAGTCACGTAGCATTGGCTGAATGGGCAGACTTGATGCTCATTGCTCCTGCTACGGCCAATACTATTGCTAAGATGGCCAATGGGCAGTGCGACAATCTTCTATTGGCTACTTATTTTTCTGCCAAAGCACCTGTATTATTAGCCCCTGCAATGGATTTGGATATGTATGCACATCCTACTGTTGCTCGCAATTTGCAAACTTTAGCTGCTTTTGGCAATCATATTATTCCTGCTACTTATGGTGAATTGGCCAGCGGTTTGGTAGGACAAGGGCGTATGGCTGAGCCTGAAGATATTGTACAGTTTGTCGAGCACTTTTCTCAGAACACTTCTCTTCTGAAAGGCAAAAAAATACTCATTACAGCAGGGCCTACTTACGAGGCAATAGACCCTGTACGCTTCATCGGAAACTTTTCGTCCGGCAAAATGGGTATTGCATTGGCCAATGAAGCTGCTAAACAAGGTGCTGAGGTGCACCTTGTGTTAGGGCCTTCAGCAGAGAAGAATATTCATCCTGATGTGCACCTACACAGAGTAGTGAGAGCGCAACAGATGTATGAAGCTGTCCAAACGCTTTTCCCAACAACTGATATTGCTATTCTTGCTGCTGCAGTAGCCGACTATAGACCTGCTGAGGTAGCTACTGAAAAAATCAAAAAGAAAACAGACCAACTGACCCTTACTCTTGTCCCTACAGTCGATATTTTAGCTTCTTTGGGACGGCAGAAAACGACTCAAACGCTTGTAGGTTTTGCTTTAGAGACAGAAAATGAAGTCGCTAATGCCAAAACTAAGCTAAGCAAAAAGAATTTAGATGCCATTGTTCTTAACTCACTGCGCGATGCAGGGGCAGGCTTTGGTACTGATACAAATAAGATTAGTTTTATTACCTCAGAAACCCAAATAGATTTCCCTCTAAAAACTAAAGAGGAAGTGGCAAAGGATATTTTGACACAAATATTTGGTATTATCAATAAAAAAGTGTAGTTTTGTACTTCTAATTGTAAAAAGTGAATAATGAAAGCATACATCTTTCCTGGTCAAGGAGCTCAGTTTGTAGGAATGGGACTTGACTTATACGAAAAATCGGCAGAAGCTAAAGCCCTTTTTGAGGCGGCTAATGATATTTTAGGATTCTCTATCACTGAGATAATGTTTGGTGGTACCGAAGAAGATTTGAAACAAACTAAAGTTACCCAACCTGCTATTTTCTTGCACTCAGTAATCCTCAGCAAGGTATTAGGCAGTGCTTTTGCTCCTCAAATGGTGGCAGGACATTCGTTAGGCGAATTTTCTGCTTTGGTAGCCAATGGGGTGCTTAAGTTTGAAGATGGACTTCAGTTGGTGGCTAAACGTGCTGCAGCAATGCAAAAGGCTTGCGAATTGCAACCTGGTACAATGGCTGCGGTTTTAGGGCTGGACGATGCTCAAGTAGAGGCTTTGTGCGCTACTGTAGAAGGAGTTGTAACGCCAGCCAACTACAACTGTCCTGGACAATTGGTGATTTCAGGTGAGTTGAAAGCGGTAGAGGCTGCTTGCGAGAAAATGAAAGATGCGGGGGCTAAACGAGCTCTCATTTTGCCTGTCGGAGGAGCTTTTCATTCAGTGCTGATGAAACCCGCAGAAGAAGAGCTGGCCGCAGCGATTGAGCAAACCCACTTCGGAACACCTTTGTGCCCTGTTTATCAGAATGTAACTACTACTGCTGTTACTGATGCTTCGGCTATTAAGAAGAACCTCATCAACCAACTGACAGCTCCTGTAAAATGGACACAAAGTGTGCAGCAGATGATTGCCGACGGTGCTACCGAATTTGTAGAAGTAGGCCCAGGGAAAGTGTTGCAAGGCTTAGTGAAGAAGATTAACAAAGAAGCTGTGGTAAGCTCAGCAGGACTATGATACAAGTAGAGAGTTTACGCAAATCATTCAATGGGGTAGAAGTGCTCAAGGGGATTTCTACCGTCTTTGAAAAAGGGAAAACAAACCTTATCATCGGGCAAAGTGGTTCGGGGAAAACTGTTTTTCTCAAATCGCTGTTGGGGCTTTTTACACCCGACAGTGGTGATATTATTTACGATGGAGTGAAGTATGCCGATATGAAGCGCAAAGAAAGAACGCTTCTGCGTCAGAAAATGGGGATGGTCTTTCAAGGGAGTGCCCTATTTGATTCGATGACGGTGCTAGAAAATGTGATGTTCCCTCTGAAAATGTTTTCTGTACAAACAGAGGAGGAAATACGCGAGCGTGCTAATACAGTACTTAACCGTGTGAACTTGGTGAATGCGGAAGGTAAGTTGCCCTCTGAGATTTCAGGAGGAATGCAAAAGCGGGTAGCTATTGCACGTGCCATTGTAAATCAGCCGCACTACTTGTTTTGCGATGAGCCTAACTCTGGCCTTGACCCTAAAACTTCTATTGTGATAGATAACCTAATTCAGGAAATCACAGAGGAGTTTAATATCACAACAGTGATTAACACTCACGATATGAACTCGGTAATGGAGATAGGAGCTAAGATAGTTTTCTTGAAGAACGGCTACAAGGAGTGGGAAGGCTCTAAAGACACTATCTTCCAAACCGATAATGAGGCTGTTACTGATTTTGTGTACTCTTCAGAACTTTTTAAGAAAGTTCGTAAGGCATACCTTCAAGAGCATCAAAGCAATGGGTAACCCTAAATGATTAATGTTTAAAAGGCTGGTCGGCAGAATGCCGACCAGCCTTTTTTTGACAGTTACTCTATTGAATAGTTCTATTCTCCTAAATGCTTTCCATAGAAGAAACTTTCGGTATATTCATATTCTGTATTTTTGTTGTAAGTTTTCTTTGTAGGGTAATCTCCTTTGTATTCTATGGTAATAAAGGGATTATTGCTTTTTTGAATAAGGTTGTTTTTCCCTGTTTCTATGCTAAATCCGGCAAAGAATATTTCGGAGATAAAAGAGAATGGTTTGTATTTTTCATAATTTATTTTGTTATCAAAAGAATAGGTGTCATTTTCATTTTCATTTCCTTTAATGATATTTCCTCTGTTGTCTAATATAAAATAGGAATCGGATATAACGCCATTTCCGTCTTCTGGGTCGAACCTTTGTTTAACTTTGTTATTCGTTTGATAGATAAAATCTTCTGTATATTTGTATTCCCCTCTTGATTTTATTTGTATCAATCGGCCTTGCACATCGTATTTAAAAGTTAGCGTAGCTGTCAAACGGTTTTTATTAGGAGTTGTATCGTAGAACTCCATTTTTTCTATTTGCTGTTTCGAATTGTGCCAGAACTTTCTCATAATATAATTGGAGCTGTAATTTCGGGTATGTTTTGTTTGTGTGAGCAGATTGTTTTCGTCGTAAGAAAAAATGATGATATCTTTTACTTCATTGTTTACAGATCGTTCTACTTTGGTAAGAAGACGGTCTTTGTTGATGGTATATTTTACGGTGTACTCTTCTTCTCCTTTTTTGCTTCGCACTATTTTTTTAGGACATTTTATTAAGAGAGTGTAAGGACTTATTATGGAGGGAGAGTCGAAGGTGTCTCTTTCGGGGTCTGCGCTACTTTCGTCAACATTTGTAGTGTTAGTTTGCGTACTACTTGTCATTGTACCTGTTTGAGTAGTATTTGTAGTTGTTTCAGTAGTGCTCGTGGTTGTACTTGTTTGAGTACTACTTGTTGTGGTATCTGTTTGGGTGGTACTTGTTTGAGTAGTGTTTGCTACTTCTTTGTCTTCGGTTTTACCACAAGCCACCAAGAGAAGTAGAGCTGTAAGGGAATAGATTATGTTTTTCATTTCTGTTAGATTTAAATGAGTAAAATTTATTGGGCAAATATATAAAATGTTTTTTTAATTGACAAGTGTTTTTTTAGTATTGGATTAGGTCAAATATACGAAATTATGAAAAAGAACACTATTTTGGCTCTCAGAAAGTATAGACGTCAAAGTCTTCTATGTAGGTAATGATTTATTATCCAGACTTGCCTTCCTTCGTTGTTTCTTCGCTCTTTCTTGCTTTTTGTTTGTAGTGTGTTTTTCTCCTCCCTTGTAGCTAAAATTCTGTTTGTTTGATTTGACTTATGCTTTGTTTTCTTGGTATTTTGGAAAAACATTTGTACTTTTGCGCATCAAAATTTTAAAACTATGAATATAAAAACGATTCAAGCACAAGGTTATTCAATTTACTTTAACGATGAAGGTACTTCTTTTATTAATCAGTTATTGGTGGAAAAGAAACCTTCTAAACTTTTTATTTTGGTAGATGACCATACTAACGAACACTGTTTACCTATGTTCTTGTCGTCGTTGTGTGCTGATATTCCTTTGGAAATCATTGAAATAGAGTCGGGAGAACCTCATAAACAAATTGATACGTGTGTGCAAGTATGGTATGCGCTCTCAGAACTGAGGGCAGACCGCAAGAGTTTGCTCATCAATTTAGGGGGAGGAATGGTAACTGACCTTGGTGGTTTTGTAGCATCTACTTATATGCGCGGCATTGATTTTGTGAATGTACCTACAAGCCTACTGGCGATGGTAGATGCTTCGGTAGGAGGCAAAACGGGGGTAGACTTAGGAGCACTTAAGAACCTTATAGGGGTGATTAACAATCCGCTTGGGGTGGTTATTCGCACAGAGTTTCTCGATACTTTGCCTGCTAATGAACTCAGATGTGGAATGGCTGAGATGTTTAAGCACGGTTTGATATGTTCTGAAAGCTATTGGCAGAAAATGTGTAGTTTGAATGAGCTGTCAGTAGCTGCCTTAGATGAGCTTATCTATGAATCTGTGTTGATTAAGAATAGTATTGTAACTCAGGATATAGGGGAACAGCACCTTAGAAAGACGTTGAACTACGGGCATACTTTAGGTCATGCGATAGAGTCTTATTGCTTGCAAAATCCTGATAGGGAGTGTCTTCTTCACGGGGAAGCGGTTGCCATAGGTCTTGTATTATCTTCGTATTTGTCAGTTAAGGAGTTGGGCTTGCCTCTATCAGTGGCAGATAAGGTAAAGGCTGTAATAGGAGAGTTCTTTGAGAAGCAGTTTTTTACTTATGAGGAAATTACTGATATTTGTCAGCTGATGCGTTTTGACAAGAAAAATGTGCGAGGTAATGTACATTTTGTGCTTTTGGAGGCTATTGGGAAGCCTAAAATAGATTGTATTGTGCCTTATGAGGAAATTTATAAGGCGTTTGAATATTATTTAGAAGAAGTGTAGGAAAATATGATGAATAAGAAATTTTGGTTTTTAGGATACTTTTTATGTGTTACCTTTACAGTATTTGGGCAAGGATATTGGCATAAGGTTGATTTTTCAGTTCGGCGAAATACGACTGAAGAGACTGCCAATGTTCAGTATTTTACTTTGGATAAGGCGGCTTTTGGGCGTGTTTTGGAGGGGAGCCAAACAGGGCGTAATGGTACAATAGTGGAAATTCCTAATGCTGATGGTGAGCTCATTAGTTATGAGGTGAGACCGACGGAGGTTCTTGCTGAGAATTTAGCTAAAAAGTATCCGCATATTAAGACTTTTGAAGGGATTGCTGTAGAGCATCCTGAACATCATATTCGTTTTACTTGGAGCAATTACGGATTAGACGCTATTATGCAGCAAAATCTGCAATATGATTTTGTGGAATCGGAAAATAGAGAGGGAACTTATTACCGAGTGTATCATTACAAGGATACAGAAAGGACACGGATAAATTGCCAAACTCCTTCTGAAGTTTCTCCTTCGCTTGCTACTAATAGACCGCCTTTTGTGGCGACTACCAAGCACAGAACTTTTCGGATTGCTATTGCTTGTACGCACCAATATACTGAATATTTTTGGGGAAAGAATCAAGCTTTTACCCAAATAGTTAATACGCTCAATAGGGTGAATGAGGTGTATGGACAGCAACTTTCGGTGTCGTTTTTGTTGGTTTCTGATGATTCTATTGTTTTTGACAATAAGGATACTGACCCTTTTACAGGTTTGGATTTCCAAAGCTGGTATCAAGACAAGGCTAGTGTTTTGCAAGACTTGCTAGATAACAAGGTAGGAAACGCTAATTATGACATAGGGCATTTGTTCCACAATGCTTCGGAAGGGGGAAATGCAGGCTGCATAGGTTGTGTATGTAATTCGGATAGGAAAGGGCAGGGTTTTTCTTCTTATCCTTTTGCTTTTATGGGACGTTTCCGAAGTGCTTTTGACTTTGATGTTGTGGCTCACGAGTTAGGGCATCAGTTAGGGGCTTTTCATACGTTTTCTTATAAGCGAGAGGGAGGATCTGATTCGCAAATGGAGCCGGGTAGTGGTACTACTATAATGAGTTATGCCGGGGTAACCCGCTATTATGACTTACAATCTCATAACGACCCTTATTTTCATCATCGGAGTGTTTATGATATTGCTACGACTTTGCAATACACCTCTTGTGCTGCTGAAAAGCCTATAAACAATTTGCCTCCTGAGATAGCAGACTTAAAGGACTTTACTATTCCTAAGGGCACAGCTTATATGCTCGAAGGAAGTGCTACTGATGCAGATGGAGACTCGCTGTTGTACACTTGGGAACAATCGGATAATTATACTGATAGCAGTTACTACTTTTCATCTTATGCAACTATGGGCGCCAATGCTCGCTCATTGCCGCCTTCGGCTAACTCTTTTCGTTATATTCCTCGTTTGGAACGTATCGTAGCGGGGACTCTTGTACAACAGTACCCTAAAAAGAATGATGATTGGGAGACAGTTTCGAGTGTGGGGCGTACTCTGCATTGGACTTTTATGGTGCTTGACCGTCCGCGGGCAGTAGGGCAGCAGGGGAATACGGTTTATAAGACAATAGAAGTAGCAGTAAGTCAAAATGCGGGGCCTTTTAAGGTGGCTTCTCAAAAAGAACCTGAAACTTGGTACATAGGAGAAAAGGTAAAAATAGAATGGAACGTAGCGGGTACTAATAGAGCTCCTATTAATGCCTTTAAAATGAAAGTGCTTTTTTCTACTGATGGAGGGAAGACGTTTTCGCATACTTTGGCTACCGATCTTCCGAACAATGGTAAGGCTGAAATAGTTGTTCCTAAAGAGATTAGAACTGGGGTTGGCCGACTGATGATAAGGGCTGAAGATAATATATTTTTGGCAGTGAATACAGCTACTATCACTGTTCGAGAGCCTGTCGATACCGATAGCGATGGGATTGCTGACATAAAAGATAATTGCCCTAGAACCTACAATCCAGACCAATCTGATTTAGATAGCGATGGCATAGGTGATGTTTGCGATGAAGATATTGATGGGGATGGTGTGGTAAATACAAAAGATAATTGCCCTAAAACTTACAATCCAGACCAATCGGATTTAGATAAGGATGGGATAGGTGATGCTTGCGATGAAGATATTGATGGCGATGGTGTTATAAATACAAAAGATAATTGCCCCAAAGCTTACAATCCAGACCAATCGGATATTGATAACGATGGCATAGGAGATGTTTGCGATGAAGATATCGATGGAGATGGAATACCCAATGGCGGCGATGAGCAGCAGGAAGAGGTGCTTGTGGCTAATGCTTTCTCGCCTAATGGAGATGGTATTAACGATACTTATACTATCTTGCGCATAGAACATTATCCTAAAAATGTGCTTAAAGTGTACAATACATTTGGAGAAGAAGTGTATTACGCTGAGGGGTACCACAACCAATGGGATGGAAAGCATAGGGGTAAATTGCTTCCTCAAGGGCCTTATTGGGTGATACTTAGCCTTGATGGAACAGAAAAGAAGAAGAGAGCCTATTGGATTTACATTAATTACTAATTTCTAAAGATAAGATGAAACGATTGCTCGTCTGGAGTGGACTGCTCTTGTGTGGGACTTTTTTGTATGCACAAGAGATAGACCCTACTTATATTTTTTATCATCAGCATCAGAATTTGACAAATCCTGCAGCAGTAGGCTTGGAGCGCGGCCATACGGTATCGGTGGACATTCGGAATCAGTTTAGAGGAATGACTGAAGCTCCCCAAACGCAGACGTTTTTTACGACTCATCAGTTATCCAAAAGGGTAGGGCTGGGGGTATCTGTGGCTAACAACAAGGTGTTTATCCAAAAACAAGCAGGAATTTATGCAGATGTTTCGTATGCAATCCCCATTACGTATAATGCTAACCTAATAGGAGGAGTGAAATTTGGAGGCGACTTTTTTAATATTGATGCAGGAGAGATGAGCCAGTATAACTATTTGTACAACACTTTTCAGAATGGTGTGCGCCTGCATGATACGTACTACAATAGCCCTTATTTGCAGGGTATTTCAGGAAAGTTTCAGACTAACTTTGGCACGGGCTTGTACTATGATCATCCTAACTTTTACCTTGGTTTTTCAATGCCTAATATGCTGGCTTCTGATAAGGTGCGTATGGACAATGATGTGATGACCTCGGTTGCTGAGAATATGTTCTACTATATAATGGCAGGCTACTATTGGCGCCCTTCATCAGATTTTACAGTTAAGCCACGTTTTCAGTGGCGGATGGGCAAAGGAGAATTTCCATCAGCAGACATTACTGTTGCGGGGAATTTCTTGAGTCGCTCGGAATTAGGGATTACTTATCGCACAGAAAAAGCTCTTAATGCTTATTTGCTCTTTGATCTTCCTGCGTATTTTGTAGCGATAGGTTATGGCTTTGAAAGCTATTTCCAAACTCGATTGAACTTACAATCGCGCAACTCTCACGAGTTTTTAGTGCAGTTTAAATGGTGAGAAAAAGCATCGCTTTTTCTATTAAACAAAATAGCCAATGAGTACTTGACTCATTGGCTATTTTTTTGGTAGAAGAATTATTTAATTGACCTTGTATTGTAGGGTGGAGTATTGAGCTACGCGGAACCCACCAAGAGGGTTGTCTCGGACAGAAGTTGTGTTTACAAAGTTGCCTATGGCGCGAGCAGGAAGGGCGAAGTTGCTTTGCCCATTGGAGTGTTGCAGGATAATTTTTGCAAACTCTTTGTAGTCGGGCGCAATACGGTAAAGAGTGATGTCTAGCAAGTCGCCTGCTTTTAGCTCTTCGCCCAAGCGCATAGTAGAGAATTGAAACTTGTTGTTTGCTACGTAGTTGTCGTCTAAGGAGAGAAAGCGTGCTTTCTTGGTGTTGTTGTTTAAGATGATGAGTACTAAGTAGGCATTGGCCGTACCATCGGAGATGCCGTCGAAGTAAAAGCGCAGTTCTTTTTCCTTACCTAAGATACCGCCATTTTCTTTCTGAACAATTTTACTAGTAGCTATTTCGGGCACTTCGCGCATTTTGGCTTTAGAAGTGTAGGTTTGTCCGTTCAAAAGGATTTCTATTTGGTACTCTGTGCCTAAGGCTGCAGGGATGCCAGCAGTATAGACATAGCGACTGCCACCTTTCAGAGATGAAAGAATGGGGGCAGTTAGGGGCATCGTATCGTCAAATAAAGTCAAGGAGTAAGATTGTGAAGCGGTTTTGATTTTCACTTCGGCGTTGCTAACAGCAGGCGAATTGCTATCTCCAAAATATGGAGTTGTGTAGCTGATATCTACTACAGGGTAGACCTTAGTTTCACCTTTTTTCCAATCTAATGAGGCATCAATGACTAATCGCTGGGGAGCAGTGTCTAAATTGAGGTCTATTACTTCTTCGCAGGCAGTAAAATTAAGTGCGCTAAGCAGTATGATTGTTAATTTTTTCATTTCTAAAAGCTAAAATTATAAGTAACACTTGGGATGAAACCGAATATAGAGAGCTTTACGGCTTCGTTTTTGAAGGTATCTTCGTTCTTGCGGAAAGAGATACTTACAGCATTTTTTCGGTTATACACATTGTAGATGCCAAATACCCATTCGCTTTTCCAACGCTTAGGGGTACTGTGCTGCGGGGTATAGGTAGCCGAGAGGTCTAAGCGGTGGTAGGTAGGCAGTCGGTATTCGTTGCGTTTGCTATAGTGAGGGATACTAAGCCCTAAGTATTGGTAGCGTCCAATAGGATAGTTGGCAGGCAGCCCTGATTGCAAGTTGAAAACAGCTCCAAAAGTCCATTTGGGAGAAGCCTCGTAGGTAGCAGTAATAGAAAGGTCGTGAGGTTTGTCGTAGGCTGTATTGTACCAATCGCCGTAGTTGATACCTGTCTCTTGGGGAGTGCGTCCTGGGGTTCTCATTCTAGAAGAGGAGAGGGTATAGGCTATCCACCCAGTGAGCTTTCCTGTATTCTTTCGCAAGAGCAATTCAAGCCCATAAGCGCGATTTTCGCCCGATAGGAGCACTTGCTCAATAGCTTCATTGGCAACGAGGTCAGCACCATCAATATAATCTAATCGGTTTTTCACTTTTTTGTAATAGGTTTCTACCTCTATGCTGTACTGGTCGTTGTGAAAGTTGGAAGCATAGCCCACGGCTACTTGGTCGGCAAGTTGTGGTTTGATGAACTCATCAGAAGGAGCCCATACATCTAGAGGGGTAGGAGAGCCTGTATTAGAAATTAAGTGGAGGTATTGGGCAGTGCGGGCATAGCTAGCTTTTACTGATTTGGTATCGTTGAAGGCGTAACTCATCGTGAAGCGAGGTTCTAAGTAGGAATACAAGTTGATGATACGACCGCTGCCGTAGTATTTTTTGTCTATTGGGATGGCCTTTTGGTAGATTTGTCGTTGGGCGTTAAAAGCTATGGGGTTATCATTCCGATATACATTTATAGTGCGTTTTCCTAAGTGATAGAAGTTGCTAAACCGCAATCCGTAGGAGAGAGTGAGGGCAGAACCTAATTTCTGTTCGGCATCGGCATAGAAACCTAATTCAGCAGCGTACTTGTTGTCTAAAATTCGCTCTCTGATAGTAGAAGTGGACGAGGTAGGTATCAGTTTGCCAGGCTTAAACACGTAGTACAGGCCTTGCATTCCATACGATAGTTTGAAACGCTCTGAAATGTAGTTCTTGAAGTCGTATTTTAGGTTGAAGTTTTCAATGCCAGAATCCCAGCGCATCTCTAAGGCACTGAAATCAAACTTATAGTCGTAGTTGCTGTAGATAGCCGAAAGGTTAGAGAAGAGCTTATCTGTAAATACGTGGTTCCAACGTAGGTTCACTAGCGCATTTCCATAAGCATTGACAAGATTATTGCTTAAGTTGAAAAGGTCTTTGCCAAAGTAACCAGAGAGGTAGAGAGCGTTGTTCTGGTTGAGTTGATATGACAGTTTAGTATTTAGGTCGTAGAAGTAAGCAGAGTTTTTGTTATCGGTGAGTTTGAGGAACAAGTGTGCGTAGGAGGCACGTCCGCCTATTAGAAACGATGCTTTGTCCTTTACGATAGGCCCTTCTGCTAGCAATCGAGAAGAGAGTAGCCCAATACCGCCCGTTGCAGCAAAGTTGTTCTTGTTGCCCTCTTTCTGGTAGATGTCTAAAACTGAGGCAATGCGCCCCCCATAACGCGCAGGGATGCCCCCTTTGTAAAGCTTCATATCGCGCACTGCGTCGGCATTGAATACGCTCAGAAAACCAAAAAGGTGAGATGAGTTAAAAATGGTAGCTTCGTCGAGTAATACTAAGTTTTGGTCGGCAGCCCCTCCGCGTACGTTGAAGCCAGATGAGGCTTCACCAGCGTTGCTCACCCCAGGCATTTGCATTAGGGTTTTGATGATATCTACTTCGCCTACCAGTACAGGAAGCTTTTTCACGGTAGCAATAGGTACAGAGGCAACACTCATTTCGGGTTTGCGCACAGCTGTTTTTTGGATGTTGTTGTTGGCAGATACTACTACGCCTGTTAGCTCAATAGCTTCAGGTTTCAGTTTGTAGTCCTTTCGGATATTCTTGTTCAGTACAATCGTCTCCTCATAGGTCGCGTAGCCTATGTATTCTATTGAAAGGGTGTACTTTCCTTCAGGAAGGGTGATGGAGTAAAAGCCGTATTCGTTTGTAGAAGTGCCAGTTTGGAGTTCTTTAATCACAAAGTTTACTCCAAGGAGTTTCTCGCCGTTTGAAGCGTCGGCAATAGCACCGCTAAGGGTGTATTTGTGCTGTGCAAATAGCGGATAGAAGGCCAAGCAACAGCACAAGAAGAGCCATTTTTTCATTTTCTTTTTTTTAGGCAGCAAAGGTACGAATAATTAGCCAATTAGCAAATGAGTGGATATGCTAATTGGCTAATTTTGTTATTTTTCTGATAAAATAAGTCTCAATGTAGGGCATAGCATACATTTATAATCCTTTAAACATTGTTTAGATATTAAAAATAGATATATTGGATAGAGATTTATAGCTTTTTAGATAGGTTAAAACGAGCTGTTTGGATTGAAAAAATATTATTAGTTATTAGAAGTAGTATAGGTCAAATCTATTTAAGAGGAGATGTACTAAAAGAAGATTGGAACTGTAAAATAAAACAGGCAGGTAAATATTAGTTACTTACCTGCCTGAGTTGGGGTCGAGAGTTTTCTTATGTAGCCTCCCAACCAATTTGTACTGCAAAGCTACAATTATTTTTTAAACTACCAAAACTTTTTTCAACTACCAAAACTTTTTTCAACTTTCTGCATAAATTTCCTCATAAGAGAACATAAACTCTACAGTGTGAGGCGACAAAAATACTTTGTCCGCTCCTTCTCAATTACGATATTTGTAAGAGTTTATGTATCTTTTTCATTACGCTTCTGTAAGCGTTGTTTGTGTTTATTTTGATACTGCAAAGAGAGTAAAGTTTTATGCAGTAGAGGGTACGAATAATTAACAAATTAGCAAATGAATAGAATGCTACTCATTTGCTAATTTGCTAATTAACTAATGTGTTTAAAGGCTAATTTTTTCCTTTACCTCCGATAGCCGGATCTTTCATTCCTTCCTCAATCATTGTGTAGAATTGGTCGAGTTTAGGCAATACTACGATACGAGTACGGCGGTTTAGGGCGCGACCATTGGCATCACCATTGCTTGCCATAGGCACATAGTAGCTGCGTCCAGCAGCGGTCATACGTTCAGGAGCAATGCCAAAGTCGTTTTGCAATACACGTACAATTTCGGTAGCACGCATTACGCTCAAATCCCAGTTATCGCGGATGCAGTTGGTCTTGATGTTCACATTATCGGTGTGTCCTTCTACCATAAACTCAAAGTCTGGTTTGTTTTTCACCACCTTAGCTACTTTTTCTAATACGCTTTTAGCGTTTTTAGAAATAGTATAGCTACCGCTGCTGAAGAGCATCTTGTCTGAGATGTTGATGAAAACCACTCCTTTTTCTACTTTTACATCTACATCTTGGTCGTCAAGATTGCCCAAAACACCTTTGAGGCTTTGTACTAAAGCAAGGTTCACCGAGTCGCGTCTTGTTACAGCATCGCGCAAGTTTTTGATGGTCAAATCCTTTTCGCGTAGACTTTCCAATGATTTTTCAAGGTTTTCAGCTCCTTTTTGGGTCAGGGTAGTAAGGTTGCCCATATTGCTGATGAGCTGCTGATTGTTTTCTTTGAGAAGGTCGTTTTGGTTTTTAAGACTTTCTACACGGTAAGACATACTGTTTTTCTCTTCCAAACACATATTTAGCTTTACAGTAGCGGTGTTTAGGAGGTCTTCAGTCTGTTTGTTTCGAGCTTCTAACTCGGCATACTTTTTTTTGGAAACACACGATGTGGTAACAAGTGCCAACATCGAGAGAGCAATCATAAATTTTTTCATACGGTTTATGTTTTAAAAGTGATTAAATTCTAAATTCTTTTGTTTTGCCTTATAGCAAAAGTGCAATAACAGTGCCAAGAGCACAAAATCATTTCTTATGATTAGGTTTCTTTGGGGCAGGTGGCAGGTTCTTCAGCTCAGGATGCGCCAATAGTTGCTCTGTCTCATCAATCTCTTCAGGGGTTTTCATTCCCTTGATTTCTTTGGGTTTTATCTGCTTCTCTTCTTCACTGAAAATAGCTTCTTTAGAAGGGATGCGCTCCTCGCCTCGCCATACGAACTCACGGAATTTGCGGTCGCTTTTAGGGAGCTTTTCTTCGGGGTATAAATTCCCAGAGGGTTGTGTAATAAATACAGTTTGCTGTATCTGTTGGTCTTTGTCTAAGTACAGTTTGATGTGGCTACACGTCAGCTTGTTGATGCCTACTAGCTCTTTAGTATCGTTGTAGATGTAGTAGATAGATTCAGTGTTCTGTATAAAGTCAATTTGGCGGAGCGTGTTGTTCTTAAACTTGCCATACAGGAACTTCCCTTTCACTTGGTTATACCCATCGCTTAGCGAATCTTTTTCTACTACCAACGCATTCTGAAATACTTTTAGCGAGTCGAGTTGTTCTGTTTTTGAGTTAGCTATTAGGTGGATATGATCGCCCGTCATTTGGCTTTCGCCCGTCCAAGCTACAGGCTTCCCTACCAGTTGAGTGAGTCCATTGGCTTCGCTGGAATGGATGGAATCACATTTGGCTTGCATATCACTCTTAAAGATACGTGCATCGGGGTAAACGCGGATAATGCGCTGTTTCGGTTTGCCCGTTACTAAAATGCGCTTGCCGTGCATATACATTGAGTCTTTTTCTACCAAACTGATGATCAAGGCTTTCTTGGTAATGAACATTGAGTCTTTGGCTTTGTGGATTTCCCCATAGTGCCCCCGAACAAAGGTCTTGTTTACAGTGTCGGAAATGAAAATATTATTTGAGCCAGAAGAAAACTGACGACGTTTGTTAAAATACAAACTATCGCCTTGCAGTGTTTTCAAGTCGTATTCTATTTTAGCGTGCTTCATAAAGTAGCCCTGTTCGCGGCGTGTGTCGTAAAAGCCTCGTTCGCAATACACTTTGTAGTCAGCACCTGTAATGGTTGTTTTGCCGTAAAAGTAGGCATTGCCAGAGTTGTGATAGTAGTCTAATACTTGAGAGTTTACAGTAAAATCCTTATTGACAATCTTTACAGCATTGGTAAACTGATTCTTTTTAGTAACTATATAGTACTTGCCAGTTTTGCTGGTGAGCTCGTTGTCTGGATCGGTAATTTTGCCAAAATTGTTATAATAGGCCTCTTGAGCATTGCGGTCGAAGAAGAGTTCTTCGGTTTCAAGGGTCATATTGCCATTGCGGAGTCGTACCCCTTCGCGAGCTACAGCTGTTTTGGTATTGCCTTTGTACGAGACAAATTGGCTGTTCATCTGCAACGTGTCCCCTTGTTGGAGAAGCACATCGCCGTGGGCAATCACCTCATTGCGCTCTTCGTATAGCACAGCCAAGTCGCACCATACATCCAACCCTTGGTGACGGAACTGCACGCGCTGTCCGTCCGATTTGAAGATAGTTGCCCCTGGGTATTTAATGTTATCAATAGTAAATTCCCCGCCGTAGATAATTTCTATGCGTCGGGGCTTGCCCCCTTGGGTTTGCGCCTCAGTCTCTTGTGCTAAGGCAAAGAGGAAGAGCAGCAGTATGTAGGGTAAAAATTTGTTCATTTAACCGATGAGTATCAATGAGAGTGCAAAGGTAAGGATAATTTTTCAATTAGCAAATTCTCAAAAGTTTCTTAAAGACTCCGCCCATTCCACCATCAAATGCAAGTTTAATGTTACTTTGTTTCAAGAAGTTTATATGTAGCGAATTGTTTTGTAAGTTTATAAAGTGAGATTGGCATCAAAGGATGTTTTGTTGTATCAAACAGAGACAGTTTTAGTTTATCTTCTTTGTTTGATTTTGGCAAAAAATCTGTTACTTTTTTCTATTTTTTGTTTGTTTTATAGTATCTTGCTTTCTACTTCAAGTTCGCTTGTTCTCCACTACGTCTTCGCTATGTCTTCACTGTAGCTCTAAGATGCTTCCAACAGATTTTTTTTCTTTTTCTCAAGGGGCATTTTTTTAAGAGAGGGTGAGACTTTTTTAGATATTTTTTTGAGGGTGTTGCTCAAGTTTGGATTGGTTTCCTGTGTTTTTTCAGTTTTTCATTTTGTGTGTTTGACTTAGCTGCAAATAAGACTATTATATTTTGGTTGTAGTTTAAAACTTAAGGCTTGTTTCTTGGGGCTTTTTTTCTTATCTTTGCCGAAAAATTAACTTATGGAATTTACCTATACACTCGGAGAAATTGATAGTATTGCTGAAAAGCTTCTCCCTCATCTTCTTCATAAAGTAGTGGTTTTCAAAGGAGGAATGGGCTTTGGCAAGACAACCCTCATCAAGGCATTAGTGCGAGCCTTGGGTAGTGCCGATAATGTAAGTAGCCCTACTTTTAGCCTCGTAAATCCATACGAGGGCGAGAACTGCAAAATTTATCACTTCGATTTTTACCGCATCAAAAATTTTGATGAGGCATTCGATATAGGTTTTGAAGAATACCTTTATTCAGGCGATTGGTGTTTCATAGAGTGGGCAGAGCGTGTAGTCAAATACCTCCCAGAGTGTTACACTACCCTTGAACTCTTGCAAATAGATAAAAACACAAGGAAAATAACTATTAGTTACTCAGGAGAGTAGTACAAAACTTCATTTAGAATAAGAGTATCTTTATAGACATTCATAAAACAGATTCAAAAGTAGGAAAATCATTCAGATTCTAAAATAAAGTCGCTTGTGTCTCTCAATCGCCTCATCGCTAAATCTATGTACAAACATTTTCTTCATTTTAAGCGCCCCTCTGGAACTTCGCGTGGAGTACTAACCAGCAAAGAAACCTTTTTCCTAATCCTAGAAAAGGATGGTAGAAAAGGAATTGGAGAGTGCAACCTCTTTCGTGGCCTTAGTGCCGACGATGTGCCTGAATACGAAACTAAACTACAATGGGTAACCCAACATTGGGATAGAGGAGAGGAAGTGCTACTTCGCGAGCTCAAAGCCTACCCCTCCATACAATTTGGAGTAGAGCAAGCCTTTAGGTCAGTTGCAGCACCACAGTGGTACGAACTCTTTCCCTCCGAATTTACTCAAGGGAAAGCCCAGATACCCATCAATGGGCTCATTTGGATGGGAACCCCCGACTTTATGAAAGAGCAAATCAAAGAAAAACTCTCGCAAGGCTTTCGTTGTATCAAAATGAAGATAGGAGCAATTGATTTTGAAGAGGAGTATAATCTTTTGAAAGCGTTGAGAAACGAGTTCTCGGTAGACGATATAGAAATAAGAGTAGATGCTAATGGAGCATTCGCACCTGCTGATGCACCTGTCTATCTGGAGCGTTTAGCAGCCTTGCAGTTGCACTCTATTGAACAACCTATTAAAGCAGGACAGTGGGAAGCAATGGCTAAGTGCTGTGCTACAAGTCCACTGCCCATAGCTCTTGACGAGGAGCTTATAGGCATCTTTGATATTGCCGAAAAACAACGGCTTATTGAGGCTATCAAACCCCAATATATCATTTTAAAACCCTCTCTCATAGGTGGGTATAAAGGTAGCGAGCAGTGGATAGCCTTAGCCAATCAGTATGGGGTGGGGTGGTGGATAACCTCTGCTTTGGAGAGCAATATTGGGCTGAACGCCATTGCACAATGGACATTTACATTGGCAAACCCAATGCCACAAGGCTTGGGCACAGGAGCTCTGTACACCAATAATATTCCTTTTCCATTATATGTAGAAAACGGACATTTGGGATTTAACTCTTCTGAGCCCGTAGCATTTCCCTTTTCATAGGAGGGCCAGGCAGCCGTTCTACTACAAAACCACAAGCCTGCATTGCGCGACGCACACTCCCTTTGGCAGCATAGGTTACTAGTACTCCTTTAGGTTTGAGAGCCATATACATTTTTTGGAAGATACTTTCTTCCCACAACTCAGGTTGTACTTGAGCCCCAAAAGCATCAAAATAGATAAGGTCAAAAGCCGCTACATCGCCGATAGTTTGAAAAAGCTGTTGGCGTTTTTTTATACTGAAAGAAGAAGAAAGAGCCACCGTTTCCTCCCAAGGGCAACAGTGCATCTGTTCAAAAATAGGCACTAAGGAAGGGGCAGAGAGCTTCTCAGGGAAGTTCATCAGCCGAGCCTCCTCCCACGATAGCGGGAAAGCTTCCACTGTTTCATAGTGTACAGAAAGGTGCAAATTTTCGTGTTCTTGGTAGGTAACCAGAGCGTTTAGCCCCGTGCCAAAGCCTATTTCCAAAATTGATATGGCTTGGTTTTGAAATAGGTGAAGTCCATTTTTAATAAATACGTGTTGAGTTTCTTGGAGGGCGCCGTGTACCGAGTGGTAGGTCTCGTTCCAATCAGGAAGATAAAGGCTCGTAGAGCCGTCGGAGGTTTGAATCAATTGGTGAGTCATATTAGGCAAAGTGTAAAAAGGTCGAGACTAAAAGTAATCAATTAATAATTAGAGAATTGAGAAATAGATTGCAAAGATTTTCATATTTTAGGGCACAAAGTTAAAAAATATTTTGTACCTTTGACGAAAATTAAATCAGAATCAATACCAGCACTCTAAGCTTGCTAACTCTAAGCCCAAATGAACCTTGAACAAAGAGTAAGACAATCCCCTCAGTGGAAGCAGCAGAGGAATTTTATAAAAAAACAACCTATTCAAAATCCTACAACAGCTCCATAAGGGGCTTAATTTTTGTAGTAAGCCTACAAGAAGCGAATAGGGGACTAGCAAGGGGCTTACTGAGAGGTTAAAAGAAAGAGTGAAGAGATTAAGAACTAAAAACTAAAACAATATGAATTTAAAAGTTGAAAAAGTAAAAGAAAGTCGTATCAAGGATGTCGACTTTTCAAAATTGAACTTTGGCAAAACCTTTGCTGACCATATGTTCATTTGCGAGTACAAAGATGGGGAATGGCAAGACCCTACCATCAAACCTTATGCACCCCTTACTTTAGACCCTTCAGCAAGTGTCTTTCATTATGGGCAAGCGGTTTTTGAAGGGATGAAAGCTTACAAAGACGACAACGGACACGTATTTTTGTTCCGTCCGCAAGAAAACTATAAACGTATCAACAAGTCTTGCGAGCGTTTGGCAATGCCTGCTTTCCCCGAAGAATGGTTTGACGAAGCACTTCGTACCTTAGTAGCATTAGACAGTGATTGGGTACAACCTGGGTTTGGCAATGCGCTCTACTTGCGTCCATTTATGTTTGCTACTACGCCAGGCGTGCAAGCTTCTCCTGCTAAGAATTACTATTTCATCATTATTACTTCTCCTGTACAAGCCTACTACTCAGGCGATGTGAAAGTAAAAATAGCCGACTATTACAGCCGTGCGGCCAATGGAGGTTTTGGATTTGCTAAAGCTGCAGGAAACTATGCTGGTCAGTTTTTCCCTACCCAAGAAGCAGCAAAAGAGGGCTACCAACAAGTGATGTGGACAGACGATGCTACCCACCAGTTTTTGGAAGAAGCAGGTACTATGAACCTTTGGTTCCGCTTTGGCGACACCCTTGTTACTTGTCCTACTAGCGAACGCATTTTAGATGGAGTTACACGTAAGAGTATTATTGCCGTTGCCGAGAAGTTAGGAATTAAAACAGAAGTACGCCCAGTGAAAGTAACCGAGCTTATTGAAGCTGCTGAAAAAGGAGAATTGAAAGAAGCTTTTGGTTGCGGAACAGCAGCTGTTATCAGTCCAATATCAGGATTTGGCTATAAAGGGAAGGACTATGCTGTAAATCGCCCTGCAGAATTGTACGCAGACAAAATTAAGCAAGCGATACTTAACATACAGTATAACAAGGCAGAAGATCCGTTTGGATGGCGTGTACAAGTGAAGTAGCAAAAAAAAATGAAAAAAAGTTGTTGAAAAATTTGCAGGTTTCAAAAAAGGTCGTACCTTTGCACCCGTAAAACAAGAACAACATTGGCCTCGTGGCGCAACTGAATAGCGCATCTGATTACGGCTCAGAA
>CAUQNY010000007.1:0-40510 GCA_963519425.1 uncultured Capnocytophaga sp.
TAGTTATTAGGCTCTACGTATTTCCAACGCGCTACTGTGATAGAAAGAGAGCCTCCTGATGCTATTATGTAAGGGCGACCTTTTTTGTCTTTGCCTAATAAGGCATTGAGGTAGTTAGCACTGTCCGTTGCAGCTCCTGCCGGCACAGGCTTGCCTATAAAAGCAGCCAGCGAAGCAAAGAGGTCTATTTGCGAGAAAGCCGCATCGCTAACCCCGCGCTTCACTTTTTTAGGATAACTAACGATAAAAGGCACTCGTGTACCCGCTTCGTAATTGCTATACTTCCCCCCGTGATTGTGAAACTTTCCCCACGGACGGTGCTTGCCTAAGAGCTCTTCGGCACGGTCTTGGTAGCCGTCATCTACTACGGGGCCATTATCGCTGGTGAGGATAATAAAAGTATTGTCGTACAAACCATTGTTCTTTAGTGCCTTCAGAATCTCTCCTACTGTCCAGTCGAACTGTAAGATAGCATCGCCACGGTAGCCCATACCGCTTTTTCCTACAAATCGGCTATGAGGGTAGCGAGGCACATGCACATCGTTAGTACCTACATATAAGAAGAAAGGGGTATGTTTGTGCTTCTGAATGAAGTTTACAGTCTTAGCGACAATAGTATCGGCAATGTTTTCGTCTTTCCACAAGGCATTGCCCCCTCCCTTCATATAACCAATGCGAGAGATGCCATTCACTATGGCTTGGTCGTGTCCGTGATTAAGGGAGGGTTTCAGTTTGGTGAGCAGTTCAGGCTGTTCTTTGCCGGTAGGTTCGCCTTCAAAAGGCTTGTGGTAGCTTACTTGGATAGGAGCTGAGGGGTCGTAATTGGCCACACGTTGGTTTTCTATCCAGACACAAGGCACCCTATCGGCTGTTGCCGCCATTAGGCAAGAGTAGTCAAAACCAATATCGGAAGGCCCAGGGGAGATAAATCCATTCCAATCCTGTTGGCCTTGTTGGCCACCTAAGCCTAAATGCCATTTGCCAATGGCAGCTGTAGTGTAGCCTACCGACTTAAAAATGTCGGCAAGAGTAGTTTGGTCAGGACGAATGACCATTGCTGCATCGCCGGGAGCTATGCCGGTATCGGTGCGACGCCAATTGTACATTCCTGTGAAAAGCGAGTATCGAGAAGGGGTACAGGTAGCAGCAGTAGCGTGGGCGTTTGTGAAACGAAGTCCTTGTTTGGCAAGACTTTCAACTGCTGGGGTATGAATGGTTTTTTCGCCATAGCAACTCAAATCGCCATAGCCCAAATCGTCGGCAACAATGAGAAGAACATTGGGCTTTGAGGCATTAGGTGAGTGTTGCGCCCACAAAAGGAAAGGAGTACAAAAAAACAGCAATAGCTTTCTCATAATGTTTAAATCAAATTATGCATAGCAGAAAGGAAGTTGGGTGCAAAAATACAAATTTATCGTTAATATACAAGAGGTTGTATTTTTAGTTCAATGTCAGTAGTAGTAAATCAGTAAAGACAAAGAGATAATCTTCTCTCAAGAAAAGTTTTAACCGATTCATATTCAAAGAAAAGCCTTTACGGATTCAGAAAAACCACGTCTTTTTGAGAGATTAAGAAATTTTTGATACGAATGGCAGAACGAGAAGAAAAAGGAAGAAAAACTACTTGGAGTTTAGGCTTGAGCAGGCAGAGGCTTTTCTGACTTGTTTGTAGTGAAATGTAAAACAGATAGCAAAATTAGAAGTATTTGATACCTATATAAGTAAAATCTATCATTCAGCCAACAAGGAGCTTCTAATTTATGTATACCTTTGCGTAAACTTAAATCATTTTTTACTATGTCATTCACATTACCCCAATTACCTTACGCTTACGATGCGTTGGAACCTTACATCGATGCACGTACGATGGAAATTCATCATACGAAACACCACAATGCTTATACGACCAACCTAAATGCAGCTGCTGAGGCAGCAGGCATTAGCACCTCTAACATAGAAGAACTATTGGGCACCCTTGATATGAATAATGCAGCCCTTCGCAACAACGCTGGTGGGCACTACAACCACTGTTTGTTTTGGGAACTTTTGAGTGCTAACGGAGGCGGACAACCTACTGGCGAATTGGCACAAGCTATCGATGAGGCTTTTGGCAGCTTCGAAGGCTTCAAAGAGGCTTTTAGCAAAGCAGCTGCTACCCGCTTTGGGTCTGGATGGGCTTGGCTTTGCGTTCACAAAGGTGGCAAAGTAGAAGTATGCTCTACCCCTAACCAAGACAACCCTCTAATGCCAGGTGCTCCCTGCCACGGAGCTCAGCCTATTTTAGCTTTGGACGTTTGGGAACACGCCTACTACCTACACTATCAAAACCGTCGCCCTGAGTACATTCAAGCTTTCTTTAACGTTATCAACTGGGAAAAGGTAGCTGAATTGTACCGCGCAGGAAAATAACTCGTAAGTATTACTTTTTTAAAAACAAGAAAAGCTGTTTGAACAAAGTGTTCAAACAGCTTTTCTGATTAGTAACTATATTGTTTTACAATTATTTTGCTAATTGTGTTTTGGTAATTTTTGCTGCCAAAAGCACTGCGTTTTTGGCATTCACAATAGTTCCTGTAGTAGATAGCTCGGCAAAGCTTTTTTGTTTTCTCTTGCCTTGCTCGTTAGGCTCGCCTATGTTTACATTAATCTTTTCTTTCACGCCTGACTGCATAATGATTTGTTTCACTTGGGCAGCTGTTAGGGTTGGAAAGTAAGAGCGCAAAAGAGCTGCTACACCTGCTACTTCAGGAGATGCCATTGAAGTACCTTGCAAGAACTGATACTTGTTACCAGGAACAGTAGCATAAATCTTCACCCCTGGTGCAAAAACATCGACATTACGTTTGCCGTAGTTAGAGAAAGAGGCTACTAAGTTTTCGCCGTACTCGTAGTTCAAAGCACCTACAGTAAGGAAAGTATCTGAGATTTCTTTTTTATTAACCTCATCATTAGGATAGGTTTCGTTCACATCAATATCTTGAGAGTCGTTTCCTGCAGCATTTACGATGAGTACATCTTTAGAAGCTGCGTATTTGATAGCCTCGTAAACCCATTCTTTGTGAGGAGAAAAACCTTTTCCGAAACTTGTGTTTATCACTTTAGCTCCGTTATCAACAGCATAGCGCAAGGCAAGAGCAATATCTTTGTCGTACTCGTCGCCATCGGGTACAGCGCGTACTGCCATAATCCAAACATTGTCGGCCACACCATCCATTCCGATACCGTTGTTGCGTACAGCACCAATGATACCTGCTACGTGAGTACCGTGTAGGGCTTCTTTAGGATCTGGGCCTATTACATTGTTATTGCCGTAATTTTTCTTGGTGAAATCATTCTCGTCGTCTTTTAGGATGTCTTTACGAGGGTCAAAAGTAGTATTCAAGTGATACTTCATTTTGGTATCGAAGTATTCAACACCTTCAGCTACTTCTTTGTTTAGGTCTTCAATGTTATCTGCTTTTCCAAGGAGTTCTTTCATAAACTCAATCATCTGAGAGGTACGCTCATCGTATTGTTTCCCTTGGGTAGCTTTTTCAATATCTTCAGCAGTAAAGTTCTGTTTGCCTACCAATTTAGCCATCTCAGGCTGAATGAAAGCAATCGTTTGCACCAAACGCTCGTAGGCTTCTTTGCTTCGTTTCACTTCAGCAACTTCTTTCTCATAGGCTTCTTTAGCACGAGCATAGTCTGGATTCTTAGTGTCTTTGCTGCCATAGATGCGGGTCATCTCAGTAGCAGCTTGAGTGATATTGCCCAAGAAGTTCCAACCGTGTATGTCATCAACATAACCATTTTTGTCGTCATCGATGCCGTTGTTAGGAATCTCCTTAGTGTTTGTCCAAACGTTGTTTTTAAGGTCTTCGTGCTCAATATCCACGCCCGAATCTACTACGCCTACAATCACCTTTTTGGGAGTAAGCCCTTTGAGCAAGGCATAAGCCTCAGGAAGGTTGAGCCCAGGGACGCTCTGTTTGAAACTTTGGTGAGGCCAACCTTTTAAGGCCTCTTCGTTCCAGTGTTTTTCAGTAGGAAGTACAGTAGGAGCTACATCGGCTCCTGCTATCTGCTGAGAGGTACGACAACCTACTAACAACAAGGCTGCCGCAGCAACCCAAAGAAATGTTCTTTTCATTAATTATGAACTTTAAAAAATTGATTTACGTTTGCAATAGACCTAGGAGCCTTAGTGCGACAACCGTGCAAGATAGTCAAAATGCTCTCCTTCGGCCAATAGTTCGCAGTCTAACCCTACCGCGTGTGCCACATTTTGCAGCGTGTTGTAATCAACGTACAACCACGGGAAAGGTGCTTCTTCCTGCCCTTTGTAGCGCACTATGTAGTCCACCTCGCCATAATAGTCAAAGTACAATGGCACCTCATAGCTCCCATCGGGATGCTGGTCAAACATATAGAGAAGGTCAGACGAGTCTGTGAGAATTTGTCCTCCTTCAGCCAAAAGTGTCTTTAGGTGAGTATAGAAAGCACCCATTTGTTTCAGTCGTCCACACATTCCTGCACCATTCATCAGCAGTAGAATCGTGTCATACTGTCCTTTTGCTTGCCATACATCTTGAACCTCAGCATTGCGAAGCCCTCGCAGGTGGCACACCTCTATAGCTTTTGGAGAGAGGTCGATAGAATGCACCTCAAGCCCACGCTCGTTTTGCAGGTAAAGACCGTGTACTCCAGCCCCACAACCTACGTCCAATACCCTGCCACGCGCCAACTGCAAAGCTTGTTGCTCTAAAGGAGGCATCTGTGCAAAAGTACGAAAAAGGTATGACACTGGCAAGTCGTCTTCCTCAGAGATAGTAGTCTCAGTTTTGAGGTCTTCGGTGTACTGCCCGTGCTGGTAGTCCCACATTGCTTGTCCGAAAAGGTCTTTCATTGTTATCTAATATCCAAATATTTGTGCATTTGCAGCGACACCCTCCATTGGGGGTGTGCCATTACATAGGCTACTATTTCGCCCATCATTAACTCTCGCTTGCTCCATTCTGGTTGCAGAAAAAGCATACAGTCAGGCGAAACCTGTTCGGCCATTGCCTCTGCAAAGAGAAAATCGTGATGGTTATAAACCACCATTTTCAGCTCATCGGCACTGTGGAGTATACTTTCGGTGGGTAGCTTCCTTTTTTTAGGCGAGAGACATATCCAATCCCAGTCGCCAGAGAGCGGATGTGCCCCTGAAGTTTCTAAGTGAATGCGCGCATCACCATTGCGCAAACGATGTGTTAGCGGAGAGAGGTTCCACATCAGCGGCTCTCCCCCAGTGATGATAATAGTCTTAGAGTGTCGCAAAGCTTCTTCTGCTATCTCTTCCACTGGCACTAAAGGGTGTGCCTCGGCTGGCCAACTCTCTTTTACATCACACCAATGGCACCCTACATCGCAACCGCCCAAGCGGATAAAGTAGGCTGCTGAACCGCGATAGGCTCCTTCTCCTTGCAAGGAATAAAAAGCCTCCATCAGGGGGAGCACTTCCCCCCGATGTAAGGCTGCTTGATTATCTTTTACTAACATTATTAGCTACTCATAGTTGGCAACATCCAAAATCCACGGGTCGGGAATCTCGGTATTTTGCCGTATCTCTTCTACTTTGCTCATCGCATCTTCGTACTTGTCGTAACGGTCTACATAGATAAAGTTTAAGACTTGATCGCGATTGTAATACACTTTTGTTTCATAACCCCACTTCTTCATCTCCTCTACCCTATTGTTCACATTATTGATATTCAAGAAAACTCCTACTATCACATAATAACCTTTCTCAGTATCTGCTGCTTTCAGTTTAGTTACCCTTGTACTTCGGTGCAGCTGTGTAATCTCTTTCGGGTTGTTTTCTATCTCCAATGCGGTTAAAAACAAATAGTAACGGTCTCGGCTACGGGTGTAGTTCAAGTCTAACGAAGTTGCATTGTTCGGAATAAACTCTTGATTCTCATTCTTGAGGTCTAGGCGAAAAATGTCAAAGCCCAAGGTGTTCTGGCTGGCAGGGTTGCGGGCTGTTACAAAATCATCATTGATATTGATACTGCTGTTAAAAAAGTTCTGCGCAGGGCGTACCTTGCTCTCTAACGATACTGTTTTATCACTCGCAGGTACTGTTACCGAAACGTTATCGCCTGCCATATTGAAGTCCCCTTCTAGTGTTACCCCCATTATACGAGTTTTGAATTCCCCTTCTTCGGGTGTTTTAAAGCCGCTGAAAGCAAAAGTCTTGGCAGCCTCATTAGTAATTGCCGAGAAGCCATCATAGGTAATGATTTTCTTCACATTGCTATCGGGATTCTCATATACCAAAACCAAAGCCCAACCAGCAGCCGAACCTCCTTCCACTTGTCCCAAGGCAGCACGTACATTCGCTACCGTATAGTCGCCTTGTACCTTAGTAGCCGATGCCAAAAGGTTAGTTACATTAGCATAATACACATACGGAGCAGAATTCTTAAGTGGTTCATCGGCACTACCGTCAAAGATGAGCTCTCCGTCTACCAGCACGTACTCCCCTGTGTCGGGAGTTTTAAACTTCACCATACTAGCGTCTTCCTTGTGCTTATCGGTAGGAATATTCTTAGTGCCGCGCAACACTCCTGCTGCATAAGGATAAGTAGCCGACCAGTACAAACCTGCATAGGCTATCTTTCCTCCTGTACCGTCGTAGTTAAAACGGGCACTACTTGAGGAGAATGTTGTCGGGTCATTGTCAATATCAATGTACTGCATATCAAACTCGTCGTTGAGTTTGGCTTTCTGGGTACGGTCGTTGTAAGGCACATTAGGGCTCGCCAACTTATCCTTTCGGTTTAGGATATTGTTGCCTATCACCTTAATATCTCCCTTAATAAAGGTCTCGTACCTGATTTTAAACTCAGTAGTCGACTGTGCGTATAGCGGAATAGCAACTACTACACACAACCATAATAGGATGAGGTGTTTCATAAACTCAGAATTTGTTTAGCTACACGTAGAGCTTCTGTGCCTTGCTCCAAGGTTACTCTTGGTGTGCTATCGGTGCGAATAGCCTCGGCAAAGGCCTCCAGCTCGTCCAATATAGCGTTGTTGTTATGTATTTCAGGGTGTTCAAAGTAAATCTGACGACGCTCTCCTTCTGCGTTTTGCAGAATCATATCAAAGTCTCCAGGCACCTCTGGTGCTTCCTTCATCTTCACTACCTCTACTTTCTTTTCCAAGAAGTCTACCGAAATGTAAGCATCTTTTTGGAAAAAGCGCGTCTTGCGCATATTCTTCATTGAGATGCGACTAGCCGTCAAGTTGGCCACACAGCCGTTTTCAAACGCTATTCGCGCATTGGTAATATCCGGAGAATGACTAATGACCATTGCACTGCTGGCCGAAATATGTTTCACTTTCGACTTTACCACGCTCAGAATTACATCTATGTCGTGAATCATTAAGTCTAATACCACAGGCACATCGGTACCTCTCGGATTAAACTCTGCCAAACGGTGTGCTTCTATAAACATCGGCTCGTGTATCTGCTCGCGTACTGCCAAAAAAGCTGGGTTAAAGCGCTCTACGTGTCCTACCTGCCCTTTTACTTTGTATTCCTTAGCCAAGGCGATGATGGCTTCTGCCTCTTCCACCGTTGTAGCGATAGGCTTTTCTATAAATAAGTGTCTCCCTGCCTTGATAATCTTCTCAGCACAAGCAAAGTGAAATAAGGTAGGAGTTACCACATCCACTACTTCGCAAGCGGCTATCAGTGCCTCTATGCTGTCAAAGCGGTGGTAACCAAACTCTTGTACTACCTTTTGAGCATTCGCCTCATCGGGGTCGTAAAAGCCCATCAACTCGTATTGCTCCGATTGGTTGAGCAATCGCAAATGTATTTTCCCTAAATGTCCTGCTCCCAGAACGCCAGCTTTCAGTTTCATATCTTAGTATCCTATTTTAGCACGCACGCGTTGTAAGGTTGCTGTAGCTACTTTCTGCGCTTTGGCAGCTCCTGCTTTTAGGATAGCTTCCAGCTCGTCTAAGTGTGTCATATAGTAAGTGTAACGCTCGCGAGGTGCAGCAAATTGTTCCAATATCAATTCATAAAGTGCTTGTTTGGCTTGTCCAAAACCATAACCTCCTGCGCGGTAAGCCTCTTCCATTGCTCGTATTTGCTCAGCCGAAGCCAATAACCTGTAAAGGCGCATCACGTGGCAGTTTTCAGGGTCTTTCGGTGCTTCCAGAGGAGTGCTATCAGTAGGGATAGCCATTATCTGCTTGCGCAGTTGCTTTTCTGGCAAGAAAATATTGATGAAGTTGTTGCGAGACTTGCTCATCTTTTGCCCATCAGTACCTGGTATTATCATCACTTGCTCTTCTATCTTCGCTTGTGGAAGCACAAAGGTCTCTCCCATTTGGTGATTAAATCGCGAAGCCACATCTCTGGTGATTTCCAAGTGCTGCAACTGGTCTTTGCCCACAGGCACCACTTCCGCATCATACAGCAAAATGTCAGCCGCCATCAGCATAGGATAGGTAAACAGACCCGCATTTACATCTTGCAAGTAGTCCATCTTGTCCTTAAAAGAGTGGGCTAAAGTAAGTCGTTGATAAGGAAAATAGCAGCATAGGTACCACGAGAGTTCAGCGGTTTGAGGAACATCGCTCTGCCTATAGAAAGTTACCTTTTCTGTATCCAAGCCAAAAGCCAACCAAGTAGCAGCCACGCTATAAGTGTTAGCGCGAAGCTCCTCGCCATTCTTAATCTGTGTTAGAGAGTGCATATCGGCGATGAACAAAAAAGATTCATTCGCAGGGTCAGATGCCATCTGCACCGCAGGGCGTATTGCTCCCAATATATTTCCTAAGTGTGGAGTCCCTGTGCTCTGTATGCCTGTCAATATTCGTGCCATAATCTTTGTAATTTGTCCATTAGCAATGGGCTAATGGCGCAATCTCGGGGCAAAGATACAAAATCTTTTTTAAATAGCAATGTTACACACAGCGTTCACAGCAAAAAAAACAAGGCTCTTTTTGCCAGCCATCTGTATTGAAAAAAACGCTCAATGCCAGACAAACTTTGCTAAGGCCTACAAAAGCTCCTACCCCCCACAACGGCACCTTTCCCCAAATTGCTACGGCACCTCCCTCTTTTTCCCTGCACTTCTTTACCACCTATTTCACACTGAATACCAACCTATTAAGCACCACCCCAACCTCCTCCTAAAAAATATCTATACACTTTTACGGTACTATGTATTGCATAGTAACTTATTTTGCATTACCTTTGCGTCGTCATTTAGTCCTTACACCTGATGACTAACGAGTGTGCTGGCCGGCATCTATTCATCTTAAAAAAAACATTTATGGAAGCATTTAATACTGAAAAAATTAAAACGCAAATGCGCAAAGGCATCTTAGAGATGTGCATCCTCGCTGCCATTGATAAGCGGGGCGAAGCATACGTCTCAGACCTTATCGAGGTCTTGAAAGAAGCCAATATGGCAGTAGTAGAAGGCACCCTATACCCCCTACTTACACGACTGAAAAACAACGGACTGCTCAGCTACCAATGGAAAGAATCTACCGAAGGCCCCCCGCGAAAGTATTACGTACTCACCCCTACAGGAAAAGCCTTCTTGAACGAACTCCAAAAAGCTTGGAAAGAATTACAAACGATTATTGATAAACTTATTTGACCTATGGATAAAATTAAAAACATCAGCCTAGGGGGCTTTTCCTTCTTAATGGAAGAAGCCGCCCTTAAAAACCTGCAAGACTACCTAGCACAAGTCAGAACATACCTAAGCAACAACGATGATTGCGACGAAATCCTATACGACATCGAGTTGCGTATGGCCGAACTGCTCAAAAGCCAACTCAAAAACAAAGAAGTCGCCACAGCATTAGAAGTCGCCTACCTAATGAAAGTCTTAGGAAGACCCGACCAATACATCGACGAAGCCGACGAAGCCCAACCACAACCTCCTACCCAAAACACCCCGAGAAAACTATACCGAGACCTCGAAGGCAAAAAGCTCGGAGGCGTGCTCTCTGGCGTAAGCTACTACTTCGGTTGGGAAGTTACCCTCGTACGGCTCCTGTTCATAGGAGTCCTTTGGCTCAATATATCCCTGTTCTCCTTCGGAAGCCTAAAAGGAGGCATCTCACTGAGCGCCTTACTCGTAGGCCTATACATCATCTTCTGGTACGTAGTACCCCCAGCACGCACCAATACCGAAAAGCTCGAAATGAAAAGAACAGCTGTTACCGTCAGCACCCTTTCAAACTTCAAAAACACCCCACCAATGCGACACACTTGGATGCGTAGCCGTACCGACAGAAAAATAGCAGGCGTGTTCGGCGGGTTAGCACAATACCTACAAGTAAACAGCACTTGGTTGCGCATCGGATACCTCACAGTCATATTGTTAGGATTTATGCTGAAAGCCAAAATAGGCATACTTCTTTGCCTGCTCTACGCCCTACTATCCTTAGTCTCCGAAGAGCCACCCATCCAAGAGAACAGCACAACCCATCAGCAACCCTCCGATGCCCCCCATAGCACCCACGCAAACCTCGGCTGGATACTACTAAAAGCATTAGCCTATTTCATCGCCGCCATCATCGCCCTACAACTCCTTCTAGCATTAGTCGCAGTACTGATGAGCCTATTTGGCATCAGCCTAGCAGGAAACCTCACAATATTCTACCTCACAGACCTACTCCCATACCTACTGCCCACCCTATGGCAGCGCAGCATCCTATTCTTGGCAGCCATCCTGATGTCCCTGTTCCCCATCTCTATACTCCTGCTAGTCAGCCTAAAGCTCTTCACCAAAGACTTCAAAACACCCAAAGGATGGATCGTGGCCAACGTATTAGCACTAGTGCTAGGTTGCTTGGGCTTCTTCGCAGTAGCCGCAAGCACCGCAAGAGATTTCGTCAGCACCGCACAAGTAGAACAGCGAATACCACTGCCATCCACTGCCGACACACTAAAAGTATGTATACAAAACAAAGCCTTCGACATCAATACAATCAACCTACTCCCAGACAGAATCGACATCAAAGACTTCAACCAATTCGAAGGCACATTCCCTACCCAAGAAGCACAACCCTATCTGCTAATCACCAAAAAAGCAAACGGCCGTTCCTACACCGAGGCACGCCACAACGCCCAAGCACTCCAGCTCCCCCTTCTCATAACAGACAACCAAATAACCATCCCCGAAAGTTTCACCCTAAAACAAGGAACCGTCTACCGCTGTCAAAGAGCAAAAATACGCCTATATCTGCCTAAAGAAAAACAAGTAAAAGAAAAATCTTGCCCTTAAGCCCAAAACACACCAGCACATCCTCGCACCCCCACTTTGCCAAAGACCCAACCCCCTATCAGGCCATAGTCTTTGGCAAAGTCCATAATAGCACTTCCCACATCGCCACCAATCACAAACAAAAAAAGACCCTACCAACCCACCCACAATCAAATACTGCAAAAAAGAAAAAATTTCTGTCAGAGCTTAGTCGGACACATCTCGGAGCTTAGTCGGAGCTTAGTCGGACAAAACACCCATCTACACCAAAAACCACATTCCTATAAAACAACCCAAAAACAGAAAAAACAACCAACAATCCCCACGCCCAGCTCATACCACACCCAACCCCACTTCACACCCAACCCAAAAAAAACAAACACAACATTTGGAAAATAAAAACAAAAAACCTATTTTTGCACAGTAAAAAACATTAACTTTAAAAACCCAACCCTATGGAAAAAATCATCTACACCCTAACCGACGAAGCCCCCTTGTTGGCCACCCAATCACTACTACCCATCTTCCAGCGCATTTGCAACCCCGCAGGCATCGAATTCGTAGTCAAAGACATCTCACTACGCGCCCGCATCCTAGCAGCCTTCCCCGACTTCCTAACACCCGAACAGCGCGTACCCGACGCCCTGTCCGAGCTCTCCCAGCTAATACAACGCCCCGAAGCCAACATTATCAAGCTGCCCAACATCAGCGCCTCACTACCACAACTGAAGGCCACCATAGCCACATTGCAAGCCCAAGGATACCCCCTACCCGACTACCCCGATACACCCAACACCGAAACCCAAAAGCAAATCAAAGCACGCTACGACCAACTCAAAGGAAGCGCCGTAAACCCCGTACTGCGCGAAGGAAACTCCGACCGCCGCGCACCAAAAGCAGTAAAAGCCTACGCCAAAGCACACCCACACCCTATGGGCAAATGGACACCCACCTCCAAAACCGCCATAGCCACAATGTCAGAAGGAGACTTCTACCACAACGAACAATCCGTAACACTCCCACACCCCGACACCGTGCGCATCGTATTAGAAAATGAAAAAGGAGAAAAGCAAATCCTAAAAGCCCCCTTCCCCCTACAAGCAGGCGAAATAATCGATGCCACCCTGATGCAGCACAAAGCCCTACAAGCATTCTACCAAAAACAAGTAGCCAAAGCCAAAGCCGAAGACCTACTCTTCTCCCTTCACCTAAAAGCCACAATGATGAAAGTCTCCGACCCCATCCTATTTGGCGAAGCAGTAGAAGCATTCTTCGCACCCCTATGGGAGCAACACCGCGCAACCTTCCAAGCCATAGGCATAAACGCCCGCAACGGCCTTTCCGATGTACTCAACAAAATTAGCACACTCCCCACAGCACCCCGACAAGAAATAGAAAAAGCATTTGAAGAAGCTTGGAAAAAAGCCCCCGATATAGCTATGGTAAATAGTGAAAAGGGAATCACCAACCTACACTTCCCCAACGATGTAATAGTAGACGCCTCCATCCCCGCAATGATTCGCAACGGAGGCAAAATGTACGACCGCAACCAAGCCCTACGCGACACCTTAGCCGTATTGCCCGACAGCACCTACGCCCGCATCTACCAAGTAGTAATAGACTTCTGCAAAGCACACGGAGCCTTCTCTCCCGCCACAATGGGCTCAGTAGCCAACGTAGGACTAATGGCTCAAAAAGCAGAAGAGTACGGCTCGCACGACAAAACCTTTGAAATAAAAGAAGCAGGAACAGTAAAAGTAATAGGCCAAGAAGGAAAAGTATACCTGCAACACAAAGTAGCCGTAGGCGACATCTGGCGTATGTGCCAAACCAAAGATGCCCCCATACGCGACTGGGTCAAGTTAGCCGTAGAAAGAGCACAACTCACACATACCCCCGCAATATTCTGGCTTGACCCCGAAAGAGCCCACGATGCACAACTCATCAAAAAGGTAACAGCTTATCTAAAAGAACACAACACAGAACATTTAGACCTGCAAATACTATCGCCAGAAGAAGCAATGCAACTCACCCTAACGCGCACCAAAGCAGGAGAAGACACCATATCAGTAACAGGAAACGTCCTACGCGACTACCTAACCGACCTGTTCCCTATTCTCGAATTGGGCACCAGTGCCAAAGTACTCTCTATTGTCCCCTTGATGAATGGCGGCCGACTGTTCGAAACAGGCGCAGGAGGCACAGCACCTAAGCTAGTCGAGCAATACGAAAAAGAGGGACATTTCGCTTGGGACTCTATGGGAGAATACCTAGCATTAGGAGCCTCATTAGAGCACTTAGGCCACACAAGGCACAACAAACAAGCCCTAATGTTAGCCGAAACCCTTGACGAAGCAGTCAGCAAGATGTTAGAAAACAACCGAAGCCCACAACCCACCGCAGGAGGCATCACAACCCAGGAAAGCCACAAATACTTTGCAGCCTATTGGGAAGAAGCCATAAAAAGGAAAAAATAGCTTCCAAACACACTCATTTTCAAAGGAAAATAAAGAGATACTAAACTTCTTTTCCAGCAAAAGGGGCGAGCTCGTAGAGCTCGCCCCTTTTGCTACAAAGCACAACAATACAATCCCACTAGCACCCTCGTTAGCCCACTCCAACTAAAATTCACCCCAATTAATTGCTCATTATCATTCCTTTTAGTACTTTTGCAGCCTAATACTAAATCAAAAAGCAATGACAGACACCCAACTTACTCCCGAACAATACGAACTTTTCAAAAATGCCGAACGCCGTATAAAGCAAAAAAGATTGCTTTATCTCCATTTCTTTGCAATGCTTTTAGGCTTCGTTTTCTTCTTTGTAGCCAACAAAGTGTTAGACTATGGAGTAACCTACGACTGGTACCTCTGGGCAGGCCTCCTTTGGCTCTTCTTGTGGTGTTGGCACGCAATGGACGTATTCATATTCCATCCCTTTTTAGGAAAGGCTTGGCGAGAAAAACAACGTGAACAATTAATAGCTGCACAGCAAAAGAAACTCATCAAGATGGAAGCAGCAGTAGAGCGCGATTTCGCACAGCAAAAAGAACAAGCTCAAAAGGAATTAGCTGCTGAGCAATCCACACAAAATACACTCTCTTAAACGCCCCCCTATGATAACCCTAATTGCCGCAGCAGGCGAGGACAACGCCCTTGGCAAAGGGAGCCAACTCCTCTGGCACCTTCCCAACGATTTTAAACATTTCAAAAGCCTTACTACAGGCCATTGTATCATTATGGGGCGGAAGACATTCGAGACCTTCCCCAAACCCCTGCCGCAGCGCACCCACATCGTCATCACACGCCAAGAGGACTATCTCGTACCACAAGGGGTGTACGTAGCGCATTCGCTGCCCGAAGCCCTAGGCATAGCAGCTGGTATAGACTCTAATCCCTACGTTATAGGAGGCGGAGAGATTTATGCACAAGCCCTCTCCTACGCCAGTGCTATTGAGCTCACGCGGGTACACCATTCTTTCCCCGAAGCCGACGTCTTCTTCCCTGAGCTCGACACCACGTGGGAGCTCGCTTCAACCGAAACCTTTCCCCCCGACGAGCGGCACGCCTATTCCTACACCTTCGAAAGACTTATTAAAAAATAAAAGGTAAAAACCGCTTTGTATTGCGGTTTTTACCTTTCACTATTCTATAGCTACTTAATTAAAACGAGAGAGTTACTCCAGCCAAGAAGTTAGCTTCAGCAGCAGGAATATAGTACATTTCTCCGTAGTAAGTCGCATAGGCACTGTATTTAGCGTTGAAAATATTGTTACCCATCACCGAGAAAAGTACTTGTTTAAAGGTACTTTTAGGTTTCCACTCATATTGCAAACTCAAATCGTTCACAAAATAAGCGTCTAACTTAGTCTCATCACGCTGAGTGTTATCAGCATATTGGTGGCTTACATATTTAGAAATCAAACTTATCTGAAAGCGCTCTATAGGCAAAAAACTGATGGTGTTTCCTATCACTGCACTAGGCGAATAAGAGATAGCCGTATCCCCCCATTCAGTTACTTTCTTCTTGCTCACAGTACGATAGTTCTTAGTAATGTTCTTGCTCAATGCCACATTAGGCTGCCATACCCATTGTGCTGACAAAGGCACTACAGCATCCACTTCTATCCCTGTACGGTAGCTATCCCCTACATTTTCGCGCAAAGCATAACCTGTCTTGTTCAGCTGTCCTGTGAGTACCAACTGGTCTTTGTAAGCCATATAGTACCCATTCAGATTCAAGATAAGTTTTTCTGTGCGAAGTCTCCAACCTAATTCAAAGTCATTGAGCTTTTCAGCCAATGGTTTAGCGGTGGTCGGCTCTTTTTTCAAGGCTTTAGCATACTCCTTGTAGTCCGAACGATTAGGTTCTTTGCTAGCACGTCCGTAAGAAAAATAGAAACTATTGCGTTCATTAGGCGAATAGGTTACCCCTACTTTAGGGTTAAAGAACGTAAGCGGGTCGTTTACCTTGTATTTTTTAGACTCATAGTTCACGTGGCGTAGTTGCGCATCGGCAAAAAGACTCCAATGGTCATTTAGGTCATAAGTAAGTTTAGCAAAACCAGAAGCCTCTTCTTTAGTATTAAGTCCCTCATAGGCATAATTCTGCTGATAGGCAAGGAAAGCCTTTTCTGCCCATAACAAGTCCTTGATGTGTGCCCCTTCATAGCGGTTCAGAGCGCCACCTACCAAAAGGTTCCATTGCTCTTTGCGATAGTTAGCCGAGAAAGTAGTTCCCCAGAAGTCATTGTTCAACCCCTGTTGATGAATGATGTAAGCCTTTTTTTCTTCGCCTTTAGCGTCATTACCCAAAGAAGGCAATCCTACCCAAGTATAAGGAGTCTCTTCGTAATTCTCCCAATAACCTTTCCCTTTTGTGTAGTGAAAAGACAACTGAGAGCTCCAGTATGGGCTCCACTGTTGTGTCCAGTGCAACTGAGCGTGGTCTTGTTGGTAGTTGTCAGTTTCGTTGTTGTAGAAACGAGTATTACCTAAGGCATCTTTATATTTCCCAGAAGGGTTGTAACGGCGGTCAGAGTCCAAAGTAGCCTTGTCAATACCATATTCAGCAATGTACACACGCTGTTTTCCGCCAAACACAAGCCCTTTGATGAGTGTACCCCCATAAGCATAAGCTCCTTGTAAGAAGTACGATTTGAGGTCAGACGAAGCGCGGTCGCGGTATCCATCACTCTTGATAACCGAAAAACGACCACTGAGCTCAAAGCGGTCATTCAGTTTCCCTGTCGAAAGTTTAAGACTGTGTTTGTGCGTATTGTAGCTTCCATAAAAGTTAGCCAACTCGCCCGAAGCCTTCTCTTGTACCGCATCAGTAAGGACATTCAAGCTTGCTCCAAAAGCCCCTGCCCCATTAGATGAGGTACCTACCCCACGTTGCAATTGGATACTCTCAGCCGAAGCTGCAAAGTCAGACAAGTTGTAGAAAAAGACGCCTTGCGATTCACTATCGTTTAAGGGCACCCCGTTGATAGTTACGTTAGTGCGATAAAGGTCAGAACCCCGCACATACATCCCACTGCTACCAAAGCCCGAACCGTCCATAGAGTAAGAAACCACATTGGGCAATTGGTTGAGCAACAGCGGCAACTGCTGACCGAAATTCTTAGTTTTAATCTCCTTCTTAGAGAGGTTGGAGAAAGTTACAGGATTTTTGTGTGTAGCCCTTACAGAAGATACCAGCACTTCATCTAGCTGGATAGGCTTAGTTAAAGAGTCCAATGGCAACTCAGCTTGTTGCGCAGCGGCGAAGGTAGTGATGCCGAGCGCGGTGTACAAAAGTACATTTTTCATTTAAAAAAAATAGGTTATTTCACAAATAAAAGAGGTAATTATTTGGCGTGGTTATAAAAAAAAGAGCTTGTTCCTGCTACCCAAAAAGCAAAAACAAGCCACTGCTTAGTTTCATTCCTTGTGCGGCATTGCCCGCTCAAGTTCTATGGGTATAATCTCAGCTTGTTACAGCACCCCTTATGAGACGGCGGCAAAAGTAAGAAATAATTAATAACTAACAAGAATAAAGAAAGGAAAATATTTTTAAGAATTCGTTAAATAGCAGAAACAGTGATTTTTAACCCTAATAAAAAAACTACCAAATACTCCTCCATTCCCTTTCACTGTCGCCCGTGCGGCTCGCACTCCCAACAAAAGAACAACCTTATCGCTCCCTCTTTAAAAGCCCAACCTATAAGTTCCAAAAATAGAAAAAGTAAAACATAAAGCCTTGCTTTTAGGATCGGTGTTAGATTTCAATTTTTATTCTACCCCTCAACAAAACTTGGGACTTTCAACTCTTTTTTATAACTTTGCCCTTTTAAATACCTAATTTACTATGTATCAAAATTTACCCGAAGGGCACCCCGTACATACCTATCTGCTTGAAGCAGAACTTATTGAAAAACTAATGGACGAACTTTTAGCCCTTGACCCTCATACCGATTACCAAGCCTTCTACAATGTGTTTAACCACTTGGCTACAGTCGAAAAACACTTTGCTCGCAAAGAAAACCAACTATTCCCATTCTTAGAGATGAGAGGATGGACAAACCCATCGCAGAATATGTGGTCATTCCACGACACCATTCGCGATATGTTCCGCTTAGTGCGCAAAAACTTAGAAGAAAAAGATTTAGATGCCGCCCAGCGCAATGTGCGTTACATTGAAGAGAACTTAGGGAGATTGCTCAGCGTAGAAGCCAACATACTTTTCCCTAATGCTTTAGACTTGCTCACCGAAGAAGATTGGATAGAAATGCGGGCAGGCGAAGAAGAGATAGGTTGGATGCTGAAAGAAACCCCGCCAGCTTTCCCACAAAAACCTTCAGAAGAAGATAACTATGTACACCCCGCAATGGACACTGTACGCCGTACCGATGTAAACTTTGCTCCCGAGGCAGCGCACTACGACGAGGGATATATGACGGTGGAACAAGTAAATCTATTGCTAAAAACACTCCCCATAGACATCACCTTTGTAGACGAACACGACCGTGTAATTTTCTACAATCGCGGCGAGGAGCGTGTCTTCCCACGTAGCGCAGGCATCATAGGGCGCGAAGTAAAATTCTGCCATCCTCCTAAGAGTGTAGGAACAGTCTTGAAAATTGTAGAAAACTTCCGCGCAGGCACACAGAACGAAGCAAACTTCTGGTTCAACTATCGCGGCCGCCTCATCTATGTGCGCTACTTTGCTGTACGCGACAAAGACAAAAACTACAAAGGAGTGATAGAAATGTCGCAAGATATTACCGACATTCAGCAAATCAGTGGAGAAAGACGACTATTAGAGTGGGAGAACTAATAACATATCAGAAGATTTAGAAGCTAACATCTACTCAAAATCTTCTTGAGGAAAACCTATCAGGTAAGCCTTCTGTTTGGCACGAGTAAGAGCAGTGTAGAGCCAGCGATAGTAGCTCTCATCTATCACGTAGTCATCAGGAAGATAAGGTTTTTCAACAAACACAGCATCCCATTGCCCCCCTTGACTCTTATGGCAAGTGATGGCATATGAAAACTTCACTTGTAGGGCATTGTAGAAAGGATTTTCTTTAACCTTTTGGTACTGAGCCGAAGCAGTAGGTTCGTCCTGATAGTCGGCTAGCACTTCCTCATACAGCATCTGACTTTGGGCAGGCGTAAGAGCAGGAGCCTCGCTGCGAAGGGTGTCCAAAAGGATAACCGTATCAAAAGGCAATAGCTCTGGGTAGTCTATCAGTTGCACCGAAGCCTCTGCAAAACGGAATCCATAATACTCTCTAAACGCATAGAGGTGTAGCACCTCCAGCGTGTCGCCATTAGCAATGAAGTTCAGCTGAGGGAGATCTTTGCTCCAGAAGTAGTTATTTTTCACAACCATTAGTAGGTCGCCTGCAGCTATCTCATCCTCAATGTCCAAAATAGAGTGGCGTATTTGGTTATTCCAGCCCACGGCACGCTTATTAGAGCGGACTATCACAGCTGTCTCGTCAGCACCATATTCCTGATAAGCTTCAAAAAGAGCATCTTGCACTTCTTCTCCATTAGTAAGCCACTGCAAGTCTGCTCCCGAAGAAAGACGAAACAAAAACGGAGCACTGAAGGTTCCAGAAAGCACCTTTTTGCGCAACCGAGTTGCATTGCGCAAAATACCCGACTTTCTGCGCTGACGTACCACATCGGTTAGTTCCGTTTCTATCACTTGCTTTTGATAGTGGTAAGTCAGATAGTCTGCATCCAGGGCAGGGCTGAGGTGCGTCCCTACGGGAGGAAGCTGCGCCACATCACCAATGAAAAGCAAACTACAGTCCTTGCCACTGTACACAAAACGCATTAGGTCGTCCAATAGTGCATTTTGGAAAGCCCCTCCACTATTCGAAATCATTGAGGCTTCGTCCACTATGAACAAAGTACGCTGAAATTTGTTGGGTCGAAGGCGCATAGCCTCATCATTGGCATTAGATTTGTGGTAGTAAATAAACTTGTGAATGGTGAAAGACTGCTTTTTGGCAACAGAAGCCATCACTTTTGCGGCTCTACCCGTAGGAGCAAGCAGCACCGCTTGATGCTGAATGAGGGGCAAACAGGCCATTAACGCTTTCGTAATAGAAGTTTTTCCTGTGCCTGCAAAACCTTTGAGAAGGAAGAGGTTCTCAGAAAGATTCCTATTGAGAAGAAAATGAGTAATCAACTGTAAGGCAGAGTATTGAGAAGGTGTCGGACTATAGCGGAAAGCAGCCAATAGCGCACTTAAAAAGGAATTTTCGTTCATTGCAAAAAGTGTGATGAGTGCAAAGTTATAAAAAAAAGTTAAAATAAATTTTTTAGTTTCAAAAAAAGATTGTAGTTTTGCACAACATCAGTCAATCAAAAAGAATTTATTATTAATTATAATATTAGAACGATGAAAAAAATAATCTTACAGATTGCATTTTACGCATTAGGATTCATTTTCTGCTTCCTAATCTACCGATCTATCACAGGTCCTATTCAGTTTAACGAAGAAAAAACCGAGCGTTACACCGAGGTAATCAAAAAGTTAAAAGACATTCGTAATGTTCAAGATGCGTACCTGAAAATCAATGGCAAGTACGCCGATAACTTTGATGAGTTAACCAAATTCGTAGAAACAGCTCAGTTTACAATCACCTCTCAGCGCGATACCAGCTGGACAGCGTTTGACAAGACTTTCAACATCGAAGTAATGCGCCAAGGTGTACGTATAGACACTCTGGGCTATGTGAAAGTAAAAGATTCATTGTTTAAGGATTCTGATCGTTACAAAGACTTGCGCTATGTACCTAAGTTTAACAAAAACGATGCTACTGTACTCTTCACTATGAAAACAGGAGAAATTGTAGACAAAAACAAAATCAAATCAGCAGTTTTCCAAGTATTTGTACCTAAAAAAGATGTGCTTGTAGGCCTTGACGAAGACTTGGTAAACAAAGAAATTGCTAAAACATCAGTAGAAGATGTAAAAGGACCTAACATTCAAGTAGGCTCTCTTGATGAACTTACTGTAAATGGTAACTGGCCAACTTCTTATGACGCAAAAATCGCAAAACAGTAACTTTTTAGAGACAAACTTTAAAGAATTGTCCATTCAAATAAACTTGGATGGACTTTCTTTTTGTATCTTCAATCCAGTACTGGGGTGCGTAGAGAGTATCTACAATTTTCCTATGAACTTCGGCTACAAAACCGAAGAAGAGGTTTCCAGAGAAGTGCAATTAGTAATTCAGGCCGAAGAAGACTTGAGGCAAGACTTTAGCAACATCAAAGTATTGCACAACACCCCTCTATTTGCTCTGATACCTCAAGCCTTGTACGGAGAAAAAGAACAAGCCATCCAATACCTTAAGTATAGCATAGATGTAAGAGATGTCCCTCCACAAGCAGTGGAAATTGACAAAATCCTGCCCATAGAGACCATCAATGCCTATCTACCCAACCGTATAGTAAACCAATCTTTGCTTACCTACTATGGCCGTTTTGACTATCAGCATTTTGCTACCGCCCTGCTGAAAATGTTCCTAAAGCACTACGCCAGCCACGCCTACGAACTAATGTACATCTACGCTGAAGTAGGATCATTCTACTTTGTAGTGTTCCGAGGCAAAAAACTCTATTATTTTAACCGTTTTAGTTATGAAACTATTGAAGACTTTTTGTACTACATTCTCTTTTCGATTGAGCAACTGAACATTAATACCGAAGAGGTAGCCTTGTACATTACAGGAGAAGTCTCTCCTACTGCTTTATTTTACAACAAAGTACGCCGCTATGTAAAGCAAATTTACCTACTGAAATACCACAAAGAACACTTTGCCAAGGGAATGAACGAAGAACTTATCCGAGGCAACTTTGTACTCACCCAATCATTTTAACACAATGAAGATAACGAATATTTTAAAGAACGCTTACGAGCTATTTCACGGAGCCATTCTCACGCATTGGATAGGCAGCATTCTTATGTTCTCTGTCATTTACTTCCTCTACGTATGGCTGATGCCCATCATTTTTGAACGCCCTCTAACCGAACTCTTTTCGCTACTATCTTCTCCCGAAGAACTGAACGCATTACTTGCTAGCGGCAGTTTCCAGATTAAACTGATGCTCTTTGTGCTACTGATTGATGGCATCATCACCCCTTTTTCAGCAGGTTGTTACCAAAACTTCGATGGAGTAACCAAGAACAAATTCCCTACTTTTGTGAATGTTCTTGCCCACTACCGTTCCTCCTACACTGCTGCCCTATTGCAATACGTTTTTTTGATGTTTGCTCTCAGAAGTCTATTGGGAGGAGTTCTTGGACTTTTAGGCTTCCCAACACTAAATGTAGCCCTAAGTCTTTTCCTCAGTGTAGTGTTTAGCCTCACTATTCCTATCCTCATTATAGAACACAAAAGCCTGCTCGAAGCTATGCGCAACAGCTACGAACGGGTGATGCACTCTTTCTTTCCTATTTTCATTTGTCTCCTAATAGGAGGACTGATTACCCTATTGGGTTTTTTTGTAGCAGGGCTCCCTGTTATGTATGCTATTATCTTTAGTATCTACGTAGAAACCAAGAAACTAAAAACAAATTAAAAATAAGAATTCGATGAAAAAAATGATGCTTTTAGGGCTCTTAGCAATGGGCTCTTTCACTCTAAACAGTTGCAACGAATTGCAACAAGTATTAGCAAACACCTCTCAAGGAGGCACTCTAAACGTGGCTAGCGGACTTAAACAGGCCTTAGAATTGGGGGTGAGTAGCGGAGTAGACCTGCTGAGCAAAGACGGCGGATTTTTCAAAGACCAAGCTGTGCGCATCCTCTTGCCAGAGGAACTTCAGAAAGTAGACAAAGCTCTCCGCTCTATTGGTTTGAGCTCCTTAGCAGACCAAGGGCTAAAAGTGCTCAACCAAGCGGCCGAAAGTGCTGTGAGCGAAGCAAAGCCTATCTTCCTCTCTGCTATCCAGAATATGACCTTCACCGATGCGATGAATATCCTTAAAGGCGACAATACTGCTGCAACTACTTATTTAAAAAACACTACCTCTACGGCCTTGGCCAGCGCTTTTGCACCAAAGGTACAAGCTTCGCTTTCCCAAGTAGGAGCAGATAAGGTATGGGAGAACATCATCAATAAGTACAACCAAATTCCTTTTGTAAACCCTGTAGAGTCTAACCTTTCTCAATATGTTACCCAACAGGCTATCAATGGTCTTTTTGTAAAAATTGGCGACAAAGAAAAGGATATCCGAACCAATGTAGCAGCACGTACTACCCCCCTACTTCAGTCAGTTTTTGGAATGCAAGACAACAAGTAAGAAATGACGCATTTTAACACCCCTTACGGGGCAGCCCCTTTTTCGCGCTTTGCCCCTACCGACTATCTTCCTGCCATACAAGAAGCTATCGCCCAAAGCCAAGAAGAGTTAAAAGCAATTGCTGAAAATACCGAGGCGGCTACCTTTGAAAATACGGTAGCCGCCTTGGCCTACGTGGGGCGCTCCTTAAGTCGCCTCAGTGCAATGTTCTTCAATCTGAACAGTGCTGAGACCAACACAACCCTACAAGCCGAAGCTCAGCGCATCTCGCCGCTGCTTACCGAACACCAAAACGACATTTTCTTAAACGAAAAACTTTTTGCAAGAGTAAAGCAAGTATACACTGCACAGGAGCACCTTTCCTTGCTCCCTGAGCAACAGACTTTGCTCGAAAAAACCTACAAGGCATTTGTTCGCAATGGTGCCAACCTTACAGAAGTGGAAAAAGAACACTTGCGCACCATCGACAAGGAATTATCTACTCTTAAACTAAAATTCTCTGAAAATGTATTGGCTGAGACCAAAGCGTACCGGTATCTTGTCAACGATCCTGCACGTTTGAGTGGATTGCCCGAAAGCGAGATAGCAGCGGCCAAAAAGGTTGCTACCCAGCAGGGAAAAGAAGGATGGGCTTTTACCCTTGACTTCCCTGTGTACACTGCCGTGATGAAATATGCTGATGATCGTCAAATGCGTGAGGCACTTTTCACTGCCTACCACAGCCGGTGTGTAGGAGCCTCTGCACACAACAACGAAGACAACGTACTCCAAATAGTACGCTTGCGCAAGGAACGTGCTCAACTCTTAGGCTATGATTCCTATGCTGCAATGGTCTTAGAAGAGAGAATGGCAGAGAGTACAGACAAAGTAATGACTTTCTTAAACGATTTACTCGAAAAAGTACTCCCTAAAGCCCAAAAGGAATTAAAAACACTACAAGACTTCGCTCAGCTACCCGAATTCCGACAATGGGACTTTGCTTACTATGCCGAAAAACTCAAACAACAACAATACCAGATTGACGACCAACTACTAAAGCCCTACCTATCGCTTGACCAAGCTGTACAAGGAATGTTTGCCGTTGCCCAAAAGCTCTATGGTCTTCATTTCACAGCTATCGACACTGTAGAAAAGTATCATCCTGAGGTGCAAACCTATGAGGTAACCGATGCCTCTAGCACTTATGTTGCCCTCCTATACACCGACTTCTTCCCGCGAGCAGGCAAGCGCAATGGCGCTTGGATGACCTCGTACAAAGAGCAGTATCATACTTTGGAAGGCAAAGACTCTCGTCCTCACATCTCCATTGCTTGCAACTTCAGTCGGCCTACCGATACCGCCCCTTCTTTGCTCACTTTTGGCGAACTGACCACCCTTTTCCACGAATTTGGACACGCCCTACACGGAATGCTGTCTCGCGTAACCTACCCTAACTTGAGTGGCACTAATGTAGCACGCGACTTTGTAGAACTCCCCAGTCAACTAATGGAAAACTGGTGCTACGAGGAAGAAACCCTACGCCTTTTTGCTAACCACTACCAAACAGGAGACCCCCTGCCCATCGAATGGGTGCAGCGCATCCAACAGGCCAGTACTTTTATGGAGGGCATCCTATTTGTTAGGCAACTGAATTTTGGCTTTTTGGATATGGCTTGGCACACCCTACAAGAACTACCCAACAGCGTATCCGACTTTGAAAGAGAAGCTACCCAGCGCACACAGTTGTATACTCCTATCAGTCCATTTTGTTTCTCAACCTCTTTCTCTCATATCTTTAGTGGTGGTTATGCAGCGGGATATTACAGCTACAAATGGTCGGAAGTATTAGACGCCGATGCCTTCGTTGTATTTAAGGAGGCAGGCATTTTCAACCCAGAAGTAGCAGCGCGTTTTTGCGAAGAAATCCTCAGCAAAGGCAGCAGCGAGAAAGAAAGTCTCTTGTACGAACGCTTTAGAGGACAAGCCCCCAGCGTAACGGCCTTGCTCAACAGAGTAGGTATATAAGTTGCGTTCTTTTGCTGATTGAAAAATTATTTGTACCTTTGTCCTCAAAATGAAAAGAATAACATCGAAATACTTCATACCCTCCCTTTTCCTATTATTGCTCCCCTTGCTGGGTTTTGCTCAAGATGCTGACAGCAGCCAAGGGGATAGGGAAGCAAGTGGGAGTATCAGCTTCAAATCGCTGCGTCCTAAAAAGAAAAAGGACAGCATCACCTTTACTGCCAAGGACTACAAAATCATTACCTACCTGCGCGATACAACCTCAGTAGATACCTCTTTGACCATTCAGAAGTACTACCAAAGCAATGAATTCGGCAAGGACTTGTTCGGCAAGATGCCTTTCTCCAATATGGGGCAGCCCTACAACCCAATGCAATACGACTTCCGCGGGCGCAGCTACCTCCCTAAAATGGGAGCTGAAGCCAAGAATATGCTCTACCTAAGCCCTGAGGAAGTAACCTACTACTATCTTCCTACCCCCTTGACCGAGTTCACCTACAAAACAGGAATGGAACAAGGGCAATTTCTCAATGCTCTTTTTGCTGTAAATCTCTCGCCTAATTTGAACATCTTCATCGCTTACAAAGGTTTGCGCTCTCTGGGAAAATATCAGCGCATTTTGGTGAGCAATGGCAACTTCAGAGGGGGATTCTCGTACGTCTCTCCTAACAAAAAGTACACTGCCTTTGCGCACTTTGCTTCGCACGATGTCAGTGGACAGGAGAATGGAGGCATCATCACGAAAGAGCAGTTTGAAGGAGGAGAAAAACAGTTCAAAAATCGAGCGACTATTGATGTAAATCTATTAGATGCCGAAAATGCCCGCGAGAGCAAACGATATTTCTTGCAACACGACTATGCTTTCTTGCGCAATCGCGACTCGTTAGCCTCTTATAAGCAGATACGCTTTCGACACTTGTTCAACTACGAAACCGAACATTACACCTTCAACGAAACTTCCCAAAACAACTATCTCGGCGAGAGCTATGTGTCTCAAAATATTCACGACAAGGCACGCCTACAGCGAATGACCAACCGCGTAGGAGCTGAATTAGAATTACCCTATTTGGGGCGAACCTTTCTCTTTGGGAATGCCTACTTCTACAACTACTATTTCCAAAACGGTTACTTCGTCTCAGGCGTACTGCAACGACGCCAAATTAAAGATACCGACCTCAGCATTGGGGCGGAATGGCGCAAAAAGATAGGAGGGTTCAGTATTCAAGCTGAAGGCGAACAAACCGTAGTAGGAAAGATGACAGGCACCAAGTTCAGTGGAAAATTGGCGTATGCTTTCGACAACCAAAACTCTTTGACAGCAGGAGCCGAATTGCACTCCTCTATGCCCAACTTCAATTTCCTACTCTACCAAAGCGATTACAAGTCGTTTAACTGGGACAATTTCACCTCCTTTAACAAAGAAAACACTCAAACTCTCTACTCTGACCTCAAAACACAGTGGGGAAACGCGTCGGTGAGCCTTACCAACCTAAACAACTACACCTATTTTAGGAGCTTAGGCGAAGGGCGTGTGTCTGCAGAGCAGTACACTGGCAACATTCAGTACTTACAACTGAAAGTACAAAAAGAATTCCGTTTGGGCAAATGGCATCTGGACAATACTTTGCTCTACCAACAGGTAGTACAAGATGCTAACGTGTTGAACGTACCCTCTTTCGTTACACGCAACACCCTCTACTTTGCCTCTCACCTATTCCACAAAGCAATGTACCTACAAACAGGAATTGGTTTTAACTATTTTACTAAGTACTATTCAAACCAATACAACCCTTTGTTAGGAGAGTTTGCTGTGCAGACTTCCTCACAAACGGGAGATTTCCCTCTATTAGACTTCTTCGTGAATGCTAAAGTGCGCACGATGCGAATTTTCTTCTCTTTAGAACAATGGCACGTACCACTAAGCAACATTTCTTGGCTGAACTTACCTAATCCGTATAAGTACTATTCGGCTCCTAACCAGCCGTACCGAGATTTCATCATACGATTGGGTGTGAAATGGGACATTTTCAATTAACAATTAACAAAAGATAAACTACTAAAATCTATCCTAATGACAAACAAAAGTATTTTCGACTCGCAAGTATTAGGACACCCCGCAGGATTGTTCATTCTCTTTTTCACTGAGATGTGGGAACGTTTCTCTTTCTACGGGATGCGAGTATTGCTTATCAACTTCCTTACAATGACCTTGATTGGGTACAACCCTGGTTGGGCGTGGAGTACCGAGAACGCAGGTGCTCTCTTTGGCACCTATGTGATGCTCCTCTACCTAACCCCTATTTTGGGTGGTATGATAGCCGACAAATGGACTGGCTATCGCTGGGCAGTCATCATTGGGGCAGTGATTATCACCTTGGGACACGTGTCGATGGCTTTTGAAACAGAATTTTCTCTCTATTTAGGGTTAGCTTTTCTCGTGATAGGCACGGGCTTCTTCAAACCTAATATGGTATCGTTCGTTTCAGAGATGTACAAGGACTTGCCTGAGAAAAAGGATGCTGCCTACACCATTTTCTATATGGGCGTGAACTCTGGAGCTTTCTTTGGGATGATGCTCTGCGGCTACTTAGCAGAACGCATAGGCTGGAGCTGGGGCTTTGGTTTGGCAGGGATATTTATGCTCTTGGGTACCATTCAGTTTTGGTTTGCACAACCTCTTTTTGGCAATATTGGAAAAAAGCCTCACAAGCAAGAAAAAACTCCCACTACCAACACAAACAACACCTCTGCTGAGGAAGAAAAACCTAATCCGTTTACAGTATTGGACAAAATACTTATTGCTCTTTCAGCCATCATCGGGGTAGGCTATGCGCTGAACGACCCTCTCTCGAAAATCTGGGGGATAGACCTTTTTGCGTGGGCTTCGACAACAAGCTTAAAAGGCCAATACGTAGCTGTGATTGTAGGGCTCATAGGATTCTTCTTCTTAGTGGGTAGCCGTATTCTACGCTACACGAAAATAGTTCGCGACCGGATGCTCACGGTGGTTATCTTTGGGTTCTTCGTAGTGTTTTTCTGGCTCTCGTTTGAACAAGGAGCCTCTTCACTCATCATTTTTGCACGCGACAGCGTAGAGCGCGAACTACACGGCCATTGGGCTACCCTATACAACATCTTCAATGCGCTACTAACTGTTGTCCCTTTACTGCTCATCAGTTATGTACTTTTCCTCTTGGTGAAGAAAACCTACCAAAAGATATTTCCCGCGGTAGTAGTATTGCTCGTGTGCTTCAGTTTGGTGTGGGGCATCGCTGCTTGGATGTTAAACCGCGATTTTAAAACTACGGCCTACAGCGTAACCTATCAAGCCTACGAAATGACTGATGCTTACGGACAGACCCAGTACCTTCCTATCACTGAAGAGAACCGGAATGAGCTGCCTGACCTCAAAGCTGTAGAACGAAACACTATCATAGGGGTAACTGACCAACATTTGGAAGTGGGCAGTACTATCAAGCTATTGAGCAAGAACAACAAGAATACATCATTTGGCTATGTAGATGCTGAAAAAGAGCAATGGGCAAAACAACGCGGCAAAGAATTAAACACTGACAGTGGACTGATTGTAGCCCAAGTGAAAGAGGAACGCGACCAATGGGTTGAGGCAACCGTTTCGTGGTTTTCCATTTTAAACTCTTTCTTCATCATAGCGTTGGCAAGCTTGTTCTCCCGCTGGTGGGATAGCAAGTACAATCCGCCAGCTGCGATGAAATACGGCATAGGACTACTAATGCTCTCGGTAGGCTTTGGCTTGTTAGCCTTAGGGTCTCACGGTGTTACTCAAGGGGTGAAAGTGAGTATGCTATGGCTTGTTTTTGCCTATATGTTCAACACAATGGGCGAACTATGTCTTTCGCCTGTAGGTCTTTCGTACGTCTCTAAGTTAGTTCCAGGCAGAATGATAGCTTTTATGTTCGGCGTATGGTATTTGGCAGTAGCCATTGGGCATAAGCTCGCTGCCGTAGTGGGTGGACAGATAGAGAACATCACTAGGGAATACAGCTTGAGCACTTTCTTCTTAATTTTCACTATTGTCCCTGCTGTAGCAGGAGGACTCATCATTCTAATCAATCCATTCATCAAGAAACTAATGCACGGTGTAAAATAATGCCCTGCAGACAAGATAACCTTGGCAAAGACCTTGCCAAGGCAGAAAAACATGACAATAAAGAGGTTTCTTAACCCTTTAATAAACAAACCATTAGAAACTGAACGGAAACAAAAAACTTCCAAAAGTTTGTTTTTAACAAAAAAATATGCTACTTTTGGGGCTGTGTTTTAATAAATGATACATTATGTTTAACAAAGAAAGAGATAATAAAAAGACTATGGCAGAAAACACTTCAGGCAGCAGCAACCGCATTGTTGCTGAGACCAAATTCAAAGGGGAAATTAACTCTAAATCTGATTTTAGAATTGACGGCGAAGTAGAAGGCGACTTCAGAACAACTGGCAAATTAGTAGTAGGTCGCACCGGTCTGATCAACGGGACTGTGATTTGCGAAAATGCCGACATCGAAGGGAAAATAACAGGTACTCTAAAAGTAAATAGCCTTTTGAGCCTTAAATCTACCGCTGTGGTGGAAGGCGACGTAACTGTAGATAAAATCTCTATTGAGCCTGGAGCTGTTTTCAACGTTACTTGTAAAATGAAAGGTGCCAAAGACCTCGTAAATGACAAACCGCAACAAACCGACAAATCCACTAAATAAGTGGGTTTACTTCTCACAAGCTGGACTACAAATGGCTATACAGATAGCCATTTGTAGTTATTTTGGTGTTTGGTTAGACCAAAAATTCCCTAATCCATATTCGCTTTGCACCGTAGGTTGTTCTCTTTTTGGTGTCTTTGCAGCAATGTACACTATCATTAAGAAAGCACAACAAATGAACGATGAAAACTAAGACACTCCTCTTTGGGCAATACGTCCTTTTCCTATTAGGAACCCTTCTCCTATTTTACTTCTTCTGCACGTACTGCATTGAAAAAGGACTCTCTCTACACTATTCTGCCGCACAGTTGGCTATTTTTCAGGGGATAGTCAGTTTTTTTCTGTTGCAACTTCTCTGGTTAGTATCGCTTTTCAAACCTACCTACACTGCCTACTCCTTCTTAGGCACTTTCTTGGTGCGCCTTATCGCCTTGGTGCTCTTTATGCTTCCATTGGCGCACACCGCCAGTCCGCAACCTCTCTACGAAGGACTGCTTATTTTTCTTCCTTATCTATTTTTCATCGGATTAGAAGCCCATTTTGCCCTACGATTGAACAATCTGCCTCTTAGCAAATAGGCTCTTTTTCTTGTGAGTGATTTGCTTAGCTTACAACCATCTGCGTACTTTCTGTTGATAGCTATCGTATTCGGCACCGAATTTCTGCTTCAGTACTCGTTCTTCGGGAACAATCTGAAAACGTGTTATATAGGCAATAAAGAGCAGCACTCCTGCCCAAGAGAGCAAGTGTGCCAACCATACTGCCCAAGCAGCCAAAAAGCAAGCTACCCCCACATACATAGGGTTTCGGGTGTAGTGATAGACCCCATTAGAGACGAAGTGAGATGTTTTCTCAGGGTTTAAAGGATCAATAGTAGTTTGCGCTTGACGAAAAGCCCATAAGCCTGCAATCCCCATAGCTGTGCCTATTAAAACTAATAGGATAGCCACAACTACTAAGCGAGGAAATACGAGAACGGGAGGTAGATAGGTTAGTCCTTTCATCAAGAAGGCACAAATGGCTGCTACTACATAGGGCGGAATTTTGTTTTCTAAGTTCATTGGTTATTATAATGAGTGTTAAACTTAGGCGCAAAGATAATAAGAAATTACTATTGAGAATCTGTTTTTTGCTGAAAATTATTATTTTTTTCTGTTTGAGAGTCGGTTGGCAGAAAGGAGAGATTGGCTCCTGATGCGTTTGTTCTCCACTTCGTCTACACTTTGTCTACACTTCGTCTTCACTATCCCTCCAAGATGGCTACGCAGTGCCCCAAAAGAAAATTTTTCTTTTTTAGGTGCTGGTCAGAACAGAACACATTTTTTCTCTCTGACTTGTCTATTTTCTAAATTCTCCTTACTTTTGTACCATTATTTTAACTTAAAACATCTTTATTCTATGGACGCACAAAAAGTTGATATGTTTATGGTTGCCAATGCGAAAAACTTTCGCCCAGAGTTGGTACCGCAAATTCGCGAACGTCTGCTTACGTTAGAAGACTCGCAGTGGAGCACCTTGCTTTCCATTCCTTTCAAGGAGACCCTCACCAGCCAAGTGGTTTCGTTTATGGGAGGGACTTTGGGCATCGACCGTTTTTTGGTAGGGGATGTAGGCTTGGGTATTGCTAAGCTACTGACTTGTGGCGGTTTTGGTGTTTGGACAATCGTAGATTGGTTTCTGATTACGGATGCAGCCCGCGACAAGAACGCTGAGATGCTGGCTAATGCTCTGCACTATGTAGCCCCATCGACAAGCGGGCAACAGGGCTATGGGAGCAATTACGCGAAGTAGTTTCTAAGGTGAAGCCAAAAACATTTTACCTTTTTATCTCTTTTTTCTGCTGTGCGAGCTGGGGCTGGTTGCTCGGTTTTGAGCACTTTCGGCAGCACAGCTCCCCTGTGGGGGTAACCCTTTGTCCTATCAAGGCAGTTACGGGCTACCCTTGTCCGTCTTGTGGCACTACGCGTTCGGTGCATACTTTTTTTGAGGGGCACATTAGCGAAGCCTTATGGGTTAACCCATTGGGGATAGTTGCAGGTCTGCTACTGGCAGTAGTTCCGTTATGGCTGCTGCACGATGCCCTAATGAGGCGGGCTACTCTGCACAAGTTTTTCATTGCTTTTGAGCAATGGTTTAAACGCCCTTATGTGTATATTCCTTTTTTCATCTTCATCGTTCTAAATTGGATTTGGAACCTTTATAAAAACTTATGATAGAAGCGAGAACTATTTCTTATCGGGTGAACGACAGCGAGCTGGAGCGCGCCTCGAACAGCTACTTAATGTCGGTCATAGCTATTATGGCAGGGATGCCTATTCCTCTAATCAACCTATTGGCGACTTTTTTATTTTTGATAGTACACCGCAAAGGGACGTACTTTGTGCGCTGGCATTGCTACCAAGCATTCATCTCTCAGCTATTTTTGTTTTTTGTGAATACTACGGGGTTCTGGTGGACTATTTCTATTGTTTTTGGTCATAACCAAGTGAGCAATGCCTACCTTTCGTACCTAATAGTGGGATTCAGCTTTAACGTTTTGGAGTTGGTTGGCACTTTGTACACTGCTATCAGGATACGCAAAGGGGTGCATTTGGCGTGGTGGTTTTACGGAGATATTACGGATTTAATAGTAAAAGACAATGAATAAAGTACTGATTCGGGGTAGCATCTTGCTGAGTATCTTCTTCGGGAGTTGGTTGCTTTTACAACAAATAGATTGGGTACGGCTGCTGAACGCTGACTTTCGCGACAAGAGCGAGTACCTACAAGATATGGAAAGCAAACTGGGCGAGATGATGTATGATGATTTTGCGCGCACTAACCTTCAGATAGACGACAGTCTCTCGGTAGCTGTATTGGACACTTTGGTAGCCAAGATTTGCCGAGCCAACCATATTGACCCTCGGTCTTTGAAAGTTTATCTTTTTGAAAATGACGAAGTAAATGCTTTTGCGATTCCTGACCGACAGCTATTGGTGTATTCGGGGCTGATAGAGAAAGCGGACACTGCTGAAGCCCTCTGTGGTGTTTTGGCACACGAGATAGCCCACATTCAAAAAGGGCACGTGATGCAATCTCTGAAACGCGAGATAGGGCTGAGTATTCTCTTCAGCGTTATAACAGGAAATTCTGATATTACGGTGATGAGGGAGATAGGGAAGCTCTTGTCGTCAAGGGCTTTCAACCGAGAAATGGAGCGTGAGGCAGACCTTACAGGGCTGGAATACCTACAAAAAGCGCATATAGACCCAGAGCCTTTTGCTGAATTTATGGGTATTATTGACGATGATGACCCTGTGCCTGCTTTCCAATGGATGAGCACTCACCCTTTGCCCAAAGAGCGCAAACAGTACTTGCTCAGACAGATCAAGAAAAGAGGTGCGCACTACTCGCCTGTGCTTTCTCAAGAGCTTTGGAAAGATTTTAAAGCTTTTTTTGAAGGATAAAGAAAGGCTATTATCAATACTATCTAACTCATTTTTTAAACGTTTTGAATTTATGCGTCTATTATCAATAGATTACGGCACTAAGCGAACAGGGATAGCCGTTACTGACCCTTTGCAACTGATTGCATCGGGGCTCTGCACTGTACCTACCCCTACCCTACTGACATTCCTAAAAAGCTATCTCGCGCAAGAGCCGGTAGAGGCTTTTGTGATTGGCGAGCCCAAACGCTTAAACAATGAGCCGTCTAGTGTTGAGGGAGAGATTCAGCAATTTATTCATAGACTGCAAGAGGCTTTTCCTACAATTCCTATTCACCGGCAAGATGAGCGTTTTACCTCTAAACTCGCATTCCAATCGATGATTGACAGCGGACTAAAAAAGAAGCAGCGGCAGAACAAAGCGCTTGTAGATGAGGTGAGTGCTACTATTATTTTGCAGGAATTCCTATCGACTAAAAAGTAACCATTTTCCAAAATAACCAATGAAAAAGTTTATTTTCACCCTTGTATGCGTGCTATGGGGCGGCCTTTTTGTATGGGGACAGACGCTTTCGTCTCCGAATGGTGCTCTACAGCTTTCTTTTCGGCTCAGCAAAGAGGGGACACCTACCTATGCACTGACTTTTAAAGGTCAGACAGTTATCGGGGAGAGCCCTCTGGGTTTTGTCATCAACCAAAAAGAGGACTTCAGCAGTGATTTTGAAACAATTTCGGTTCAGTATACGGAGACCAACACTGTGTGGCAGCCTGTTTTGGGTGAGAACAAAGACATTCGCGACCACCACAAAGAACTGTTAGTACACTTAAAGCAAAAAAGCAGCGGTAGGCTATTAGACTTGCGTTTTCGGCTGTTTGACGATGGGTTGGGATTCCGCTATGAGTTTCCCATACAAGCTAATTTTAGGCATTTTAGGATTCAAGAGGAGTTAACGGTTTTCCAACTCGTTGGCGACCACAAGGCTTTTTGGATTCCTGCTGACTACGACACAAACGAGTTTCCGATAACGACCTCTGCGCTCTCGGAAATTCCGCAGCTGATTGACAAGGTACGGGAAGAGCCTTTGGCCGCCAAAGCCCCTACCCCCAATGTAGCTGTGCAAACCTCGCTGATGCTGAAAACTACCGAAGGGCTGTACCTCAATTTGCACGAAGCTGCCTTGGCAAACTATCCTGCGATGATGCTCAACCTCGACGCAACGCACCACCGACTTTCTGCCCATTTGGTGCCTGACAAAAACGGTGTGAAGGGCTACATACAGACAGGCAGCACTACCCCGTGGCGCACTATTGTGGTAAGCGATGATGCTCGCGATATTTTGGCCTCCAACCTAATACTGAACCTAAACGAACCCTGCAAAATAGAAGATACTTCTTGGATTCGGCCAACGAAGTACATAGGCGTTTGGTGGGAGTATTTTATTGGCGGAGGGAGTACTTGGGCTTATACAGACTACCGCGACATTCATATTGGCACAACAGACTACAGCCAGTTGCCCCCTAATGGGCACCACGGAGCCAACACCCCACACGTAAAAAAGTACATAGACTTTGCTGCCCAGCACGGTTTTGACGCTGTACTTGTAGAAGGTTGGAATGAAGGATGGGAGGACAACTACGCCTACAACAAAGAACGCATTTACAGCTTCACGAAGGCGTATCCGGACTTTGATGTGGTAGCACTGCAACAATATGCCGCTGCCAAAGGGGTGAAGCTGATTATGCACCACGAAACAACCTCATCGGTGATTGATTACGAGCGACAGTTGCACGAGGCTTTCCGCTTTATGAACCAACACGGCTATGAAGCTGTGAAGACAGGTTATGTAGGCCCTATCGTTCCGCGGAGTGAATACCACGATGGACAATGGATGGTGAACCACTACAACTATGTAGCGGAAACTGCTGCGCGCTACCGTATAATGGTCAATTCGCACGAGGCGGCACGGCCTACAGGGATGAGTCGCACCTACCCTAACTGGGTAGCCCAAGAGAGTGCCCGCGGCACGGAATTTGAATCTTTCAATGGAAATCGGCCTGACCACACGACACTGTTGCCATTCACCCGACTGATAGGGGGCGCTATGGACTACACCCCAGGGATTTTTGAAGGGGACTTAAGTAGATATGGCAACAACAAAGCGCAATTGAGCACAACCCTTTCCAAACAGTTGGCACTATACGTTACGATGTACAGTCCGCTACAAATGGCAGCTGACCTACCAGAGAACTACGAAAAGTACCTTGATGCCTTTCAGTTTATCAAAGATGTGGCTGCAGACTGGGACAACACCTACATTCTGGAAGCTGAACCGGGGGATTACATCAGTATTGCCCGCAAAGCAAAAGGTAAAAACGAGTGGTTTGTAGGTGCTATCACTGATGAGAATGCACGGAATACCGTCATAGACTTCAGTTTTCTGCCGGCAGGGAAAACCTATACAGCGACCCTCTATGCAGATGGAAAAACAGCCGACTGGCGCACCAACCCCAAGAGTTACACCATCAAAAAGATGAAAGTAACCCACCAAACCAAGCTCAAACAACGCCTTGCCCCGAGTGGTGGGCTGGCTATCTCTATCAAATAGTAAAAACTATCCCCCTACCATTTAATAAGAAAAGTAAACTCTAGTAATGAAGATTCCAAAAGCTAAAAAAATACCTCACCTATTCACCGAATTTGGACAACAGCGCACAGACGATTACTACTGGCTGCGCGACCGCAAAAACCCTGCTGTACTTGACTATCTGAAAGCCGAAAACGACTACTACCAGCAGGCTACTGCACACACAAAAGAGCTACAAGAAAAGCTCTTTGAGGAGATTAGCTCCCGAATGAAAAAAGAAGTAGCTACTGTACCTTTTTTTGAGAATGGCTACTGGTACCAAACACGCTATGAGGAAACGAGCGACTACCCGATTTACGTACGTCGCCAAGGCACAATGGACGCTCCCGAAGAGGTGCTTTTTGACTGCAATGCAATGGCAAAGAAGAAAAAGTACTTCCACCTAAGCGACTTTGAGGTCAGCGAAGACAACCAATGGGCGGTTTTCGGCATAGATACCGTATCGCGCAGGCAGTACACTTTGCAAATCAAGAACCTACGCACGGGAGAAGTACTGCCGTACTGCATTAAAAACACCAATGGAGAAGCTGTTTGGGCGGCTGACAACCGCACGATTTTCTATGTTCGCAACCACCTACAAACGCTGCGCTCTTTCAAAGTTTACCGCCATACCCTCGGCACTGACCCGAAAGACGATGTGTTGGTCTATCAAGAAAAAGATGACACCTTTGAGATATTCGTCTACCGCGAAAAGTCGCGCAAATACCTTGTGATAGGCTGTGAAAGTACTCTCACGTCAGAATATCGCATTCTGAAGGCGGACACCCCTGAGGGAGCTTTCAGCATCTTCCAACCCCGCATACGAGGATTGGAGTACGATATTGCCCACTACAACGAGCATTTCTATGTTCTCACGAACAAGGACGGGGCGACCAACTTCAAGCTGATGCGCACCCCTGAAGAGGCTACTAGCTGCGAACATTGGCAAGAAATAATTCCGCATAACCCAGAAGTACTGCTGAACGACTTGGAAATTTTCAAAGACTACCTTGTGGTAGAAGAGGTCTGCAACGGACTAGAACGCATTTTGATACGCTCTTGGGACGGGAAAGTGACCTATTACTTACCCTTTGACAGTGAGACTTACACTGCCTACACTACCCAGAATGTTGCTTTTGACACACCCTATTTGCGGTACAACTACCAATCGCTTTCTACCCCGGCCTCTATCATAGAGGTAGATATGCGCACAGGCGAGCAGCGGGTGCTCAAGGAACAAGAAATCTTAGGAGGGCAATTCGACAAGCACAACTATACGGAAGAACGACTTTGGGCAACTGCTCCCGACGGGGTGCGCGTTCCGATCTCTCTAGTTTACCGCAAAGGAATAGAAAAAAACGGACAAAACCCGCTATTGCTCTACGGATACGGCTCGTACGGAATAACTATCAATCCTTCTTTTTCGTCTGCCCTACTGAGCCTCTTAGACCGCGGATTTATCTATGCTATCGCGCATATTCGCGGCGGTGAATACTTGGGAAGACAATGGTATGAAGAGGGGAAACTACTGAAAAAGAAAAACACTTTCAGCGATTTCATCGCTTGTGCAGAGCACCTCATCGGTGAGGGGTACACCTCTGCTGAACATCTGTACGCCAAAGGAGGGTCGGCAGGAGGACTGCTGATGGGCGTGGTAGCCAACGAGGCTCCGCAACTCTTCCACGGCATTGTGGCAGCCGTGCCTTTTGTGGATGTGGTAACTACTATGCTAGACGAGACAATCCCTTTGACTACAGGTGAATACGACGAATGGGGGAATCCTAATGAAGAGGAGTACTACCACTATATGCTCTCGTACTCGCCCTATGACCAAGTGCGCGCCCAAAACTACCCTGCTATGTATGTAAGCACAGGCCTACATGACTCTCAAGTGCAGTATTGGGAACCTGCCAAATGGGTAGCGAAACTACGAACGCTGAAAACTGACCCAAACCCGCTGTACTTAGACACCCACTTAGAAGCAGGACATGGCGGTGCCTCGGGGCGTTTTGAAGCTATCAGAGAAACTGCTAAGGAATACGCTTTTCTTTTGGATTTAGAAACCAACAGATAACAAATGATTTGGTCTGCTCTCTTATCGGTATTGGCGCCGCATTACTGCTTGCACTGCGGAAAAATCCTCACAGAGGCTGAGCCTTACCTATGCCTGCATTGCAGAAGTGCTTTGACCGCTAGCAGCTTGGAACTACTCCCAAAAAATATTCTCGAGCAACGGCTTTTTGCCCAAGCTGACCTATTTTGTGCCACTGCACTATTTTACTACCAAAAAGGAAGTGTGGCACAAGATTTGATACACGCTCTTAAGTACAAGGGCGCTCAACCAATAGGCGATTGGTTAGGAAGGTGGCTGGCCGAAATAGCCAAAGGAGATCCTTCTTTTGCCAAAGCCGAAGTGGTGCTACCAGTACCACTACACCCTAGCAAATTGCGCTTGCGCGGCTACAACCAAGTAGCACGGTTTGGAGAAGCTATCGCTGAAGTACTAGGGATACCATATTACGACGATGTATTGGTAAAAATAACTGCCAACACGACCCAAACACGCAAACACATATGGCGCCGGCTCAAAGACAGCAATCACATCTTTGCGCTGCAAAACACTGACAAAATAGCAGGCAAACACGTACTCTTGGTAGATGACCTGATCACGACAGGAGCAACCTTAGAAAACTGCTACCAAGTACTTTGCCAAGTACCTAACACCCCAATAGGCGTTGCGGCCATTGCCTACACGATATTGGGATAAACACCAAGTAACTAACAATTAAAATAAATAACACTGTATGAAGAACACTTTAAAACTAATCGCTGCAGCTGTCGTAATGTTTGCGTTCAGCACCAATGTAGGAGCAACTACCCTTAGCTCTATGGCAATCGCTAAAACCTCTATCTGCGACCAAGATGGCAACGGAAAGAAATGTTGCAAAAAAGACGCAGAGAAGAAAGAATGCAACAAAGATGCTGCTAAAAAAGAATGCAGCAAGGACGGCCAAAAGAAGTCTTGCGACAGAGAAGACGGAGCCAAAAAGGAATGCAAGAAATCTAACCAAAAATCTTGCGACAAAAAGTAGAGAAAAACTAATTTCACCTACCTATAGATTAAAAACATAGGAAGCAGTGTAGTTGCTTATTTTCTACTGAAATAGGACTCTCCTTGTGTACTTAAGAGATTTTCACTGCTGAATTTGTACATCTGACCTATAGAGGCAAACCTATTTTCTCCATATGTATAATTTTTAAATTTACCAAGAAACCTTAGCAGGAAAGCTAAGGTTTTTTGGTATTATATTGAACAATGAAAAACTCGTCTTACTTCCTTTTTGCAGCTGACAAAATGAGAGCTATCTGTGGAAACAGGCTAAGGATAGCGGGACTCTCGGCTGCCCTGTTAGTTAGCTCTTGTGGCAGCGAAATTCTCCCGAAGCCCAAAGGAGCTCTTCGGCTGGAGTACCCCACTGCTACCTATGCTAGTGTTACCGATATACCCTACTGTCCTTTTAGTTTTGAAGCTAACAGCCTGACAGAACTGACACACAAAAGTCATTCTTGCGACTTGAACATTGAGTATCCTACAATGAAAGCTACTATCTACCTAACTTATAAACCGGTAGAGGGGAACCTATTCAAACTTCTAAAAGATGCTCAGAAATTCACCTATGGGCATAGTATTAAAGCCGACAACATTGCAGCCAATGTGTTTGCCAACGATACTACTAAAGTCTACGGAATGTTTTACCAAGTATATGGCAATGCAGCCTCGCCAGCGCAATTTTATGCTACTGACAGTTTGCATCACTTTGTTTCTGGTTCTATCTATTTTAGGTCAGTTCCTAACTACGATTCTATACAGCCCGCCAGCGATTACGTTGAAAAAGATGTCCGCCGCATTATGGAGACTCTCCGTTGGAAATAAAATTTGTCAATTAAAAAAATATCCGTATCTTTGCGCCCACTAATTACAAAACGTTTATGAGTTTACAAACCAAAGTAATGGAGGCTCTAAAAGACGCAATGAAGGCAAAAGATACCATTGCATTGGAGTCTTTGCGGGCTATTAAGTCTGCTATCTTATTAGCTAAAACCGAGGCAGGGGCTACAGAGGAGCTCAGCGAAGCCGATGAGATGAAGCTATTGCAAAAATTAGTAAAACAGCGCAAAGACAGCGCCGCTCTATACGCCCAACAAGGCCGAAATGACTTGGCAGAACCTGAATTGGCACAAATGGCTATCATTGAGAAGTTTCTCCCTAAGCAGCTCAGCGAGGCAGAAGTAGAAGAGGCTGTAAAAGGTTTCATTGCTGAAGTAGGCGCTACGAGTGCGAAAGATATGGGAAAAGTGATGGGGGTAGCTACCAAAGCCTTAGCAGGAAAAACAGACAGCAAGCTCATCTCTGACATTGTGAAGAGACTTTTGTCGTAGGAAGCATATTTTAAGTTATAAAGGCCGCATAGTTCAACTGGATAGAATGTCAGATTCCGGTTCTGAAGGTTGGAGGTTCGAATCCTCTTGCGGTCACGAGGTATAAAGTCGGGGGCCCCCAACGGTGCCCCCACCTTTATTTTTTAAAAAATACATTTTTAAATTGGTTTTTAAAAACAATAGGCAAAAAAAATGAG
>CAUQNY010000008.1:0-39761 GCA_963519425.1 uncultured Capnocytophaga sp.
CGTCTTCACTTCGTCTTCACTTTGTCTTCACTTCGTCTTCACTTTGTCTTCGCTTTGTCTTCACTGTGTCTTCGGTGTTGCTACACTACCTCTACTCTATCGTTTCACTCAGCCCGCATAAAATCCAACAACACCTTTATTATATATTCATTTTCTACTCACCCCTTGCCCTTTACTCAGCTCTTTCAACTCAACCCTTCTATTTTTAAAACATTTTAATATAATAAACGCTACTTTGCATAATCATAGTATATCATTCAGAAAAATATAGTTAAGACACAAAATATTTCTCTACGAAGTAAAAAGCAATAGTAATATTTTGTTTTTTCAACCGTTAGTTATTAAAATATTTGCGTAATAGTTTTCTTTTACTTACCTTTGCCGCCGTATAAAAACTATTTCGACAATAATTATTAACAATTTTAAATTATGTACTATGAGTAAAAAAATAGTATTATGGATGCTCTTCGCTGTACTCTCTAATGCGGTGTTATGGGCTCAAGAAAAAACGGTTTTAGGAAAGGTATCCGACGAATCCGGACTACCTCTTCCTGGAGTTACCGTAGTAGTAAAAAACACCTCAAGAGGGGTGGCTACCGATATGGATGGAAAATACACCATTCAAGCTAAAGAAGGGGCTACCATTGAGTTCAGCTCGGTAGGTTTTGTCTCTCAAACTAAAAAAGTTCCGGCAGGAGGCAAAAGCTACACTCTAAACATCATCTTAAAAGAGGAAACCCAACAGCTAACAGAGGTTGTGGTAACCGCCTTGGGGATTAAACGCCAAGAGAAAGCCCTCAGCTACAACGTGCAACAGGTAAAAGCCGACGAGCTGACAAAGGTGAAAGACGCCAACTTTGTGAACAGCCTAAACGGTAAAGTAGCAGGGGTGAACATTCAGCGCAGTGCTTCTGGAGTAGGTGGTGCTACCAAAGTAATTATGCGTGGTGCTAAATCTATTACAGGGAGCAACAATGCCCTTTACGTGGTAGACGGGATTCCGTTAAACAATGCTTCTTCGGCTTCTGATGGGGGCGACAACGGTATCGTAGGAGGGGGTGAAAGTATCTCTGACTTCAACCCTGAAGATATAGAAAGCATCAACATCCTTACAGGCCCTTCTGCAGCTGCCCTTTATGGTGCTGCCGCTGCCAACGGGGTGGTGATTATCAACACCAAGAAAGGGAAAGAAGGAAAAGTTTCAGTAAACTTCAACTCTAAAGTAGAAGTACTTACTCCTTTCATCACACCAGAATTCCAAAACACTTATGGCAGCAGTGGGGAAACCAGCTGGGGTCCTAAATTGGCTACTCCTTCTACCTACGACCCTATGAAATTCTTCCAAACAGGGGTTGTAAAGAACAACTCAGTAGATTTTTCTTTGGGTTCTGCCCAAAACCAAACTTTCGTTTCATTTGCTTCTACCGATTCTAAAGGGATTATTGCTACCAATGGCTACTATCGCCACAACTTCACCGGTCGGAACACCTCTCACTTTATGAATAACAAGTTGCACTTAGACTTTTCGGCCAGCTATGTGTTGCAAGGGAACCAAAATATGTACTCTCAAGGAGGTTGGTTTAACCCTCTTACTTCGCTCTACCTCTTCCCAAGAGGGGACAACTTTGAGGAGCTAAAAGCGTGGGAACGCTGGAACCCTAACCGCAAAATTCACGAGCAGTACTATCCTTATGTAGGAAACGTATCGAATGGCGTTGTAAAAGAGAACCCTTACTGGAATGTTTACCGTCAGCTTTTCTTTGAAAAGAGAAAACGCAATATGTACTCGGCATCGCTTACCTATGATATGTTGCCTTGGCTGAACCTGAGCGGACGTGTACGTGTAGACAACACTCAAGGAGAAGCTGAAATGCGCGCTAATGCCTCGTCTGACCAAAGTACAGGGGTAGGCTACTACGGTGAATGGCGTTATACTTCGCGCATCATCAACCAAACCTATGCCGACCTTATGGCAAACATCAACAAGGATTTTGGCAAGTATTTTGATAAAGATGGCAATGAGCGCAAGCTGTTTAACCTTACTGCCAACCTAGGTACCTCTTACGACGACAACTTAAACAAAAGTGCTGGATTCCGCGGCAAATTGCACAATGTATCAAACTTCTTCTCTGCGAGCAACTTAGACCCTATAGGAGGAAAAGTTCAAGGACACAGTCACACCCGCAACATTGCTGTTTTCGGAAGTGCTGAATTGGGCTGGAAAAGCCGCTTATACCTAACCGTAACAGGTCGTACCGACTGGGCATCTCAGTTGGTAAACACTCAAGATGAGGCTATCTTCTACCCTTCGGTAGGTCTTTCGGGAGTAGTATCGGAATTTGTAAAGATGCCAGAGTGGTTCCCTTACTTAAAACTACGCGGTTCGTATACTGAAGTGGGTTCACCTATCTCTCAAGAAGGTTTCACCCCAGGTACTCGCACCTTTGGTTTCAGCGGTACAGGTATAAGTCCTGACAGAGATTATCCTTTCCCTAACTTTACTGCAGAACGCACCAAATCCTACGAAATAGGTATGAACGCCAAACTGTTCAAAAACGCAGTTAGCTTGGACGTTACTCTTTACAAATCGAACACCTACAACCAATTACTATCTTACAAACTACCAGACTCTAGTACCTACAACCGCTTGTGGCTACAAGCAGGGAACATAGAGAACAAGGGGATTGAGGCTGGCTTAGGTGTGAACCAAACATTTGGCAAAGTAGACTGGAGCAGCCACCTTACTTTCACCCGCAACATCAACCTTGTGAAAGAATTGGCTCGCAACTACCGCAACCCTATTGATGGTTCTTACTTCAGCATCGACAAAGTAGGCAGCATACGCGAAGGAGGCTCTATGACCGATGTAATTACTGACAAGCTCCTCAAACGCGGTGCTGATGGCAAACTGGTAGACTCTGGCAAAGGGACTTATGAAATAGACAACTCTCGCGAGTACAAAATAGGAAACACTGCCCCAGACTTCACAATGGGATGGCGCAACAGCTTCACTTTCTACAAGAATCTTTCTTTAGACGTAATGATCTACGGCCGCTTTGGAGGTATCGTTCAATCTCGTACCCAAGCTTGGCTTGACCAATACGGAGTATCTAAAGCTACTGCCGATGCGCGCGACCGCGGTGGGGTAATGGTAGACGGACACCTATACGACGCTAAAAAGTACTACGAAACTATTGCTAACGGAGGGGTAAGTCTTCCTGCCTACTATCACTACGATGCTACCAACATTCGCATTCAAGAATTGGCTCTTACCTACCGCTTGCCAATGAGCGAACTACAAAAAGTAAAATGGTTAAAATCGCTTAGTATGTCGGTTACAGGCTACAACTTGGCAATGCTATACCTAAAAGCTCCATTCGACCCAGAATCAACTGTGAACACAAAGAGCTACAGCAATACAGCCGACTTCTTTAGAATGCCTTCATTGCGCAGCATAGGTCTTTCTATCAAGGCGTCATTATAATAACCTAAAATATGTAAACGAATGAAAAAATTAGTATACATCAGTTTTCTATCTTTCCTCGCTTTCTCTTGCACAAAGGACTTTGAGGAAATCAATACGAACCCCACTAATCCTACCAAAAAGATAGCAGAACGCGATGGGGTGAACGTATCGGGGTACTTGGGAACTATCCAAAACCAAATTATCCCTACCCGCGTAATAGGTGGTACCAACTTGTATCAAACTTCTATCAATATGATGGGAGATAGCTATGTAGGCTATATGGCACCCCCTATCAATAAATGGAACAACGGCCGCACAATGATTACTGGCTATATGGCCCCTTGGTGGATGAACAACAACTACACCGGAATGTTCAGCAACATTATAGGCTCTTGGCGCGACATCAAAGCGAACACCATAGATGTAGATGCGAACGACGTAACCTACAAAGCTATCTACCAAATGGCAATGATATGCCGCGCTTTGGGGGTACTACGCGCTACCGATATGTATGGGCCTCTACCGCTCTCTCAACAAGGGAAAGGACTTACTAAAGTGCCTTACGATTCGGTAGAAGCTATCTACACCCAACTGTTTAGCGAGCTAACTACTGCTGCTACCTACCTAAAAGATTTCAAAGAAACCTACTCCCTGCCTCAAAACATCCGTCAGAACGATTTCTATTTTGGAGGAGATTTGAACAAATGGATTAAGTTTGCGAACTCTATCAGGCTGCGTATGGCACTTCGCATCAGATATGTGAACAATGCCAAAGCAAAACAAGAAGCACAAGCTGCTTTAGACGGCGGAGTAATGGAAGATGTAGGCGATATGGCTAAACTGCAAACCAACGAGCGTTTGGTAGTACTGAACTGCTTAGAGCAAATAGCTAACAGCTACCAAGACACCCGCTTAGGAGCTACACTACTATGCTTCTTAAAAGGTTACCAAGACCCTCGCCTAAACGTTTATTTCAAACTCAACCCTACTGAAAATCCTGATGGTTACAGAAATCAAACTAACTTAGAAGGGATACGCGCAGGCTTTATGGGCAAAAAGGACTACTTAGGTTTTGGCTACCCCAATGTAACTGAAAACACCCCTACCTATGTAATGAAACCTTCAGAAGTATATTTCCTAAGAGCAGAAGCTAAACTGTTTGACCTAACCAACGATACCAAAACAGACGAGCAACTCTATAAAGAGGGAATTGCTATGAGCTTCAGAGAAAATGGCGTAAGCGCTGGAGGCTATGACAGCTCTACCAATGCACCTGCTGCCTACAACGACCCTCTTGACTCTGCAAACAACCAAGGGGCTCCTTCGGAAGTAACCGTAAAATACACCGGTACCCAAGAAGAGAAATTGGAGAAAATCATCACCCAAAAGTACTTGGCTATCTTCCCTGACGGGCACGAAGCTTGGACTGAATGGCGCCGCACAGGGTACCCACGGCAAGTTGTTCCTGTAGAATACAATGCTGATGCTACCCACGGAAACACCATCAAACCTACCGCTCAAACCAAAGGAGTTAGGCGTGCTATCTATCCTGAAACTGAGTACCAAGGAGAAAACCGCGAAAACGTTCTAAAAGCGGTAGAACTATTGGGCGGGGTAGACAACTGCAACACTCACCTATGGTGGGATGTAAACCCCAACACAAGGTAGTTTAGCCATTAGTCATTAAAAAGTCTGACACACTTCTATTACCACTGGTTAATTGTGTATCCGACTTCAGAAGACATAAAATGAACCATTATGAACAAAATACGTTAACAATGAAAGATACAAGACACCTAAAACAGATAAGAAACATAGGTCTTTGTGTGTTAGGACTATGGATGGCCAACTGCGTAAAGACAGAGCCTCTAGACATAGAGAAAGACTACACCAAAGCGATGACCGAGCGCGCTCAACAAGAGCAAAAACAAGAAGCCGAAGCAAAAGCAAAAGCCGAAGCCGAAGCTGACAAAAAATGGGACGCCTACTACCAAATGCTTACAGAGTACAAAGAAAAAGCTTGGAAAAACACTGGGGAAAAACCATTCATCTATATGTGGTGGACAGGTTGGCGTGCCAACGCGCTTGAACAAACTTGGCTACAATCTATCCCCGATACTACTACAGCAGTATCACTATGGGGAGGGTATGGCAAACAGCCTGCTGATATGAGCGAGAACGAAAAGTTTGACTTGGATATGTTCCACAAGAAAGGCAGTAAAGTGTTTGTGTGCTGGCAAGTATCGAACGTAGGACAAGGCTTGCCTAGCGAAGGCAACAAATCTGGTTTTGCCCTTTTCCGCGAAAAATACGGCGAAGAAAAAACTAAGGAGAATGAGACATTCCGCTGCGAGATTTATGCCCGCGATTTGGCGCGCTACATCATAGCTTGCGGCTTAGACGGTTTTGACATCGACTGGGAACCCAACATAGGAAACCACAGCCATTCTGGCTACAACGAGTTTGCCTCAGGGGTAGGAAGAGCTAACACCTACAGCGAGAATATGATCACTTTCATCAAAGAAATAGGCAAGTACTTTGGCGAAAAGTACTCAGGTGAAGAACGCAAACAGCACTTGCGCAATCTTTTCGATGAGAACTTCTCTGGATACCACGAGAAAGAAAAAGAGTACATACGCGCCTACAAACCTTTCTTCGAGAAAGGAAATTACGTAGAGAAGAAGTACTATTTGCTATACGACGGAGAGAAAGTTCTTGACACTAGTATAGCCGATGCCTACATCAGCAAATACATTATGCAAGACTACGGAAACGGCCGAGTAGACAGTCCTTTTACGAACAATAAGTTCAAGAGTATTTCTACCTCAGAATTTGAAAAAGGGCAATTCCTTTCTATTATTAAAAAAGCACAAGCTGCTAAAGCAGGAGATGTAGGAGGGGTTGGTTCTTACCACGGAGAGTTAGATTTTACCCACTCGGCTGAAAGTGCCCTTTTCAAAGGCTATATGCAAAGCAACAAGATAACAGGGCGTAAATACAAACACTACGCTTGGCTACGCGAAGCTATCCGCATCATCGACCCACGTTCTAACGAGGAATACAAAGACTTTAAAGAAGTATTGAACATCAAGAAACCCAAATAAGACAGCAAATGAAAAAGATATTAACACTCAGCATAGCAGCCTTGGCAGCCATTGCCTGCGAAAAGCTACCTGATACCGGAGGAATATCTCCTCAAAAAGTAGCTTTGTTTGAAAATGCTGCTGTTACCACCCTAAAAGTAAAAGATGAGAGTGGTAGCGAAAAAGCTACTGAAGTCAAAGTACGTTTGGCCAATCCAGTAGACAAAGACACCTACTACCAAGTAAGCTTGGACGCTTCGATAATCAACCGATACAACCAAGCAAACAAGGTAGACTATGAACTGCTCCCCAGCAATGTCATCGATATGAGTTACACCAGCGATGGAAAAACCCAAAGCGGACATAGTTTCAAAGTTCTCATTAAAAAAGGAAAACAAATTTCTGAAGGAAATTTGAGTTTCAACATCAAAGCCTTAAAGGACAGCCAAGGGAATGGTCTTTCAGGAGCTAACAACTACGCAGTAGCCCTACGCCTACAGCCTTTGGATGGCGACATTATTGCACAGAAGAACAAAAGCGAAGCACTGTTCTTGTTAAACCGCTCTTTCAAAACCAAAGTAGCCTACTTGCGAAATGGCGCTTTCCACGCTATCTATGGGCAAAACACTGAAAAACAACAAAGCGGAAAGACATACGAAAAAGATGTAAAACTCACTTCGTGGACAATGCAGTATTCTATTGCCCCTAAAAATGCAAGCAATAACGCAGGACTTATGTACCCCAACTCTCGTACTAGTTCAGATTCTGCCTTGTACAACGTGCTATACGGCGGAGGGTTCACCATTATGAACAGCGGTTTGAAACTAGGGTTCAACACCCAAAAAGGGGCTAACTTTAAATTTAAAGAAGTAGAAAACCTCCCTACTGCCGACAAGTGGTATCACGTAGCAGTAGTGTATGATGAAGTGAACGACAGCCCTATCCTAAAAATCTACGTAAATGGCGAACTAATGTTTGATTCAGCAGCACCTGCAAAAATCAACGACTTCCCTATTTTGTGCTTCGGCAACGGAAACCTCAACGCCTATGTACGAGAAATGCGTTTGTGGAGTGTAGCCCTTACCCAAGGACAAGTAGTAGCTACCCAGAGCTTTGTTAAACCTGATTCAGAAGGGTTGGAACTTTACGTTCCTTACAACGAAGATCCTTGGGTAGAAGAAAATGGAGTAAAAGTTATCAAAAACGCTTCTACCAACCCACATAAGAAAATGCCTGAAAAATGGTTTGTTCACACCATCAACGGTGTTGCAAAACTACCTGCAGCTAATTATGACACTGAAGTAGAATTTTAAAAAGTAAAATGATGAAAAGAATATACTTATTAGGGGCACTTACCGCTGTTTTGGCGGTAAGTTGTACCCCCGAAACCAAAGAGTTGGACATCCTAAAACAGCCCACTCCCCCTACCCCACAAGTGAGTAACCCTCCTGTAGATCTGACAAAAACATTTGCCGTTTTCACTCCAAATGAGAAAGAAGAAAGCATCTTCAGAGACCCTACTACCAAACTGATAGGAGCTACTACTTTTAGCTTTGCTCCTAAATTCACAAAGCGTCCCCTGAAAAGTGGTGAAAACATCAACCTAAAAATAGAGCAAGAAAAGGTTGGATACGAACGTACTCTTCCCGAAGGTTCTTTCACTATTGACAAGGCAGAGACAAGCAGCACTGCTTCTGAAAGCTTTACTGTAACACTTAAGCCTGAGGCTTTGAAGACCTTAGACATTACGCAAGAATACGTATTGCGATTCCGTTTGAAAATAACAAGCACAACTCCTGCCGATTTGCCAGCTTTCACCTCAAACGACGACTCGGTATACCGCATCAAAATTACCTTTACAGAAGCGTCTTTCCCTGAAGGGGACAATGTAGAAATAACCGATGAAGCCCCTAATGGTAGAATAGATAGTAGCAAATACACTTTCGAGTCAAACTATGCGTCTACACACTTAAACAAAATAAAAGACGGCAACTATTCGTCTAACTGGTGGGTAGACACAAGACAAGATGTGCACTTAACTGCTAAATTCACTGAAGAAACCTTGGTACAAGGAATCATCATTGCCCAAAAATTTGGATATGAGAATAAATATTTAGGAGGGGTAGATATATCAGCAAGTCCTGATGGAGTGAAGTATTACGCTCAGGGTAGTTGTACAACTGATAGATTCAAAAGAAGAATATACTTGAAATTTAAAGAGCCTTTAAAAGTGAAAGAGATAAAACTCGACAACTTCAAGAAATATCAGAATAACTACATAGACATTTACGAGGTAGAATTCTTTTAAAGGATAGCAACAGAAATCACTTTTTTGAAATACTTTAATTTAAGCACGACGAGAGCCTTAGGGCTCTCGTCGTTGCTTTTTAGTATTCTTTAAACAAAACTCTGATTTACATAGATGCACCCAACTACACTTACATTTCTTTAACAAGAAGAGAAGGGGCTAAGTGCTGTTGGAGGACTTTTTGCACACAGTTTCTAAGCTCGCTATTCCGTTGTGGTTTAGAGGCTATCAAACTGATTTGAGGTTCGAAGAAAGGATTGGGGATAAGGTTTTCGCCTTCGTCGTCAGGGAACAGGGCATATAGCCCATTGATTTTCTGGCTTGGCTGTCCGCTGATACCTGTGCGCACTATGTACTTCTTTTCTAAGCTGGGCAGATGAATATTCTTCACATTCTTCAAACTTGAGTACTTAGCATCAAAGAGGTAGTACTTAACTGTTTCTTTCTCCCGATTGATAATCTCAAGAATAAAGTCTGGCTGATAGTAGCTTTCTGTTCCGATCTTGTCTATCCGTCTGAGAGAGGTCTCGAAATAGTGAGTTCCTTCTGGGTAATAAGCGTGATCGTAATAGAGATTAACTGAAATATCGGGGGTTTCAAACTGTATTCTCTCCGCTATGAGCTCATCCTCTCGGTAGAGCACTGTCAGTTCAAAAAGCGAGAGATTTAGGCTTGATTTAAGAATGTCCATCAGTTGGAAGAGGTTGTAAAGCTCATAGAGTTTGCTCAGCTTGCTGATATTAAAAAGCGTAAAATAGTTCTGCAACTCAAACTTGTAGTTACTGAGCTGCCGAATGAGCTTGTAAGCCTTCTTGTAATGTGGACGCTGTATAAAAATAGAAGTCAGTACGGGACGTTCTGGCCGAGGCGTTACCCCTTCAAAAAAGTGCAGATATCTTTGCTCCAGTTTTTTAAGTTGCTGTTCTATGTGGCTTATCTCAGAGAGCAAGCGAATGAAAGGCAGATGGGTAAGATCCTTAAAATCTACATAACGCTCGTGAGTCGCTTCAAGAGCGGTTTGAGATAGCTTCATTTCGATGTCTCGACGCAAATAGCGCAGCTTTTTTAAGACAGCGAAGAAACTACCGAGCACAACTTGGTTCTCGTAGGTGTTAAAATCCTGACTTTCTACTTCGGTGTGGATAGTGTCAATCATTCCGTAGTGGTCGTTCAGTTTGATAGCTTTGTAATGCCCTTTGAAAGAGTTGTCAAACTGTACCTCATCTAAATTATGAACTATCCACTGCACAGTGTTAGAACTCACTTTGGTAGAATCAAAAGGGATGACTGCGGTCTTCTTGCGCAATACAAAATGAGGTTGCTTTTCAAAATAGGGAAAGAGTTGCTGAAAGACGGCAACAAAATGTTTCAGCAAACTGAGGAGACCGCCTACCTGTCCGACTTCGTTGGGTTTGCTTTGGAGCTGTATGTGGTTGTCTTTGGCAAAAGTATCAAAAAGGCGGTCTTCTTTCTCCCATAGATAGGTGAAAAGCCCCTCAATCTCGGCACGTTTAAGCTTGCTAATACGCACATTGAAGGGGTATTCTTTTTCGCCAATAGTCAGGAGGGTACCGCCAAAATAGTCTTCGAAATAGCGGTGAGAGACAAGTGTGAGTCTGTTTTTCTCTAAGCGCACATACTCGGCAGGCACAGCCCCCCCCTCAATAGTTATAGGAAGGTTGCTCACATCGTCCGAGAAGTAGCGCAACTCGTACAAGCCTAATTCTTGCACGTTGTACACGCCTCCTTCGTTGAGTATCTCTCGGCGTTCGTCGTTCTGAATTTCATAGACTCTAAGCATAGGACAAGGTAAGGAAATAGCTGTAGTTGCCACCTAAGATTTCGTTATTTTCGCCTATTTCAACAATTTTCTCTAATATCTTTCCCGATACTTGTAGTTGGTTTTCTGTAAGCAATAGGAGCAGTGCCTCAATAGGTTCTTTGGCATGCTCTCCTTGTATGTTCAGCATCGGCAAGAGGCGTTGTGCAATGCAATAGTCTAAGAGCGTACGCTCGTCTAAATCATCGATGAAGTGCGCCATACTGCAATACCTTTTGATACCGAGCTCTACCCTATAGCTGATGGGCAAACGCAGCTTCTTGAAAGCCTCTTTGATTTGAGAGAAAATAAGTTGATTGGTCTCGTCTGTAAAATCTAAAGTCTCCCTATCATTTGTTTGGAAGTCTAAGAGATGGAAAAACTCAATACACTTTTGAAACGAGATGCGCAGCGTTTCTACCTCGTCTTTAGAAATGAACTGTATGGGCTGTTGTAGCTCTGGTAGCTGGATAATATTGGTTCGGTCAATCACACGAGGCGAAAGAGGCTCAGTAGTGTAGTCGTAATTAATAGTTGCGATGAAGCGCAGGTTATTTGCGTAATGCAGCGTGTGATTGTTACCCAATGGAATAGAAAGGTAGTCGCCTTTTTGCGCAACGCTATCGGTAAGGTTGTAGAAATTAGACCAATAGTGTTCAATAGGGCTTAGGTTGGCCTCGTCTAAGATGATGAAAGCCAAAGGAGCCGCAAAGAAACGGTCGGTTTGCACCTCGTAGTTAAGTTGTTCTAAAAGTTCATAGACTCCTGTGGGAGCAGAATGGAATTTGTTGGTCAGTGGGTTTTGGAACCCTATCAAATCTTTAGGAGAAGACCAACCACGGCTAACTGACACTTCTGTAATTCGCTCTTTTGGTGCTAATATTTGGGTGAGCAATCGTGCTAAGCTAGTTTTTCCTGTTCCAGGTAAGCCTGCTAAGATAGTAAGGGTATTCTGATGGATAGCGATGAGCAAATTGTCAATGAAATGAGTTTCAAAATCACGTCCGTTCTTGCTGAGAATTTGCTGGATATTGTCGCGGAAGGTCGTATAGGTATCAAAAGCATCGGTAAGGGAAAAGTCGGCGAAAACCTTTTCGTTCTTTCTCTCGTAATCAGATAGGTCTCGCCCATTAAAAAAGTCAAAGTATTTTTTGTGTTTCAGCAAGTTTATGAGCTCTGTTTGAGCATCTTGTTGCACAAGTCGGTTTTGTTGTTGTAATGTAGAAAGGGTAACCTTCAGTTCGTTCTCTTCTTTGTGCAAGAGTGCTATTTTTTCAGTCAACTGGTTGAGTTCTTGTTGCAAGTTAGCTTCAAGATGGTTTCGCTTCTCGGTTAGCTGTTTTACTTCTTCCTCCAAGGCATGTTGCTCTTGAGCAAGTTTTTCTTCTTTAATTTTTTCTAAGTTTGAGAGCTCTTCGGTGGTTTCTTTAATTTTCTCTTGCAAATAGGTAAGCTGCTGGTCGTAATTGCGCAACGTACTTCTCAGCTGGTCTTCTTCTCTTTTTAAACTCTCGACTACCTCATCAATTTTTACTTTTTGTGGGAATATCTCGCTTATTTTATAATCTACAATGAGCTTTTCAGTTGCTTTTTCTAAGAGTGTGTACACGCGTTTGTTTTCATTGATGTATCTTTCGGCCTCGGGCGTGTTTCGCACTGAGTTGAGCAAGCTTAAAAGCTCGTTGTTTCGATCTTTGTCTAACAACTCAAGATTCTCTTTGATGTGTTTTACAAAGTCTGTTAATATTTGCTCATCATCTTTAAAATCAATCTCTCTAACAAAATCAAGTTTATTAAGGCCTACTATATGGATTTTTCTGAAAACACTATTATAAGAGAACTCTACATAGGCCTCTTCGGTAATCTCGTAGATTCCGAAAGGATAATCTTTTTTCAAGTACTTCTTCACCAGAAAATCGTCCTTATCTTTTCCTACGACAATGAAGGGGCCTACTATCTCTTGCTCGCTCTGTACGAAAATAGGGTGTTTTTGTTGGGCATAGACATCAGAAATCAAAGAGATGAGAAATGGATTTTTAACTTTAATTTTTCCTTCACTTTCTAAAATATCACCTTCAACTACCTCTATGAGTTCATCTTTGGATGTAGGATTGATATTGTTGGCAAAGGTCTTACACTTATATGTATCATCTTCGTAGTTCGTTGGGATAACTGTACCATAGGAGACTTTGAGAATCTGGTAAAGGTTATCAAATCTTTCAAAGCTCTGTTCAGGCTTATGATGATTAATAAACACTTGAATCTTATCCATATCATAGCCATCAATATTCTCTACAATTGCTGATTTTCTGTCGACATACAACAAGGGGTGGACAGCTCTGTCGGGGGTATCTTCATCTTTCATCACCAGCAAGTATCTATCGTTGCTGAACCTAAGGCTAGGATTTTCTTTATAACTAAAAAGACCTTCTACGTTTTCTATTTTCATATTATTTTGTTTAAAATTAATGAGGCTGGCTAAAAAGTTTTGCAAGTAGTTTCTTGGGGAGGGAGTGTTCCCCTCCAGAGGGGCTTCCCAATCCTCTTGTGGAGGAATCTGCCAATGCACTGCTTTCAAGACTTTTCAGACAGCCTCTTGTGTTATTATTCTTATTTTACAATTCTATTATTCTCTTAAAGCAGCGCCAAGTTGCTGTTCGAATGCCGTTTGCAATCGCTGCATTGTTTTGTCAATTTGTTTGTCGGTAAGAGTTTTTGCATTGTCTTGCAAGGTAAAACTTACTGCATAGCTTTTTTTGCCTTGTGGCAACTTGTCTCCCTGATAAACATCAAAAAGGTTAAGGCTCTTCAAGAGGTCTTTTTCGGCAGAGAAGGCTACTCTGTAAATATCAGCAAAGGTTATGCTATCGTCCAAGAGCAAGGCTAAATCGCGTCGCACTTCGGGATACTTAGCGATTTCCTTGTAGCGCACTTTATACCCTTTCACTTGTTCGAGGATAGCTTCCCAACAAAGGTCAGCAAAAAGTACTTCTTGCTTGATTCCTACTTCCTTAAGGATTTTGTTTTTCACAACGCCCATTGTACCCAAGAGCTGTTCGCCCAATAGCCATCGGAATCCTTCGGAAGCTATCCCTTCGGCAGCTTCTAAAGGCAAAACAGATAGGTTGTGCAAGCCTATACGCTCAAAAATGGCTTCGATGACACCTTTTAGCTCAAAGAAAGTAGCTTTTTTTGGGGTATCAGCCCAATGCTCTGCCTGCTTGTTGCCTGTCAAATAGACCGTCAAGTGTTTGTTTTCAGAGTACTTACCTTCTATAAAATGGTAGTTTTTTCCAAATTCGAAGAACTTAAGGTCGGTGCGTTTTCTGTTGATGTTATAGGCAATAACTTCCAACCCTGAGAATAGGAGGTTTTTGCGCATATAACCCAAATCGGTACTGAGAGGATTGAGGAGCTTTACAGCTTGTTCTGGCTGAGGCGCATAGGTAGTAATTTCCTTTTCAGAAACAAGACTGTTAGTCATTATCTCGAAAAAGCCTTGCCCGATGAGCTGGGTAGCCACTACATTCTGCATATTGTGATCGTCGTACTTAGAGGAGTGTGCCATCGTAGCATTCACTTTCTCTGAAAAGCCGATATTGTTGTAGCCATAAATACGAAGAATCTCTTCGATAACATCGGCTTCGCGTTGCACATCGACCCTGTACGAGGGCACGAGTAGGCCTAAGCCGCGTTCGGTTACTGAATTAATCTTCACATCTAACGAATGTAGAATTGATTTTATGGTGTCGTGCGATATTTTCTGACCAATCACTCTATCTACCTTGTCAAAAGTGAGGAATACTTGAAAGTCTTCTTGCTTTTTAGGGTAAAGGTCTACCACTTCTGAAGAGATGACACCTCCAGCAATTTCCTCAATGAGCAAAGCTGCATACATCAAGGCGAACTTACACTCATCGATATTGATACCGCGTTCAAAACGGTAAGAAGCATCGGTGCTGATGCTATGGCGTTTAGCTGTTTTTCTAACCGCTACAGAGTCAAAATAGGCACTTTCTAAAAAGATATTGCGCGTAGAGTGGTTTACTCCCGAGTTCTGCCCGCCTAAAACTCCTGCTAAGCAAAGAGGCTTTTCGGCATCGCAAACTATTATGTCCTCGGCACTGAGAGTGCGCTCTACCCCGTCGAGGGTGGTGAAGCGCATTCCTTCGTCGGCTGTTTTGACAATGATTTTTCGACCTACAATATGGTCGGCATCGAAAGCGTGTAACGGTTGACCTAAGGCATGAAGCACATAATTGGTAGCATCAACTACATTATTTTTGGGAGTAACCCCAATCGCTTTGAGTCGGTTTTGCAGCCAAGCTGGCGAAGAAGCTACACGTATGTTGCTGATAGTAACTCCTGTGTAGCGGGGTACAAGTTTCTTGTCGAGCACTTCGATGTCGACTTTTGCAGAACGGTTGTCTACGTGAAACTTGGTTACTGATGGCGTGATGAGTTCTAATTGAGTGCCTTTCTGTATGAGGCCTGCTCGTAGGTCTCGTGCTACTCCATAATGGCTCATTGCATCGGCGCGGTTGGGGGTAAGACCTATCTCGAAAACGTTATCAGTTTCGACTTCAAATACTTTGCTGCAAGGGGTTCCTACCGCTATTTTGTCGTCTAGCACCATAATACCGTCGTGGCTTTCGCCCAATCCGAGTTCGTCTTCAGCACAAATCATTCCGAAGCTCTCTTCGCCTCTTATTTTACCTTTTTTTATTTCAAAAGGTTTACCATCTTTATCGTACAGCACTGTACCAATGGTAGCTACGGGCACTTTCTGCCCTTTGGCTACATTAGGTGCCCCACATACTATCTGCAAAGGGGCCTCGCTCCCTACATCTACTTTTGTTATCTTGAGTTTGTCGGCATTAGGGTGTTTTTCGCATTCAAGGACTAAGCCTACCACTACGCCTTTAAGGCCACCACGAACGCTCTCGAAAAGTTCAATTCCTTCTACTTCCAGCCCTAAATCGGTAAGAATGACTGCGGTCTCTTCTACGGGCAAATCTACTTTGAGATACTGTTTTAGCCAATTATATGAAATCTTCATAACTTCTCAGTGTTTATTCAAGGGGCAAAGGTATGAATTTTAATCTGAAATGCAATAGGGAAAAGGCACGAATTTTAGAAAGAGAGTGATACCCTACTTCTCTGACAGTATAGCTATAAGCAGCCTCCTAAAGATTATTTTTCCTGAATTTTCTCTCTGAGCCAATTTGAAAAAGTTAAAAAAGCTTGTTTTTTGGGCTCATCAGAAAAGGGAGAGCCCTCTACTTTTTCATAGCGTTCAAATTCAAGAGCAAAACCTTCAATATTTTCGTCTAAAAGTTGTTTACTTTGCTGATCGCAGGTATTTCCTGTGAGACTTCTTATAAATTTCGAATAAACGTTTAGCCAATCGTCTGCTTCTTCTTTCCAAATAAGCTTTATCAAGCCATCGGCTCCCATTTTAGGATTGCTCCAATAACGAGTAAAGTATTGATAGGTTTGGTGCTCGACTATGTGCATTCCTTCTTTTATTTTGTAATCTATCTTGATGCCATTTTGTTCAAACATCTTGTTAGGGTTAAACTCAATTCCTCTTTGATTCTTATGAAAAAGAATATACAAATCGCAATCTTCAGAGGGCAAGCTCTCATAAAAGTTTTTGAATTCAGAAGGTGAGATAATGTCTGAAACCAAAAACAACTCATCGTGTAGTTCATCGTAGTTTTCTATCAGTTCTTTCTCTGTAAGAGCCATTACGCGCGCTTCTTTTAAGCGTTCAATATTTTCAAACTCCATTGGGACATTTCCTTCTTTAGGGGAAAATGTTTCTATCGAATTCCAATTAGTGAATACTATTAATTTTCTTTTTTTCATTCTTGTTTCGATTCTAAGGGGTTCTGATCTTCTGCCCAAATTTTTTCGGGACGAATCCATAAATCTGTAATGTTTTTAATTGTAAACTTCAATGTTCGGCCTACTTTTAAATAATCTGCTCTTTTAGAGGTTGCTTTAGGCAATACAATGTTTTCAACTTTAGCTTTTACAGGCAAGCCTCCCTCTTCCACGGGAGACAAATTGACCCATTTGTTGTTAACTTCCGTGATTGTTGATTCATAAATTTCTTCATTCAAAAGATCTGCTACTAAGGTAGCAAATAGGGAACCTAATTTTACTTCATCAGGTTTAAAGTTTATATTTTCTCCTATTCTATTTTTAAATCTTTCTAAAGATGACAAATCGTTAAAAGCCACCAAGATATCTCTTTCTGAAATGTAGTTAATAACGTTTTCGCACATATATTTCTCGCCTATAGTTTCGGGAGACAAAGGAGAGAGCAAAAGGCAGCGTTTCTGTTCATCAATTCCTTTGACGGTAGTAGTGTACTCTTGGTCTTTAAAAAGTACGAAAGAGGAGCTTTTTGAAGAGTTCTGAGATTTTTTTTCTACATTTTTCAAGGATTCTTGTACTAGCGCTTCGTTTTCAAATTGCACTTCTATAGGCACAAAGTAAGTTCTACTCCCTACTGCTTCTAATCCTTTTATTTTTAGATTTTTATTTAAAAAAAAGTCGTTGTACTCCCACAGGCAGGAGACAATATTTTTGTCATTGATTAGTTTTTGAACAGGAATGACAATACAGCCATAGTTTTCTATTTCTGGAGTTTTAAATATTTTTTTGTTCCAAATGACTTTTTCAATATGAGTACTTATTTCTACATCTCGATAAGTCCATAAATCGTTTTGAGAAAGTTCGTCATTATATAGGAATAAGAACAAGTTTTTTATGTAATCGCAGATCTGATTAGTGTTTACAGAGTACCTATGAGAGGCATCATTTCTTATTCTAGAGAGTTCTTTAAAATAGTCTACCTTAGATGGAGTTAAAGCAGCATTCAATTCGCGTAATGCTCCCCCCTTCAATTGCAGATTTTCAGACTCAAATTTGTAGACTTCTTCTACAATATCATAAAGGTACATAATGATGAGACTGTTAATTTTCTCAGAGAGTAAATCTGTTTTTTGGAGCATTATCTGATTTCGAAATAAGGCAAGATACAAGTTGGCAGCACCTTCTAAAATTCTAAGAATTTTGTCATATCTCTCTTGGTTTGGTTTTAAAACAAAAGTGTCTAATGTTTTTTTCTTTTTCCCTTTCCCTTCATTAATAACTACTTTATTTTCTTCTGTGTTAATCACTGAAGTTCTATCCTCCAAAGTTTTAGCGAAAGAAATCTGATACTCAACAGTAAATACTTTTCCTTGATCTGAACACTTCAAGGTTCGGCCTTTAGATGCATCTTTAGGCATTAAGATCTCTTCCTTTTCCCAAAAACTTGTTAACCACCAGAATTTTTGTTTAGTGAGACAACGCTCTGTTCTCAAAATTTGTATCCCAGGCAAAAAGCTACGGTATATGAGCTGAATATTTTCATTATAGCAAATAGTATGAACTGATTTAATAAAATCATAGTAATTTGCTATGATGCTTTCGGTATCATTAATTTCTTCAAGTCCTTTTTTTTGCCAGTAGAAAAGAGCCCCTAATGTTATTGTTTTAGCAAAGAAATTTATTTTATTGGAAGCAGAAACCACCATAATAGGAAAAGAGGGGAAAGAATCGTTTTTTAAAAGTTCTAATACTTTAATCCCAGATACTTCTTCTATTTTTCTTGTGTTTTCGGTTGAGAACAATCTCAAATCCAATATGAGCAACATAGGATTGAGCATGTATTTCGGCATTTGAGAAAAGGCTTTTTGAGCTTCTCTTATTTTGCTTGCAATATTTTGTTCAGTATCAGTATTTTGTTCTATTTTAACGGTTTTGAACAGTTCGGTAGTTGTGGTGCCATAGATAATGCGTTTAAAGACATTTGCCCAACCATCATCGGCTTGATCATCTACATAAATGATTTTAGGAGGAGATTCTCTAAAGTTTTTGCGTACGTCCTGCATATTTACCGAAAAACTTCTTCCAGTAGCGTTATGTAATTCGGTGCCTAAATTGCTGTAGGATTCCTTGAATGTTTCATCTGTGCTATTAGGAATATTGACTGTTTCTGGTTGAGTCCCTTCAAAGCTTTCCTCTACCATTTTCACTCTTTCGATTATACTATCGCTTTCTATCTTGTTAAAATATTGTGCAACGATTCCTTGATAACTATTCATTTCTTTCCAAGCCCTTGGTATTGTTGCTTCGGGTTTTTCTTCCTGTAGTTTTTCAAGTGCTTGCTCAAGTTCCTTGATGTTTCCTTCTTGTGATTTTTTAGCTTCATTCAAAGCTCTAATAGCTTTGCTGACTTCTATTATATGTTGAATTTTATATAAGCAATAAACGCCCCACCAGTTGGCAACAGAATGTCTATCGTTAGAAACAATGTAGTCGTTTTTAAAGTAAGGCTTTAAATCTGAGCTTTCTTGTGGTGTATTTTTGACATTTACGTTTCGAACATCAATTGTATGAACAAAAGTTACTCCCTTTGAACACAAGATAATGCGTTCTGGATGCTCTTTCAGCAATTCTGATAAACTTGCAATAGAAAACATCACACAATGCTGAAGGTAGTTTTTCAAACGCAAATACTTTAGCACCTCTATCCCTTTGCTAGAAGCAGGCCCTCCCCCATCTAACTCAATTTCTACGTCTATAAAAAAGAGAGCATCCTTCTCAAAGTTTTGGTTTTCTACCCATTCTAACACCTCTAGCAGCGTTCCTATCTCAGTGGGTAGTATAGCACATTCGTTAGCTCCAAATTCTTCAGTTAGAGCACCAATAAGTTTTTTACCTTTTGTAACAAGTACTTTTTTCATAGCTGTAGTTATTTTTGAATCTACTTATTTTATGGCTTCATCAAGCCATTTTTGAAATGTATTAAACGCTTCTTTTTTTTCAGGATCTATATAAGGAGAGCCTTTTACTTCTTCAAAGAGTTTGAACTTATCTGCAAAATCTTCAATATTTCTTTCTAAAAACTGCTTGCTTTTTTCAAAAGAATCATTTTTTTCATTGGAAAGATAACATGCTATAAAGTCTGTTTTATTTCGTTTGAAATCATTGGCTAAGTTTTTCCAAATAGCGTCAATGAGCCCTTTTGCCCCCATTGATGGATCACCCCAATAGAGTCCAAAATGTTCATAGGTTCCATTTCCTCCCAAATGCTCTCCTTCCTTTATTTTATAATCCATTGTGATACCATTTCCTTCAAACATTTTTTTAAAATCAAAACCTCCTTGACCACGATTAATATGATAAAGTATATATATATCGTAGTCTTTAGAAGGCAAACTCTCATAAAAGTTTTTGAATTCAGAAGGTTCGATAACGTCTGAAACCAAAAACAACTCATCGTGTAGTTCATCGTAGTTTTCTATCAGTTCTTTCTCTGTAAGAGCCATTACGCCCACTTCTTTTAAGCGTCCGATGTTTTTAAACTCTTCTTTTATTCTTTTGGGAAAGAGCTCCGGAGAAAATGTTTTTATTGATGCTTGATTAGTGAATACAATTAATTTTTTTTCTTTCATTTTTATCTACGTGCTTGGTTTAATATATAATGAATACTATATTTGTTTCTATCTTCCTTAAAGGCTTTCAGTACACTTGACAGGTTTAAATAACAAACACTTTCTGGAAGTGCCTCCAATGAGTGCTTCCCTCGGCCTGAAGTTACTACAACTCTGAGCTTTTTAGACCATTCTTCCAATCTTTGGTTGATAAGTTTATTACCATTCTCTTTGCCGTAAATACGCTCCATCAGTCCGTAATGTATTAACAAAAATTCAGGTTTTTCTTCTTGTATAGATCTACTAATATACTCATCAATGGTCTTCCCTTTAAGATCATTCGCCTTTAGGTCAAGTGTCTCTTTTGTAGGCAATAAAATATGTGTCGCTTCATAAATAGCTCCCTGAGAAACTCCTTCGCCTTCATAAACAGGATACTTTTCGGTTGAAAAATCTTGTATACGTTCCTCTATCACCAAGATTTTGCTAAAATAGGCTTCTATCAACTGAGGTGATATCGTTTTTTCTGGATAATTGACAGTACCAATATAATCATCAAAACTCCCTGAGCGATATTGAGGCATCTTCCGCAAGGCAGCACTTGACAAAGGTTCTACTGCTACCTTTTCCCTATCTATTGTGCTCGACAAAGTTATCCAAGAAGCTTTATTACTCAAATGATTGTGAAAAATCACTTGCTTACAACAGTCATAGTTAACATTTGCACTATTCCCTTCGACATTGTTTTTCCCTATATATTGAAAACACTCCCAGTTGTCATTTATTTTTTCATAACGTTTTCCTTCCCATTGCTCCCAAACAGCTAGTTCAAAAGCTTCTATAATCTCACTAGGGGTATTTCCCTCCTTTTTATCAAAAAATTGCTCAAACCAAGTCTCCTCTACATACATCAAGCGCTCTGGAAGGAGTGAAAGAAAAGAACTTCTGTCTTGACGGACTCTTGGTTCCTTTTTCTCTTGATGAGAGGTATAAAAATGAGGCATTAAAACAGTCAGCTCTTCTTTTAATTTTTCATATTTATCTTTTGTTGAGCCCCCACATAGTATAACAAATTCTTGGTTAAAACTTTTATTTATTATTAACCTTCTGAGAAATTCAAGTGTTGTAATAAGTTCTATTCCCTGTTTACGAATTTCTGTAAAGAAGTCTCTGTATTTTTCAAAGAGAGAAGAGTCTTCTTCTGCTATTAGCAAGTATTTTTCCACCTTTTTAACAAAGAATTGATACCCTACAAAGTTTTCTCCCTCTTCTGTACTCCACAATATTGCCCTTAAAAAAGGAATGAAATCTGGTTCTTTATAAAGGGCATTATCTTTATCAACAAGAAGCAATGGCTCTTGTCTTAGAAAGGCAGCAGACGACTTCATCTCTAAAAGTCCTAAAGAATGAGAGCGTAATATTCCCTTTTTAATAACATTTTCATCTATCCCTGCATTCAAAACATTTACCACTCTATCGCCATCGGCAATAGGAACAGCAACATATACACAAACTAAATAATACTTTTCAGGAGCGGCTATAATTTCTTCGTAATAGTTTTTATCTCTTGAAGAAAAAGCCTTAAGGCTTACACCTAAAAGCTCACAGATTTCTTCCTTTTGTCTCCTTTTTTCAGGGTCTGTCTCTTCTAAATAATCTTTTAATTTTTTATATTTTTCAGAAAGAATACTAATATCAAAAGTATCAAAAAAAGAGACTACAAAAGGCACTTCTTTTATTTCTTGCCTTGCGGCATTGTGTTTAGCTGCATTACGTATTACATTTTCTATAAGATTATAAAAAGCTTGTTGCCCCAAAATGCCTCCTGGCAACATCACAGAAAAATCATTCTTTTCTGTTATTTTTGTACCATTGTACAAAAACTGCAAACTATATTGAAAATTATCAATTCCCGAAATTAAATTTAGCAAGATACGATTTTCATCAAACTCTTTAAATAATTCGGCATATACAGATTTGCTTTCTAATGAATTACTAACTTGATAAGTTGCCTCATTCAAATATAGACATCTATTTGAGATATACTTAAACAACGTTGCTAATTGCCAATAGGAAGTATTTTGCAACTCTTCCAGCACTATCTCTGTTTTATAACCTCCTTTTCTTTCTGGAGCTATAAGTGCTGCTATTTTTTCATCCGAAAGCCCCTCAAAATTTTGTAAATATACCAATACGTGTGAAATAATATTGTGTGCCATATTCCGCACAAAAACTTGTGAAAGAGCAAAATTGACTGATTGTTCATACGTTTCTTTTTGCCTAATATTTATAAGCCTATTGTTATAATAAAAATTGCTTGCTACAAATTGCGCTTGCAAAGCATCTGCATTCCTATCTAAAATAGCCCTGACACTTTCTAAAGTTTGAACAGGGAGTTCATATTTAAACAACACAATAAGAGATATATTTATCTCATCTTTTATTCCTATACTCTCATTTTTTATCTCCCCCATTTCATCAGCACTTACTCGTATATGTTTCCAAACCAGTGTTTGCCCATATTGCTTTTTTGCAAAAAAGTCCACTAGTATTTCAAAAGGTGTTTGTCCAAATTCTTTTCCCAATCTATCTAAAAAAGGTTTTCGAATGTGTTCTTCTGTACTATCAAAAGAATATTTTCTAAGAGCCTTTCGCCAAGTCTTGTTTAAATCTTCTAAAACATTTTTTTCCAGTAGCTGATTGTAATCATACAACCTTTCCCTATACTGCAAGACTTCACTTTCTGGATTACTCTTATCTGGACATTGAGTTCGCCCGTTAGGAAAGACAGCTGTTTTACATTCATTTACCACCTCTGAAAGAAACATCAAATGGCTGTTCTCTTTTAAATAATTATCTTTATACGTTTCGTATGTTTGGGTAGAATAGGCATAGCCATGCACTTTCTTTTCTGAACCGTTATTCAGCACATAGATATCTAAATCAACTGCTAAAATAGGACTTTCCTCCTCTCTTTTCTCAAAAGGAATAACAAAAAGATTCATTAGCTCATCTTTCAATGAAGCAATATCAAAGCGAGTGTCTACATCCACTTGGACTCCCTTTCTCACCTTCATCTGTTTCAATTCAAAATATTGCTCATTCTTCTCAAAGTCCCCTAAAAATTTTGGAAACTCATATGAAGTTTTAAAATCTGCTTCCCAAAAATTATGTAGTAATACTCCAGCATAATCACCTGTTTCGCGATTTTTCTTTAGAACTTCACAAACGGCCAATATATTAGCAAGTGTCGTCTTCCCTCCTGGCAGTCCTACAAAAAGATGAGATAAAGATATCATTTTCTGTATTTGGTCGGAAATATCCACTGCTTTTATGTAACAATCATTATAAATATTATGAATTGCATTCGACTTGTTTGCTTGTTCTAAGAGCTCTTTTTTCTCCTCTTCGGTTTTAGGGTTGCTAATTGTAGAAAGACAAATCTCCTGATGAAAAGTTACTGCTATAAGCTGCAGCTCTTTCCCTTCCTGATTAAGTTTTATTTTATTCAGCTCTCTAAGCTCTGCAAACTTTTTCGCTATTACTTCAGGCACCCCTCCTCCCCTAAGACCATTGGTTATAATTTTTAGTACTTGTATTTCCTCTGAATTGCAAAAAGCATCAAAAGCTTTCTCTGCAATAGCTTCTACTTCGTCTTTGGTTATAAGAGGAGAATCTCGAAATATCTTATTGCTATTAGCCCCTAAAAAACAAATAGTATAAGAAGTATTATTTTCTTCTCCTTTTAAAATATTATTTTTAATTATATCCATAACTCCAGTAATTTAAAACATCAAAAAAACAACTTCTCTTTCATTTTTATCTACGTGCTTGGTTTAATATATAATGAATACTATATTTGTTTCTATCTTCCTTAAAGGCTTTCAGTACACTTGACAGGTTTAAATAACAAACACTTTCTGGAAGTGCCTCCAATGAGTGCTTCCCTCGGCCTGAAGTTACTACAACTCTGAGCTTTTTAGACCATTCTTCCAATCTTTGGTTGATAAGTTTATTACCATTCTCTTTGCCGTAAATACGCTCCATCAGTCCGTAATGTATTAACAAAAATTCAGGTTTTTCTTCTTGTATAGATCTACTAATATACTCATCAATGGTCTTCCCTTTAAGATCATTCGCCTTTAGGTCAAGTGTCTCTTTTGTAGGCAATAAAATATGTGTCGCTTCATAAATAGCTCCCTGAGAAACTCCTTCGCCTTCATAAACAGGATACTTTTCGGTTGAAAAATCTTGTATACGTTCCTCTATCACCAAGATTTTGCTAAAATAGGCTTCTATCAACTGAGGTGATATCGTTTTTTCTGGATAATTGACAGTACCAATATAATCATCAAAACTCCCTGAGCGATATTGAGGCATCTTCCGCAAGGCAGCACTTGACAAAGGTTCTACTGCTACCTTTTCCCTATCTATTGTGCTCGACAAAGTTATCCAAGAAGCTTTATTACTCAAATGATTGTGAAAAATCACTTGCTTACAACAGTCATAGTTAACATTTGCACTATTCCCTTCGACATTGTTTTTCCCTATATATTGAAAACACTCCCAGTTGTCATTTATTTTTTCATAACGTTTTCCTTCCCATTGCTCCCAAACAGCTAGTTCAAAAGCTTCTATAATCTCACTAGGGGTATTTCCCTCCTTTTTATCAAAAAATTGCTCAAACCAAGTCTCCTCTACATACATCAAGCGCTCTGGAAGGAGTGAAAGAAAAGAACTTCTGTCTTGACGAACTCTTGGTTCCTTTTTCTCTTGATGAGAGGTATAAAAGTATTTTTCAACATCTTTTAACAGAAGCGAACCTTTAATAGTAAGTAACACAAATTCAGCATTCACCACCTCTTTCCTATTCAAACGCTCTTTAAAATCGTTAACAGAAATACACCTAACACCAAACTTTTCTAAGTTATTTTCTTTTTTGCCATTAGATGTAATCACCAAATACTTTTCAGGTTTACGAACATAAAAGCTGTAGGCTAAATATTCATTTTTATAAACCTTTGCTTCTAACAGAGAATAAGTTTTTAGATTGTTAGGTGCCAAATCATCTTCTACAAAGATAGTATCCACCTGACGAAGAAATGCTGCAGAGGCTTTCATTTCCAACATTCCCAAGGACTCCTCTCTAAGGCGGTCATTTTTTATTACCTTACTTTTGATTTTTTTATTTTGAGAATCACGAAGTAACTCTACATTAGAAAATGAAAGTTTAGGGTAAATATTCACATTGTAGTATTCATTTTCTTGTCTATCATCAAAATTAACTACAAAAACAATCTTTTCTCCTTCAACAGAAGGATTGTGTTTAGCTGTATTTCTAATGATGTTCTCAATAATATTATAGAAAGCTTGCTGCCCTAACGTATCGGCAGGAAGCATTATCGCTCTGTCGTTATCTTCAGTTAGATCAATACCATTATATTTAAAACTAAGAGAATAACTAAAGTTACTTATTCCTGAAATCAAATTCAGCAAGATGCGATTCTCATCCAATTCTGTAAATAAATCACCATAAATTTTCTTCATTGTTAAATTGTTAGCTACACCATAAGTAGCTTCGTTTAGGTATAAGCAACGATCTGATACATATTGGTTTGCTACTGCTATCTGATAATCCTTATCTAAGATTTCTTTTTTTACCTCCCTACCCTGATAAGCATTCTTTTTGCTAATAATTTTCTGAATCTCTGCTATGCTTTTTCTACTTTGCAAGTAGACAAGTACGTGTGAAATAATATTGTGTGCCATATTCCGCACAAAAACCTGTGAAAGAGCTGAACGAACAGATTGTTTGTATAGAGAAGTTTTGGTAATTTCCAACTTTGTTATTATCCCTTCAATTTCTGCATTTATATCATCTTCCATAAGTACCCGCATATAATTCTTCACTTGCTGTACAACAGTATCTCTCTCATTTTCTAAAAGCCTATTATTGAACAATAAGAGCATAGAATAAAATCGCCTCTCCATTTTCTTTGCTACCCAAACAAGCATCTGCCCATATTTTTTTTCACCAAAGAAATCAGCTATCTGTTCAAATGTGGCAATAGGTTTGTCCTTTTTTCTTTTTTTTAACAGACTCTCTTCTTCATTTTCTAAAGAAAAATCTTTTAATAAATACCCTTGCAATTCCGTTATTTTCACTATAAACTCAGGTATTGTTTTTTCTCTATCAGAAGACAGAAGATTAGCTATTAAATACAAAATATCCTTTTTATCGTTATAAAATTCGTTTTTGTAATCCTTGTATTCTTTGGTTGCTATAATATTTGAAGTCCCATTGCTAACATCAGTAGCATCATTCAAATAGCTAAAGTCTATTGCTAAAATAGGGTTATACTTTTGGTTACTTGGAAAAATATCTAACAGCCTATTTTTTAGATCTTCTGATTTATAATATGTTTTGCCTTGAAAATCCCAATAGGAAACCCTCTTTCGTTTCTTAAGTTCAATCTTTACTATATCATCAAAATAAGTTGCTTTTTTCAGATTTAAGACTCTCCAAGAAGTATGCAACACCAATTGGCAAGTAGATGCATCAAAGACATCTCTTATAACATTATCCAAACTCTTTTTAATGAAAGAAGAGGGAAAGCCTATAAAGAAATCTGAAAAATTCAGCAGCTCTAAAAGCTGTTCCTTTTCATTGTTAGTAAAAGAGAGAAAATCAAACATATTTTCAACTTCTGAATTTGATGCTCTCTTTTTTCTGTCGAGAACACCCCTTAACTCTAAATGTTTCCCAGAAGATTTATCTAATTGCTCTCTTAACTCTTTGAATGTACTTACTATTAAGAAAGATTCTTTCTCTGCCTTGGTAACAACTTCCAGTTTATACACCTTATCTGATTTTAAAAACTTATCAAAAACAGTGCTTACTATTCTTCTTATCCCTTCTCTACTAGTAGGTGTGTCCTCAAAAGCAATACCTGAAACAGCTCCTAAAAAGCTAATAGTCAAAAAATGTTTATCTTTACTTTCAAAAACAAGTCGTTCATTAAATATTAGCATTGTTAACTTTCTTTTATTCTGTTAATAAAATCTCTCTTAGGGTTTTACACAAGCAGCACAGACAATATATTGGAACCAATGCGAGTAATCCGAACAAAAGAGGTTCCGAAAAAAGATAAAGCAACAGTATAACTTCCTCTATCTAAAAATTGCCCTTTTCTGTTTTTTTACTACTTTTGTACTCATTATCATCTTTAGCTTATGCCTACGTATCAAAAAATATTCGAAAACAACCGCCTGTGGATGCAAAACCGAAAAGAAAAAGACCCTCTTTTCTTTGAAAAGCTCGCCGAAGACCAGAATCCTGACTACCTATACATAGGTTGTTCCGATAGCCGCGTCGCTACTGAGGAGCTTATGGGAGTAGGCCCTGGAAAAGTATTTGTACACAGAAACATTGCCAATGTAGTAAACACTTTAGATATGAGCTCTACAGCTGTTATTCAATATGCTGTAGAACACCTGAACGTCAAACACATTGTTGTATGTGGCCATTACGACTGCGGCGGCGTCAAAGCAGCTATGCAACCCAAAGACTACGGACTTCTGAACCCTTGGCTGCGCACCATACGCGATGTGTACCGACTACACCAAGAGGAGCTTGATGCCATCAAAGACAGCCACAAACGCTTCCACCGCTTGGTAGAACTCAATGTGCAAGAACAATGCATCAACGTAACTAAAATGGCGGTCGTACAAGAGAGCTATGTTAAAAATCAAACACCACTAGTACACGGGTGGGTATTCAACATTCAGACAGGTGAGCTTATAGACTTGCATTTTGACTTTGAAGGCTTCTTGCACAAAATCCAAAAAATATACGACCTAACAGGACAAAAGTGGTACAAGCAGTATTAAACCGAATCGCAGTGCTGTTCGCAGCATTTACACCCCTCGGTATCTACCTCAAAGGTGCTGTGCCCAATATGCTCGTGACTAAGCGTGTGTTTTAGTTCAGCCTTTATAGCCATAAACTCTTTCAGCGTTACCCCCTCTTTGAGTACAAGGTGGGCTGTGAGCGCATTTTGCGAACTGCTCAGTGCCCAAATATGCAAGTGGTGCACGCTCTGTACCATTGGGTGAGCGGTGAGCAACGCACAGATACGCTCTTTGTCAATCTCTTGAGGAACTCCATCTAAAATAAGTTTGACACTCTCTTTCAGCAGCCCCCAAGTAGAGAACAAAATTACGATTCCTACTATAAAACTGCTGATGGGGTCGGCCATATTCCAGCCTGTAAAGTAAACAATCCCTCCAGAAAAAATCACTCCTACCGACACTAAGGCATCTAAGAGCAGATGCAGAAAAGCCCCTTTGATGTTAATGTCCGTTTGCTGTCCTTTGTAAAAGAGAAAAGCCGAAATGGCATTGATTACAACTCCTATGAAAGCGGTAATCATTATAGCGGCTCCTGCCATTTCTGGTGGGTTTGCCAAGCGCTCAAAGGCTTCTACAAATATTTTCACGACTATGTACATCAGCAACACCGCATTGAGCAATGAAGCAAGAATAGAGGCTTTCTTGTAGCCATAGGTGTACAACTGGGTAGCAGCGCGATGCGCGAGCTTCATCCCTATAAGCGAGATGACAAGGCTAGCCACATCGCTCAAATTATGACTCGCATCAGAAATTAAGGCAAGCGAATTTACTTTAAAGCCTACCAAAAACTCTATGATGGTATAGGCCAAATTCAAGCCTATCCCTATATAGAAAGCGCGATTTAGGCTGCTTAAGCTAGCTACACTATGCACGTGCCCCTCGTGGTGATGGGAGCCATTACCGTGACAATGGTGGTGATGAGTGTGTTCCATAAATTTATTTTGTTAATCTTACCCCGCAAAGATACAAATTATTCTCAAAAAAAGTGAGGTTGCCGTTAGATTTTTTTAAGCTACCCTAAAAAACTAACAGCAACCTCCGTTGTTTATCGCTACAGTGCTATTTTAAGCGGCTTTCCCTCCTTTGTATTTCCCTAGATATTGAACATAACCCCAAAAAAACACCACTACCACTCCTACTACCCACCATTTTCGAGTAGCAAGCCTTTCTTTCTTCTTCACATTCAGCGAGGTGTAGTTCTCCTGTTGTAGCACAAGCTGTTTATTTTGTTGTTTCTGTTGTGTTGCCACTTTCAGCAGGCTATCAGTGTGTTGCTGATACTGCCTGCGGCGGTACTGAGACCGACGGCAGTAAAGAGGCCGCAGCGTATCTACCTTCACCTCTTCTACACATATCTCCTCTTGAGCGTCCAGAGTCCATTGTGCCATTGCCAAAGCTGCCTTTTGGGCTTCTTGCTGAAATTTCTGAGCAGCTGCTTCTGCCTGCACCTGCATTTGGGCTTGCACCACTGCTTTGTGCGAGGTTTGACAAGAGGCAAAAAGCAAGCAATAAAAAACAGCCCCCATACACAACAGTTGCTGCTGATAGTACTTCACCCGCTGGATGACGCTTTTCAGCTTTTCCGCATAGGTAGGGTCGGTGGCATAGCCTGCTTTTGCTATCGCTTCGGCAAACTTGCAAGGGTCGTTTTTAAAGCGCAATGCTGGAGCATAGCGCGGAACAGTAAGAAACAAGTGTGCGTGGTCAGTAAAACTCTCTTCGGGGGTGGCGTACTTCTTGAACCAGTCCTTTACAAGATAGGTGTATTTGCCATCAGAGCGAGGAGTTATTTTCAGTATTTGAGGAAATCGCGCCTTGGGCGTAGAGAGCACCTCAGTAGTGAGCAGCAGTTGGCGTTGGTTTTCGGGAGTGTGCGCATCGGCTTTTACGCCAAAAAACATATTGCCAGGTGCGTGGTTGCCCCAGCCTGTCTCCAAAGCTGCTTGAGCCAGAATAAAAACAGATGATATACCCGTTTTGCGCTCGCTTTCAATCGCGTAGGGCGCATATTCTTTAACAAAGTTTTTCATTAAGTTCTTCATCAGTAAAATGTTTGAGTTTTTGTAGCAGGTTTGTTATAGTAGCTTCGAGCGTTTGAATGCGCTGGTTGGCCTCCTTCAGGTCGGTAATGGCTTGTGCATACTTCTGGCTGAGGTCTTCTATCATCTGCCGATAGATTTTCACAGCCTTATCTACATTGTCCAATTCGCCCGACTGCAACTCTAAGCGCTGCTTAGGCTTACCAAACAGCCAGCCTACAAAACCCGAAAGCAACAAACCTACAAAGGTAGCAAGATTTTCTTTGAGTATTTCCATAATAAACTTTAAAAGGAAAGGGGAAAGCGATTGTTTCCCCTTTCTCTTTTTTCTAATTTTTAAAGGGTGAATTCCTTAACGGTGCTATTGCCAGGGCGGTCAGTAGCCGTTACTGTGATTTTAGAGCCTGACAGGGTAGCGTTTAGCGCTGTGGTAGTGTATACCCATTTGCCTTTGTCCAAGGTAGCGGCACCTTCTTCCAAAAGGCTATTAGAAGCACTGGTGATTTTCACCTTTAGGCTTACCACTTTGAAAGAGTTGGTTACCTCTACCTCTATTTTTTGCCCTGCGGCTGTTCCTGTATAGGCGGTTGTGTTCAGTGCGCCCACCACAGGAGCCCTAAGGTAGTCGGCCATTGCCATATTGTAGGGCGAAAGGATTGAACGTTTTTTAGCCTCCTCAGTATAGGCTTGCTTGAGGCTGGGGTCTTTTAATGCCTGTTGGGCATAGGCAGCTGCCGCCACAAACTTTTTCCGTTGCACTATTTGAGTGGCCGTTTGAGGGTTCTTGCGGTTAGGGAATTTAGAAACGATGGTGCATCCGTCTCTTTGACTGAAAACAAGCTGTTTTCCTATTCTTCCGCTCAATCCAGCGGTCAATACATTGTTTAAACTTTTTGCCATTTTGTTTGATATTTATTGTTGTTAATTATTGTGGCAGTGGGCAAGGCATTCTCTTTAATGGCGCGCTTCATTGAGGAGGTGTTGCCTGTCAAAGCACTACTGCCGGTCTTTGTTTTTTTTGACACTGCAAAGGTGCGGCGTTTTTTTCGCCCTTGCAAAAAGTTGTAACCGGTGGTAACAAGGTTGTAACCCCCGGTTACAGACCTGTTACCTATTAGGCAGTTTGGGGCAGGCACAAAAAAAAGTGGTCTCCCGAAAGAGACCACTTTTTGTAACAGTTAAAAACTTATTAAAGCTACTATTTTTTAGTAATTTCGTAGGTACCAGTACCTTCTTTTTCGTCAAAAGAAAAACTGATGTCGTAAATTCCTGCTTTTACAGGTATATTTCCAGCACCACTCTTTAAAACACCGTCAGAAACATATCCGTAGTTAGTACCCCAAGAGTTGTTCAAGCGGAATTTAATTTCGCCATTGTTAAGCTCCACATTGGTAGCTTCCCATTGGTCTAACTGGCCGTTGTAGGTCATTGCTATATCATCGGTATCGCCCCAACCTTTAGCACCGTTTCCTATGATGCCCCAGCTGTATTTCTCGATTTTGTAGGTTAGGGAAGAAAGATTCATAGTAATGCGAACCTTTCCTGTAACAGTAACGTCAATATCAGCGCCGTTTTTCGCCAATTTTCCTCCACTTCCTCCGTAGTTCTCATCCCATTTATTATTGGAGCGGAATTTAATTTTTCCTTGTTTTAAAGTAGTGAATGCTACCAAATTGTTGTCGATATTCCACATTGAAGCATCGGGGCCGTCCCAGCCATTAGGCGCAGCACTTCCTACTACCCCCCAAATAGAAGGGCTGATGAGTGTTTGATAGGAGTTGATGCTAATGGTATTTTCTGATGTTCCTTTGGTCGCATAGCTGTCGCCTACCAATAGGGTTGTAGCAATCTTCACATCGGCAGCTTGGCCTACAGGGAGTTTGAGAGTGCGCGCTATACGGTTCAGCTCGGCTACTGTGTAAGTTACCTTTTTAGAGGTAAACAGTTTGGTTTCGGTCTTTGAACCATAGGAAAAAACAGCTTGATACTTCAGCGGAGTATCTACACTGCCCAGATTGGGGGTAAAAGTAAGCGTTAGCGCTTCTTTGCTTGCATTGGCTTCTTCCAAGACTACTTTGTTAGCAGACAGTTGGGTAGTAAGGGTTGCTGCACTGGTATCTACTGTAGTCTTATCTTCTTTTTCGCAGCCTGCTAACAGCACACACGATAGCAAGGCTATTTTAGTTATTTTTCTCATTGTACGTTCGGTTTTTAATATCCTGTATTTTGTTCAATCACTCCTTTTGAAGCCAATACTACGTTGGCAGGGATAGGATAGAGTTTGCGGAAATTGCCCACTGCAGTTCCAGCTGCTACGCCTCCTTTGTAAGGCCACAAGTAAGCATTTTCTACAAATCGGTTGTAGCGAATCAAGTCGGTACGGCGGAAGCCTTCCCAGTAAAGCTCGCGAGCGCGCTCGTTGAGAATCTCTTCAGCAGTGATAGCTCCAAGCGTACTTACTCCTGCGCGAGTGCGCAATTGGTTTACGTAGCCCAAGGCAGTGGGAATGTTGTTTCCTGTACGAACAGCCGCTTCGGCATAGTTCAAATACACTTCGCCTAAACGAATCAGTGCCAAATCGGTATCTACATAGTTTCCACCGGGGTCTTTTCCTGCTTTGCCCAATGAAGTTACATTTCGGAACTTAGTGATAGCATATCCCTCTTTGAAGTTAGATATTGAGCTGATTTCATATTCTTGTCCGTCGGCGTGGAACATCGCACGGGCATCTGTCCAAGAGGTAGGAGGGGTACCTGTTCCTTCAAACTTTTGTACAAAAGCTTTGGTAGTGCGGAGTCCTGCCCAACCGCTACCTACACCGAAGTCTGAAGGATTCATTGTTCCGCCTACTGCCCCGTGTACTAAGAAAGTAGTTCCTGCCCAAGTTTGAGAGCGCAAACCATCAAAATTGGCAGTGAAGATATTTTCGTTTTGAGCACCGTTGGTGTCGTTGTCTGCCAAGAATAGGTTCTTGTAGCTGCTTGACAAGGTATAGCCAGAAGTAATCGCTTTTTGTGCATACTCCATACAGTCTGCCCAACGAGGGGTTCCTGTATAGACTTCGGCATTGAGGTACAAACGAGAGAGCAATGCCCAAGCAGCCGCTTTATCTACACGCCCGTATTCATTGCTCTTAGGCGCTTTCAGTTCGCTCTCAATAGCTTTCAGTTCGCTCTCGATGAAAGCAAAAACTTCTGCACGGGTCTTGCGGTCTGAATTGGTAAGTTGGTCTTTCACCTCGGTAACAATAGGGGTAGCCCCAAACAAATCCATTAGGTAATAGTAGGCATAAGCGCGTATAAAACGGGCTTCGGCTACGCCGTACTTTTTCATTTCCTCAAACTGACTATCCTGATTGGTACTGATGAAGGAGTTTGCAAAAGAAACTGTTTGAGCCAAACGGTAGTACATTGCTTCGATAATACCATTGCTGGCAGTCCAGTTCATATTGTGGAAGTCAGGTACACCTGGGTCGCTCCACGCTACTACAGCCTCGTCGGTAGGAAGCTCTTGTAGGTAAAACAACAAACGGCTAAACTGTGTTGTTCCTTCGTCTAACCCTTGAATATCGGGAGAGTCAGTAGGTCCTTTTTGTCCAGTGAGTGCCAAAGAAGCATAAACCTTGGCCAAAGATTGTTCGGCATATTCTTTATTGTTTTTTACTGAACTAGAGTTGATGCTATCTGGGTCTATAGAAGGGTCTTGATCTAAATCTTTCAAACAGCTGCTAAGCGACAAGGCAGCAGCCAAACCCCATATTTTTATGTAATTACTTTTCATACTCTTAGAAATTTAAGTTAATACCGAATAGGTAAGTTTTAGGACGTGGATATACATTGTTGTCGATACCTGAGGTAGCTCTATTGTTGCTATCTAAAGACATTACTTCTGGGTCTAATCCCTTGTATTTAGTAAGCGTAAGCACATTTTGCATTGTTGCATAAAGGCGTACTCTTAGCTTTTTGTCTTGAGGGAAGTTGTAGCCCAAGGTGATGTTGTCAATCTTAAAGAAAGAAGCATCGTGCAAGTACATATCGCTGAGCATTGTTTGGGTTTTACGAGTGCTGAGCAGCGTATCGTAGTAAGTGCTTGGGGTGTTGCGCAAGATGTTGTCTGAGTACACACGGTCTAACGAAGCATTGGCCGAAGAAACGTTGTCGTACACATAGTTTCCTAAACTTGCACGAGTAGCAATGTTCAAATCCCACTGGCCATAGGTAAGGTTGGTGGTAAGCCCCATTGTAACATCCGGATAAGGTGATTTGCCCATATAGCGGTCGTTTTCGTCTATGGTGCCATCGCCATTTCTATCTACATAAGCACCTTCGATAGGGTTGCCTTGTGCATCGTACACTTGTTGGTACAAATAGAAAGTGTAAGGAGCATAACCTTCTTGGTGGCGTTGTACAGTGTTACCTGTTCCTCCGTTGATACCTCCTACGTTTTGTAGGTTGGTAAGTTTGGTTATCTCGTTCTTGTTGTAGGCTATGTTGTAGGTAAGCGTCCAGTTGATATTTTTCTCGTCGTTGCGCACAGGCACTACGCTTGCTATGAACTCTACCCCTTTGTTTTCCATATCGCCAATGTTGCTAGCTATGCGGCTACCGTAGTTTGTAAAAGGCGCTACGTTTGCTTCTGCGATAAGGTCTTTGGTAACTTTTCGGTATACATCAAGGCTACCAAAGAAACGGTTGCCGAAGAAACCGTAGTCAATCCCTGCGTTCAAGGTATTTCCTACTTCCCATTTTAGGTGTTTGTTCAAACTTTCGGGGCGCGCTGTAGCAATATAGCGGTTTCCTATCTGGTAGTAGGCTGCATCGTTCACACTTCCTACATAGCGGGTAAGGAAAAGATAGTCGCCAAGACCATTTACGTTCCCTACTTCGCCATAGCCCAAGCGCAATTTCAGTTCGTTCACAGTTTCTTTCTCTTTTAGGAAGTCTTCGTTCTTAGCATTCCAAGCCAAGGCTACTGAAGGGAAGTAGCCCCAACGATCGTCTGGGTTCAGTTTAGAAGAAGCATCTGCACGAAGGGTAGCAGTTAGCATATAGCGGTTGTCGTAACCATAGTTAGCACGACCGAAGAAAGAAACCAAAACATTTCGGCTCTTGTCGTCTACAGGAGTTACCAAGTTTTTCTGACCTGTAAAGTATTCGGTTTTTGTAGAGACTTTGCTAAAATAGAAACGCTGGTAGGAGTGTCCTGCCATAAAAGACAAGTTGTGTTTTCCTATCTCTTTCAGATAGTTTGCGTAGGCATCAAAAAGGGCGTTAGAAGCCTCGTTGGTGTATTGCGTATTCACACCATTGAAGGTAGCCGAAGAAGAGGGCATACGAGGATCTGTAATATCATCGCCATTGCTCTTGGTGTAATCGATACCAGCATTGACAGTAGCTGTTATTTCCTTGAAGAAAGGCAAGTTGTAGTCTAACTTCACATTGGAAATCAATCGTTTTACGGTAGAGGTATTGTTGCGCAAGTTAAGCAATGCCAAGGGGTTAGAAGGGGCATTGTTGTTTTTGGTATTGCCGGTCATCCAAGTGTGATAGCCAGCATATTTATCAGGCCCTCCGTAGATAGACTGGGTAGGGTCATACTCTACAGCAGCTCCTATAGCGCCTTTGTCGGCAAATCGGTTTTTAATGAAAGAGCCAGAAACGTTAAACTCTGTGCGCAAAGATTTGTCAAGGAACTGAGGGGTCAAAGTCAGTTTAGCGGTTCCGCGTTGGAACTTGTCAGTTTTAAGAATACCATCGGCATAGGTATGTCCTACTGATAGGCGGTAAGGAATTGACTTGTAGTCGCCTGAAATACCTACTGTAGTATTGGTAGTAGGAGCTATCTGATAGATTTCTTTTTGCCAGTTGGTATTGGCATTTCCTAAGATGTTTTTTTGGTCGGCAGAACCTGTTTCGTTCACCAATTTGCGGAAGTCTTCTGCCGAGAGCAAATCTACATAATTAGACACTTGGCTGAAAGAAATGCTTGAGTTTACAGACACTTGCATCTCTTGGTTCATTTTTCCTTTTTTAGTAACAATCATAATGACCCCGTTGGCAGCACGAGAACCGTAGATAGCAGTAGAAGAGGCGTCTTTTAGTACGGTCATACTCTCAATGTCTTCTGGGTTGATAGCGTTCAAAACGCTGCGAGAACCGCCAATAAAACCATCGTTCATAGGCACGCCATCAACAACTACCAAAGGGTTAGAGTTTAGGGTAAGTGAGCCTGTACCGCGCACACGGATGTTTTGGCCTTCGCCGGGTGCTCCGCCCGCTGAGGTGATTTGCACCCCTGCTACTTTCCCTTGAATCAGTTGGTCGGCAGATAGAGATTGTCCTTTGCTAAAATCTTTGGTAGTAACAAGGTTTACAGAACCTGTTACATCCGATTTTTTAGCTACCCCATAACCGATGACTACTACGTCTTCGAGTTGTTGCATATCCTCTTGTAGGACAATGTTCATAGTTCCAGCCGCTTTAGCGACTACTTCTTGGCTTTTGTAACCTACTGAAGAGAATACCACCACTGCCCCGCGGTCTACCTTCAGTTCATAATTACCGTCAAAGTCGGTAGCAGTACCGTGCGAAGTCCCCTTCACTACTACACTAGCCCCCATCAAGGGTTCGCCAGTACCGTCTTTTACCATCCCCTTAATGGAGATCTGCTGTGCGTAGCCTATGCCGACGCACAAGAAAAATACTACTGCATAAAGTAGTTTGTTCATTTTTACTTTCATACAAATAAAATTTGAAAAATTGTCAATTCCTCTCCCCGCTCCCCTCTCCCAAGGAGAGGGGTCAATCTAAAAAGATTTTCCCAAACCACTCCCTCCCCTTGGGGGAGGGCTAGGGAGGGGATTATTTAATTTCTTTAATGCTGATAGCGTAGCCTCCACCACTGGCTGCTGTAAGTTTTAGTTTGGTTTTAGCGTTTACTTTTTGTTTGCTAATAGTATAGGCTTTAGGATTGTTTTGCCAGTTGGCATCTTTGGCGTCTGTATAAATAGTAGCTTCGTACTTTTTGTCCTTGTCTAAGAAGTCTAAAACAAGAAGTGAAGTGTGTCCGCCTTCGTATGAAGTGTTGCCTACATACCAATCATTGCTGTGTTTGTCTTTGCGCGCAATGGTAATGTATCGGCCAGGTTCTGCTTCTAAGTACACGCTCTTTTGCCAATCTACAGGAACGTCCTTGATAAATTGGAAAGCATCGGCATACTTGTCATAATTCTCAGGAAGGTCAGCTGCCATTTGTAGTGGGCTGTACATTGTTACATACAAGCCTAACTGCTTAGCCAACGTGCTGCGCACCTGACTGGTATTATTAGGATTTACGTTCTTTACCTCGGTTTCGAAGATACCAGGGGTGTAGTCCATTGGCCCTCCTTGTAGGCGGGTGAAAGGCAAAATGGTAGTGTGGAAAGGTTTGTTGCCTCCAAAAGCCTCGTACTCAGTACCGCGAGCCGACTCGTTGCCTATCAAGTTAGGATAAGTACGGCACAAACCGGTAGGGCGTACTGCTTCGTGAGCATTGACCATTATTTTGTGTTTAGCTGCTTCTTTGATAGCGTACAGATAGTGGTTGATAGTAGCTTGGCTATAGTGGTGCTCGCCCACAGGAAGAATATCGCCTACATAACCACTTTTCACAGAGTTGTAGCCGTATTTGTTCATCAACTCATAAGCGGCTTTCATATGGCGCTCGTAGTTGCGTGTAGATCCAGAAGTTTCGTGGTGCATCATCAGTTTTACACCTTTAGAGTGAGCATAGTCGTTCAGAGCTTTTAAATCGAAGTCAGGGTAAGGAGTTACAAAGTCAAAAACGTAATCTTTTTTGTTGCCAAACCAGTCTTCCCAACCTACGTTCCAACCTTCTACCAATACTTGGTCGAAGCCGTGCTTAGCAGCATAGTCTATGTACTTGCGTACATTGGCATTGTTGGCACCGTGGGTACCATTGGGTTTTGTCTTGCTGTAGTCAACGGTGTTTAGGTCGATAGTAGGCAGGTCGTTGGTGTAGCTCCAAGAGCTTTTCCCTGTAATCATTTCCCACCAAACGCCTATGTACTTAACAGGTTTTATCCAAGAAGTATCTTCTAAAGCACAAGGGTCGTTCAAGTTGAGGATGAGACGAGAAGCTAATATTTTGCGAGCGTCATCGCTCACCATAATCGTACGCCAAGGGCTGTGGCAAGGTGCCATCAGATAACCTTTGTCGCCCAAAGCATCTGGAGTAAGATGCGATTGGAAAACAAAGTTCTTGTCGTCTAAATTGAGGTTCATCAAGGAGTAATCAACCAAGGCAGCCTCGTGCAGGTTGATGTACAAACCGTCGTTAGTTTTCATCATCAGAGAGGTTTGCACTCCTGTGGGTGAAAAAACAAACTGCGACACGTTGTCGGTCATAGATTGTTTCATCAAACCGCGTATTTCAGAGAGTTTGCTCTCGTTGTAGTCGTACTCTTGCGTATCGTAATCGCCAGGAATCCACCAAGCAGTGTGGTCTCCAGTCATAGCAAACTGAGAGAGTTCTTCCTCTACCACAAAATAGGTAAGCTCTTTTTGTGAAGGAAACTCGTAGCGGAAGCCCACCCCATCGTTATAAACACGAAAACGAATGTTCATCAAACGGTTCGTTTTGTCTTGTTTGAGCGATACAAGAAGCTCGTTGTAGTGGTTTAGAATTTCAGCTTCTTCACCCCAAACAGGCTTCCAATTTTCTTTGAAAGTAGACTTCTGGTCGCCTATGAGTCTAAAACCATTGGCAAGAGGTTCTGATTTTTTAAGTTTGAAGCCCAAAGAACTTTCGTTAATCACAGGTTTGTTTTTGTAAGACACCTTATAGGTAGGCGTCCCATCAGCTTTTAAGGAAAAGGAGAGCATCACATTGCCGTCTGGAGAGTTTTGCTGCTGTCCCATAGTTATTTGCGAAAGCAAAACACTCAATAACAAAATTATCTTTCTCATCTTTTTATTACTTTATAATTGTTAAATAGGGTTCAAAGTTACGAATGTTTTCGCAACTAACAAATTTTATGAATGTTTTTTTAAGGCATTGTTATAAACACATCAGATTATCATAGAGTTAGATATTAGGTATTAGATAAAAAGCAAATCAGCTAATGAGAGAGGACTCATTAGCTGATTTACTTTACTCAATCCATAAAGTATCTTTTAAATGTACATTAAGTATAATAGAATCTCCTTCTCTTACCTTTACGTTATTTATATACAAGTACTTACCAGCACCTACCCCCATTATATAAAAATTATATTTCTTATTAACATCAAGATAATACGAAGGCTCTTCTCTTCCTAAAATATTAATACCATTAATTCTAATTGTTATTTCATTTTTTGAAAGAGGCTCACCGTATTCCGTTACATTAATTTTCAAAAAACCTCTACTCCCTATTTTCCTTTTGTAATAATGAAGAGTATAGTCTTCGCCTTCTACACCTACTTTTTCTTGACCAACAACTATTCTTCTTTTTAATGAGTTACACCCACTAAAAAACATTAATATACTAATGACAAAGATCGTTAGGATTTGCTTCACGTTCATATTTTGCTTTTTTCTTGTTCTGGTAAGTTTCTAAAAACTTTAAAAACAAATAAGTTTTGTAAGAAATATCAGAAACA
>CAUQNY010000009.1:0-38684 GCA_963519425.1 uncultured Capnocytophaga sp.
CAGACCTATTGCCACAAGGAACGTATTACTTTATCATAGAATACACCGATGAGAACAACCAACATCAAAAACAAGTAGGTTGGTTGTACTTAAAAAGGTAAAACTACGAGCCGCATAGGCCTTTAAAAATCCCCAGAGGAATTGGATTCCTCTGGGGATTTTTTTTGAAATAAAAAGAGAGCATTCTGTATTCTTCTTTGAAACCCGACCATTAGGCCATCAAGAAAATATTCTTAAAAAACAACGTTTTTGCAAGATTCATTTTTTAACATTTTAAAATCTAAAAGCCAAAAACACAAATTAAATTAAGGATTTAAAGAAAAAACACACCTTTCAAAAAACTGATTCTCTACAACAAAAATACTAAAATATTGTTAAAAAATTAATTTTTATAGTTCAAAAAATCAATTTTGGCGCGTTTTTTGAAAGTAATTAACCAGTTTTGGAAGAAATAACATCTTTTATTTAATAGTAAAAAATTTAAATATTTTATATAATGACATTACAGAAATTACCTCTCCTGAAAAGCAGCGCTTTGCTTTTCGCGACAATGGCACTTTTTTCTTGTAAGAAAGAGGAAGGTGATGGGAACAAAAGCAACCTCGATGTTGCTCAACTAAACAATTACGTAAAAAACCTTCCTTCGGTAGCTCAAATGGCACCATTCCCAGAAAGGTTAGCCAGTTCATCTGCAGGGCGCCCCGTTTCGTTATTAGACGGTGCTACTTTTGCCTCAGACTTAAAGTACGAGCAGGCTAAGGAACACGAAAATCAATTGCTTTTTGCCGAAAACGAAGAGATTTTTTACCCAGGCGCCTTGGTAAAAGCAAAAACAGTAGTAGATGGCTCATACCTATCTATCTTAGCACCACGCAACCCTATAACAATATCTACTTCGCTTACTGGAGAAGGTGCCCGTGGCATAGAAGTAAAGAATCCTTCTCTATCCACTGTTCGTACTGCTATCAACGAACTTTTAAATCGCGGTTTCAATCCGCCACCTGCGAACATCACCTTTGACAGCTATGAAGTTCACGATGAACAACACCTAAAAATGGCTTTAGGAGCAAGCTATTCAGGTGCCGTAAACACCATAAAAGGCAATGTAGGATTTGACTACAAAAAAGAACGGACTCGCTACATTGTAAAAATAGAACAAGTTTTCTATACTGTAGATGTTGATACCCCTCAAAATGCTTCTGATTTTTTCAGTAAAGACTTCAATTACAAAGAACTTTTTGGAGCAGAAAAACCTGTATACATCTCTTCTATAAAGTACGGACGTGTTCTTTTGTTGGGAATAGAATCTACTCTTAGCAAAGTAGAGTTAGAAGCAAAACTAAATGGTAGTTTCCTAAAAGGCAAACTAACAGCAGAAGCTGAAACAAACTTTGAACAACTTAGTAAAACATCTTCAATCAGAGGTCGTGTATTTGGAGGAAGTGGCGAACTAGCTGGTAAAGTAATTGGCGATTTTACAGCTGTACGCGAGTTTATGGAAAAAGGAGGCAATTTCAGCAAAGAAAACTTGGGTGTACCTCTTTCATACCGTTTGAGAGAATTGGGTAGCAATAAGATTTTTAAAACTGTAATTTACTCTAAATATACTAAAAACGACTCAGGCTCTCTTAATAGCAAAAAGCTAAACTTTGAATTGGCTATCAGAGATAATGGCTTAAAAGATCCTTATGACAATATTGTCATCCCTAAGCATTTCGTAATTGAAAGACTCAATGCTCAAGGCGGAAGTTATGGTTCAAAACCAGAATACTACCAAGACAAAAAAATCAGCAAACATTTTTCTGCCTTTGAAAAAGGAGAAAAAATACGCGTAACCGCTGTTTTAAAAGACAACAAAGGAACCTTAATTTTTGACTTACCTTCATTTGAAGAGTTGATTTATACCGCCCAAAATACCAAACCAGGCGAGAATATGTACGATTTAGAAAAAGGAAAAGGTCGTCAGTTAAAAGACAGAGATCAGAAATACATTTTAACTTTTGGCATCTATCAACAAAAAATAACTAATTAACAAGAACACTCCATTACGCAAATATTTTTCATTCATTCTTCAAGCAGTTAGCTCAAATCTTGTGTTCTTAGAGGCTGTCCAATGTATTTTGGGCAGTCTCTTTTTTATGCTTTTTTAACGAAAATCATTCATTCAACGTGCTTTACACAACTCATTGTTAAAGTTATAAAAAAATAATCACAAAAAAATTTGGTTGTTCTGAGAAAAATGTATTAATTTTACGGCTCAAAAGAAAGCTTTTTCAAAAGCCAAACTACAACTTTCTCTGAAGTCTTTCCTACCCAAAGACTTCTCTAAAAATTGACTTTTCCAAAAGCCACAAAAAACCGAATTATGAACGACCCACTTTTAGTACCTTACCTTCCTATCATAGAAGGTAGATACCAGCAGTATCTTTCGGTTGCTCGGTTAATGCAAGGCAATGCGCCTCGACTCTCTGACAACTGCAACTCTCACCTGTACTACGGCTTGCACCGCACTGCCAACGAATGGGTGCTGCGTGAGTGGGCGCCCAAAGCAACAGCCATCTATCTTCTTTCAGACGAAAACGATTGGCAGAAAAGTTCTCTGTATTCATTTAAAAAAATCAATGATCAAGATTGGGAATTGCGTTTGCCCTCTTCCGCTCTATCGCATCAAATGCTTTACAAATTGTGGATAGAATGGGATGGAGGTGGGGCAGAACGTCTCCCCTCTCATACTACCCGCGCTGTGCAAGACGAATACACAAAAGTCTTTTCGGCACAAGTATGGCAACCAGATTTTCCCTATCAATGGCAACACGCACGCCCCACAGGCCCCTTCCATCCCCTTATCTACGAGGCGCACATAGGAATGAGCACTGAACACCAGCGGGTGAGTACTTTTGTAGAGTTTCGCTTGTATGTTTTGCCTCGCATTGCTGCTTTGGGTTACAACACTATCCAACTGATGGCCATACAAGAACACCCTTACTACGGCTCCTTTGGCTATCAGGTAGCTAACTTTTTCGCTGTTAGCTCCCGCTTAGGAACTCCCGAAGAACTAAAAGAACTTATTGACACTGCACACGGATTAGGCATCCGAGTGATTTTAGACATTGTTCATTCTCATTCGGTAAGCAATGAGGCTGAAGGACTCAGCCATTTTGACGGCACTGACTATTTATACTTCCACAGTGGCGAGCGCGGCAAGCATCCCGCTTGGGATTCTCGCTGTTTTGACTATGGCAAGCCACAAGTAATCAACTTTTTGCTCTCCAATTGCAAGTATTGGTTAGAGGAATATCGTTTTGATGGCTTCCGCTTTGACGGGGTAACAAGTATGTTGTATTACGACCACGGGTTGGGCAAAGCTTTTACGAACTACAGTTTCTACTACGATGGCAATGAGGATACTGACGCCCTCACTTACCTCGCCTTGGCAAACCAACTGACACACGAAGTACTCCCCGGTGCCATTACCATTGCAGAGGAGATGAGCGGACTACCTGGCTTAGCCTCGCCTATTGAAGCAAAAGGCTTGGGCTTTGACTACAAAATGAGTATGGGCATCCCCGACTATTGGATTAAACTTCTAAAAGAAGTAGCCGACGAACAGTGGCATGTAGGCGACATTTATTACGAACTAACCAACAAGCGCGCTGAAGAGCGCACTATCAGCTATGCCGAAAGCCACGATCAAGCCCTCGTAGGCGACAAAACTATCTTCTTCCGCCTAACCGACAAAGAGGTGTATACAGGAATGAGCATCTTTGACCAAAGCCTGATTGTAGACCGCGCAATGGCACTGCACAAGATGATTCGCCTCATTACAATTGGAACAGCAGGAGGTGGCTATCTTAACTTTATGGGCAACGAATGGGGACACCCCGAATGGATTGACTTCCCTCGCCAAGGCAATGGCTGGAGCTATGCACATGCTCGCCGTTTGTGGAGTTTGGTAGACAACCCAGACTTGAAGTTTAAATATCTGAATGCTTTCGATGCAGCGATGATTCATTTTGTAAAGCGTACACAACTGCTCAGCTACGAACCTAAGGTATTAGTGCGCGACATCGAGCGGCAGTTATTGGTTTTTGAACGAAGCAGATACCTATTCGTTTTCAGTTTTAACCCAACCACCTCTTTCACCGATTATCCATTTGAAGTGCGCCCTGGCAAATATACCACGGTGCTAAACACAGACAGTCCTGCTTTCGGAGGAGCCAACAGGATTGATGAAACTACCGAGCACTTTACTCAATACACAGGCAAGGAAAACTTGTTATCCTTGTACATTCCTGCAAGAGTAGGATTTGTATTGCAGTGGGAGAAGTAACAGAAAACGCTAATTATCAATTGAATATTATGAGTTATTTGTCATTTAAAAAAGACCAACTAATTAACCTTGAATACTCTCTAGACAGAGAATTCCTCGGCACCAATCGCGGTGGAGGTTATTGTTCCTCTACTCTCGTATTTTGCAACACCCGCAAGTATCACGGCTTGCTGGTAGTTCCTATCGAAAAGTTCAGAGGTAAAAACTATGTAATGCTCTCCTCATTAGACGAAACCATTGTACAACACGGTCGCGATTTTAACTTCGGAGTGCACAAATACGAAGGGACTTATGAGCCTCGTGGGCACAAATATATTGTAGACATTTCGTACGAGAAAGCTTTCACTGTTACCTATCAAGTGGGAGGAGTTCTCCTTAAAAAAGAAATCTTAATGCTGCACAATGCACCTCAAGTGCTCATACGCTACACACTGTTGGAAGCCCACTCTGCTACCAAATTGCGTTTGAACCCACTTTTGGCTTTCCGCGACATCCACTCGCTTAGCAAAGCAAACCCTGTAGCCAACACTAAAGTAGAAGCTGTAAATGCAGGAGTGCGCGCCAAACTATACCCTGAGTTCCCCTACCTATATATGCAACTGAGCAAAGAAGCCAACTTTGTTTGCTCTCCTTATTGGAACTACAATGTATTCTACACCAAAGAAAAAGAACGCGGTTACGACTACCAAGAGGACTTGCTAAGCTTAGGTGCTTTTGAAGTGAACCTCAAAAAAGGAGAAAGTGTAGTCTTTTCGGCAAGCATAGAAGAAACCGATGGCAAGGACTTAGACAAGCAATTTGCCAAATACCTAAAAGAGCGCTCTGAGCGAAACTCTTTCGAAGAAGTATTACAATACAGTGCATCTCAATTCATCATCAACAAAGCGGGCGAAACACGCATCAAAGGAGGATACCATTGGTTTGACAGCAACACGCGCGACACCTTCTTAGCTTTGCCAGGTATTGCCCTCTCTGGCAAGACTGACAAGATTTTTGAAGAAGTGTTGACTTCATCATTAAAATACTTTTACGACGGCCTTTTCGCCCGAGACATTAGTACCCACGTAGTGAATCCGCTATTTGATGCTGATACTTCTCTGTGGTTTTTCTGGACACTCCAACAGTACGAAAAAGAGACTAAGAAAACCAAGAAACAGCTCTGGAAAGAGTACGGAGAAACACTGAAAGCTATCTTAAACACTTTCCGCAGTAGGAAACGCAAGGATATGCGTATGGACGAGAATGGACTCTTATGGACAGACGACCTATCGCGCGCTATCACGTGGTTTGACGCTGAAAGCAACTACGGCCCTATCGTACCTCGCAACGGCTACGTAGTAGAAATCAACGCATTGTGGTACAATGCTATCTGCTATGCTTTGGCTATGGCTACTGACAGCAAAGACAAAGAATTTTTGACCGAGTGGAGCACCCTACCCGAAACCATAAGCGAGAGCTTCAAACAAGTATTCTGGATAGAAAGCGAGAAATACCTTGCCGACTACGCAAACCGCACCAACCAGAATACCGATGTACGCCCTAATCAACTCATTGCTTGCGCATTAGACTACTCGCCTATAAGCGAGAAAAGACAACGCAAAGTGTTGACAATCATCACTCAAGAGCTGCTCACTCCTCGTGGATTGCGCACCTTATCGCCTGAGAATCCTCGCTACGAAGGCGAGAGCGTAGGCCCTGTATACGTGCGCGACAAAGCTACCTTCAACGGCTCTGTACATCCTTGGCTATTAGGATTCTACATCGAAGCGAACCTAAAACTTTATGGCAACTCCTTCGTTCCCGATGCCGAAGCTATCTTAGCAGACTTTGAGGAAGAGCTCAACGACCACGGAGTAAGCTGTATCTCGGCCATTTATGACGGCAACCCTCCTTTCCAATCGCGAGGATGCATCTCTAGGGCTAAGAACGTTGCTGAAATTCTCAGGGCACAATGGTTGCTTAAAAACTCTAACAAGTAAAGAAAAAAAAGAACCTCCGGCTTCCTTCCCTTGTTTAGGAGGGAGGAATAGAGGAGGGCTAAATAAAAGCGTATGAAGAATGCAAGAGTATTAATGTTTGGATGGGAATTCCCCCCACATATCAGCGGGGGGTTAGGAACTGCCTGTTTGGGTATTGCCCAAGGACTGGCAAAAAATGGTGTAAAAGTACTGTTCGTAATGCCCAAAGCATCGGGCGATGAAGATGCTAACGCAGCAAAGATTATCAATGCTAGTGATGTAGAAATGTTGCAAAACACCGAGAAGATAGAGGAGTTTTGGAAGCACATCAACTTTATGGAGATAGGCTCTAACCTCGTGCCTTACCTTGACCCCGAAACTTTCGCTCGCGAACGCGACCAATATCTCAAACAAGGAGAGAACCGCGAACGCATTTCCTACCAAAACAAATTTCAATTTTCAGGCAAGTATGGCGCAAACCTGATGGAAGAAGTCTACCGCTATGCCTTGGTGGCTGGTACCGTAGCCAAAAACAACGAATTCGATGTAATTCACGCTCACGACTGGCTAACATACAGTGCGGGCATTGTAGCCAAAAAGATTTCTGGCAAACCTCTAATTGTACACGTACACGCTACGGAATACGACCGCGGAGGAGAGTACAACCGCAACACGCTAGTGTACGACATAGAAAAACGCGGAATGGAAGCTGCCGATGTAGTAGTAACCGTAAGCAACTGGACACGCAACATTGTGATTGAAAAATACGGCATCCCTGCTGAGAAAGTAGTAACCGTACACAATGCTGTAGATTTCAAAACCGATGACCAACACAAAGAAGAGCGCGGCATCAAAGATAAAATCGTTACTTTCTTAGGGCGCATCACCTTGCAAAAAGGCCCTGAGTACTTCGTAGAAGCAGCTGCCAAAGTAATGAAGCGAGTACCTAACGTTCGTTTTGTAATGGCAGGCAGTGGCGAAAAGATGAATCCCTTAGTACGACGCGTAGCCCAGTTAGGCTTAGGCACACGTTTCCACTTTACTGGGTTCTTGCGCGGCAACGATGTGCAACGAATGTTCCAATACAGCGATGTGTATGTAATGCCTTCGGTATCAGAACCCTTTGGAATCTCTCCCTTAGAAGCAATGCGTTCAGGAGTACCCACTATCATCTCAAAACAGTCAGGAGTAGCAGAAGTACTCAACCACGCTATCAAAGTAGACTATTGGGATATCAATGCGCTAGCCAATGCTATCTACGGCATCTTGACCTACCCTACCCTTTCCAACTTTATGCAACGCGAAGGCTATGACGAAGTAAACCAACTGAAATGGGAAACAGCGTCTTTAAAACTCAAAAAAATTTATGAATCTCTAATGCGATAACCAGCTATGAAAAAATCAATTTGTATCTACTTCCAAATTCATCACCCTGAACGACTCAGAAAATACCAGTTCTTTGATATCGGGAAAAAACATAACTATTTTGACAATTACGCAAACCGTTCAGAGCTTGAAGACTTGGCCGAAAACTGCTATCTCTCTGCCAATGCCCTTCTGTTAGAGCTTCTAAAGAAATACGAAGGCAAGTTCAAAGTAGCATTTTCCATTTCTGGTTCAGCTATTGACCAATTAGAGATGCACACCCCAGAGGTAATTCGCAGCTTCCAAGAGTTAGCCGCCACAGGTCACGTAGAATTCTTAGCAGAGACTTATTCACATTCCTTAGCTTCCCTTTCAGAAGATACTGATGAGTTTGAACAACAAGTAAAACGCCACAGCACCGCCATCAAACAGCTATTTGGCAAAAAGCCTGTAACATTCCGTAACACCTCACTTATTTACTCTGACAAAATAGGCGAGCGCGTAGCTAAATTAGGCTTCAAGACAATGCTAACCGATGGAGCAAAACACGTGTTAGGATGGAAGAGTCCAAATTTCGTGTATAAGAATGCTTTAGACGAGAGTTTAAACCTACTACTAAAAAATAGCAAACTGAGTGACGACATAGCTATTCGGTTCTCTGACCAACGATGGAGTGAGTACCCACTAACTTCAGAAAAATATGCCCAATGGGTAATGGACAGCCTTCAAGAAACTGAAGTCTTGAACCTATTTATGAACTACGAGGTAATAGGACACTACAACAACGGAGAAAGTGGCATTTTTGACTTTTTGCGTTACTTCATCGAAAATATGGCAGAACGCCCTGAGTATCAATTTGTCTTACCTAAAGAAGTTACCAAGAAGCATCAAGCAAAGGATATCCTACCCGTTCCCTACCCTATTTCGTGGACAGACGAAGAGCGCGACATCACATCGTGGATGGGAAATGAATTGCAAAAAGAAGCTTTCAGCGAGCTCTTCAAGATACAACCTTTGGTGAGAAAGAAAAAGAATGCCGAACTGATAGACGACTACAGCAGGCTACAAGCCAGCGAGCACTTCTATTTTATGCGCACCAAACTCTTTTCAGGTTCAGACTATCACAAATACATTCAGCCCTACGAATCGCCTTACGAAGCATTCATCAACTATATGAACGTCCTAAGTGATTTCATAGAGAGAGTGAAAAGTTAGAGGTTAGGAGGTTAGTGGTTAGTTATCAGTCGCTAACCATAGGTTATAGCTTTCTTGCAATGCTTATAACCTAAAGCCTAACCCCTAAATTGAAAGATTAATAATAATTTAAAAAGCAGACAAAATGAAATTAGAAACAAAACCAAAGGGAGGCGCTTTCTTAGAAAGAATGCCCTCCGAAGAAATGACTGAAGTGTCTGTGCGCAATGGTTTTTCAGCCAATACAGCTGACAGCGAATTATTGACCAACGAGGAGTCCTTGTTTACAACTCTTCAGAGAGCTGAAAAATCAATCTCTCGTCAAGAGGGGGCAGATAAAGATTGGGTGAACAACCAAATCTATCTGCCATAGTGAAACTTAATCTTTTAACTCTATTCCTGCTCAAACCCACAAGGTTTGAGCAGTTTTTTTTGCACTTTGAAAAAAGATTAACACATATTTAACAGCTATATATAATGATACACCTTACCTTTGCAACCTAAATAACCTTAATATTTTCAAACAATGAAAAAAATATTGATAGCCTTATTAGCAATTGCTACACTAACAGCTTGTAGCAAAAAAGATGATGACAGCGGCACTACTGTAGCCGAAGGTACTTTCCCTGTAAAGATTACAGACAAAGACAGCGATGGTAAAGTTATTTCAGTAACAGAATTCCATTTGCAAGGAGGCAAAATACTATCTCACACCCACAGAAGTTATGAAAATGGAACCCCTACTGGAAAAATCAGAATTACCCTTTTTTCCTACAATGGCAACTATATTACTGAAGAAAAAGTATCAGACGGAGAAGACAGCTACACTTGCCAATACACCTACAACGCAAACAAACAATTAGAAAAAGCTACCTACGTGTATCCAAAAGCAAATAGCGAAAACCGAGTTGAACAATACGAATACAACGGAGACAACCTTAGTAAAAAAATCACCTCAAAAATCATCCACTATGGTACCGCTACCGCTACAGAATACACCCAAGAAGACTTTATCAGAAACGGAGATAAGGTAACTGTAAACAAAAGCAAATACGCCTTAGATGCCGATGGTAAAAAAGTAAACGAAACCGAATATGTAGACAGCAACGCCACTACTATCTACACCTTATCGAACGGCAATGTTATAAAGGAAGAAGAATCTGAGAGATACAAAACAACCGTAACCGAACATAAATATGACGACAAGAAAAACCCATCGTTAAACAACATCACCACTATCATAAAGCCAGACTACTTTGTGATAGCAGAGCTCTCAAAAAACAACATTTCCCAAAAAGTCAAAACTTCTACTTCCAGTGGAGGTAAAAGCGAAAGTAACAAGATTTACGAATACACCTATTCGGACAAGAATTATCCACTTACCTTAAAAGTGTACAAAGTAAAAGAAGAGAAAAAAACTTTAGATTTCCAGAGCGAATACACCTATTAATAACCCTCCCTCTGTAAAATAATCAGGACTGCCCAAAAAGCTTTATTTTAGTAGCTCAACAGCCATAGAATCAACTTTCATAAGGAACTACCCCTTGACAAAGTTAGCAGCGCAAGACCTACTTTTTAAAACTTTTTGGACAGTCTATTCTTTTTTGCCTTCTGATGACCATACAACAAAGATTAAACGAAGTGAGAGCTGTGAATTCTAAATTCCTCAAATTTGCTAATTTGCAAATTATTTGTACCTTTGCCACAAAATAGGTTTTAAAACAACAATGAAAACACGCTTTACGATGGCGGTAATAGCAGCCGCTACACTGATAGCTTGCCAAAATACCCCTCAAGAAATTGCCGTGCCCGACGATGCACTTGCAAATACACAGATGGCAGAAGCACAACGCGAGAAAACTAACGAGGGCAATCCTTTTGAACAAGGAGGTGCTCTTGGCACTGCACTGCCCACTACTGCCCCAGCAGGCGCAACCCTGAATCCTCCCCATGGACAACCAGGACACCGCTGCGACATTGCAGTAGGTGCCCCTTTGCCTAACGACAGCAATGTGATAGCACAAGCTCAAGCTGTTCCAGTAGGGCAAGGCGAGGCAATACCCGTAGTTTCTAACGGAATGGAAGCAATGCCCCAACCAACAACACAAGCCAACTACATAGCACCTAATGGCGAAAAACTCAACCCTCCACACGGACAAGCAGGGCATCGTTGCGACATTCCAGTAGGAGCCCCTCTAAATAGTAAGCCCACTGCACAAACTACTTCAGCTCCTCTACAGCCCCAAGTAGTACAACAACAGGTAGTGATAGATCCACAACAAGCACAACAACACACCGGAACTACTGAACCAGGGTTCTCAGGCAAACCCAATCCTGCCCACGGGCAACCAGGACACCGCTGCGACATTGCAGTAGGCGCTATACTGCCATAAGTATGGGGTGTTAAAGATTATACAACTTCTTTTTAGACTTTTATCATTAACAATTAATCATTATATAATGGAACTGATTAAAATACACGATAAAACTTTTGAGCCTTACGTGTCGGCTCAACAGCTGGAAGAGATTGCCATACGAATGGCTAACGAACTCTACCAAGATCTTCAAGATACACGCCCTCTTTTTGTAGCAGTTTTGAACGGCTCATTTATGTTTGCTGCAGACCTCATCAGACATTACAAAGGAGAATGCGAGATTAGCTTTGTAAAACTATCATCTTACCAAGGTACCCAAACAACAGGAAAAGTACATGAGCTCATAGGTCTGTCAGACTCAGTAGAAGGGCGCGATGTAGTAATTCTGGAAGACATCATCGATACAGGAAATACTCTGGAAGAAATCTATCGGATTTTTGCAGCCCACAAGGTGAAATCTTTCAGAGTGGCAACCCTGTTTTTCAAACCTGAAGCCTATAAAAAAGACTTCAAAATAGACTATGTAGGAAAACCCATTCCAAACCGTTTCATCGTAGGTTATGGTTTAGATTTTGACGAGGTAGGACGAAACCTACCCCAAGTATATCAATTAAACACCTCTATAACAATGACAAATTTAGTACTTTTTGGCAAACCAGGTGCTGGCAAAGGCACTCAAGCTGCTTTTCTGAAAGACAAATACAACTTAGTTCACATCTCTACAGGCGACATTTTCCGCTACAACATCAAGAACGAAACTAAGCTCGGCAAATTAGCACAATCATACATTGAAAAAGGCGACTTAGTACCTGACGAAGTTACCATTCAAATGCTACAAGCAGAAGTAGAGAAGAACCCTAATGCAGAAGGTTTCATCTTTGACGGGTTTCCTCGCACTATTGCACAAGCAGAAGCCTTAGATGCTTTCTTGACCAGTAAAGGAATGCGCATCCACGGCACCTTAGCCTTAGAAGCTGACGACGAGGTACTCATCAAACGCATTGTAGAAAGAGGAAAAGTAAGCGGACGTGCTGACGACCAAGACGAAGAGAAAATACGCAACCGTTTTACCGAATACAACGAGAAAACAGCTCCACTAATTGCCTACTACAAAGCACAAGGCAAGTATTGTGCTATTGATGGCATTGGTACTATCGAGGAAATCACTACCCGTCTTTCTGAAGCTATTGACAAGATTAAATCAGAGTAAAAAAGAATGACCGAAGGCAATTTTACCGACTACGTAAAGATTACAGCTGTTTCTGGAAACGGAGGCGCAGGCTCTATGCACCTACACCGCGAGAAGTTCGTCCCAAAAGGAGGCCCCGATGGAGGCGATGGCGGTCGTGGGGGGCACATCATCTTGCGCGGCAACAAGCACTTGTGGACTCTTATCCACTTCAAGTTTCAAAAGCACTTTCGCGCCGAGAATGGCGAGTCAGGAGGCTCTAACCGTAGTTTTGGTGCTAATGGCAAGGACATCGTTTTGGAGGTGCCCTTGGGCACTATTGTAAAAGACGCTTTCACCGATGAGTTTCTGTTTGAAATTACCGAAGACGGCCAAGAGGTTATTGCACTTCGCGGAGGAAAAGGGGGCTTAGGAAACTGGCACTTTCGCTCAGCTACCAATCAGACTCCGCGCTATGCCCAACCTGGCTTACCTGGCGAAGAGCGCGAACTGCTTTTAGAGTTGAAAGTATTGGCCGATGTAGGCTTTGTAGGCTTCCCAAATGCGGGCAAATCTACCCTTCTTTCGGTAATCACCTCGGCCAAACCCAAAATAGGCGACTACCCTTTCACAACGCTAAAGCCCAACTTAGGCATTGTGGAGAACCGCGACTACCAATCGTTTGTAGTTGCCGATATTCCAGGCATCATAGAAGGAGCAGCTGAAGGCAAGGGCTTAGGACACTACTTTTTGCGCCACATAGAGCGCAATGCAGCGCTGCTATTTCTCATTTCAGCCGACAGCGAAGATATCGTAGCTGAATACCACATCTTGCTAAACGAATTGGAGGAATACAACCCCGAACTGTTAGACAAGAAACGACTGATAGCTATCTCCAAATCGGATATGTTGGACGAAGAGCTCACTGCAGCCTTGAATGCTGAACTCAAAGAAGGGCTAGCAGAAGTGCCTTACCTATTCATTTCGTCGGTATCGGGAAAAGGTATCCAAGCACTTAAAGACCAGCTTTGGAGTATGATTAACGACTAACAATCAAAAGAGAAACAAATGAATAACTATCTTTTTAGGGCAGGTGTGGCTTTAGCACTTGCCCTTTCTAATTGGCTAACTGCCCAACACAAAACATTAGGAGGTTTTGCCTACGGAGCACAAACAGCTCCTACGGGAAATGAATGGCAATCGCCGGAAGCCCTCGCTCTAAACAAGGAGTACCCTCGCGCGTACTTTTTTTCATTCAAAGACGAGAAAGAAGCTACCCAAGTGCTTCCAGAACACTCTTCCTATTGGCAATCGCTGAATGGAGAATGGGATTTCCATTGGTGCAGAACCCCTGAGCAACGCCCCAAGGACTTCTACCTACCTGATTTTGACACTTCCTCTTGGGATAAAATCCCTGTGCCCTCGAACTGGAACATCTACGGAATCCAGAAAAATGGCACCCTTAAATACGGAGTACCTATCTACGTGAACCAGCCTGTCATCTTCTATCACGAACGCAAAGTAGACGACTGGCGCAAAGGTGTAATGCGCACTCCTCCTGTAGAATGGACTACCTACGAATACCGCAATGAGGTAGGCTCTTACGTTCGCCACTTCGAGGTGCCAGAGAATTGGGATGGTCGTGAAATTTTCCTCGACTTTGAAGGGGTAGACTCTTTCTTCTACCTTTGGCTAAACGGCCGATATGTAGGCTTCTCTAAGAACTCTCGCAACGTAGCCTCGTTTAACATTACCCCTTATCTTCAGAAAGGTAAAAATAAAATAGCTGTAGAAGTATATCGGAATTCCGATGGCTCTTTCTTAGAATCGCAAGATATGTTCCGTCTCCCCGGTATCTTTAGAACGGTAGCCCTGCGCAGCACCCCAAAAATACAAATCTTCAACCTCAACATCCTTCCCGATACCGACTACAAAACTTGGAGCTTAGAAGTCAAGGCCGATGTCCGCAACCTGAGCGACAAGGCTGCTGAAGGGTATACGCTGCGCTACTCGGTCTATCCTACAACTCATTTGTACAAAGATGAGGTAACCTCTTCGCCTACCCACCAGTGGACTGTGCCCCTTTCTAAAGTAGCTGCTCATAGGCTCACAAAGGTGAGTACACTACAAAAAAATTGGAGAGGTGCCCAACTGTGGTCTGCTGAAGCTCCCCACCGCTACGTGTTAGTGGCAGCCTTGTGCAACAAAGAAGGCAAGGTTGTAGAAACCGTATCCTCCTATTTTGGATTCCGCAAGGTAGATATCCAAGAAAAGACTTATTACCTGAACGGACACCCTATAAAACTAAAAGGGGTAAACCGCCACGAAACCCACCCTGAACAAGGGCACACCCTCACCCACCAACAAATGGAAGAAGAAATCTTCCTGATGAAACGAAACAATATCAACCACGTGCGGAACTCGCACTACCCTCCTGACCCCTACTGGTTCTACCTCTGCGACAAGTACGGCATTTATTTAGAAAATGAAGCCAATATTGAGTCGCACGAATACTACTACGGAGAAGAGTCGCTTTCGCATCCCAAAGAATGGGAAAAAGCGCATATAGCGCGTGTAGTTGAAATGGTAGAATCTACCTACAACGCCCCATCTATCGTCATTTGGTCGCTGGGCAATGAAGGTGGCCCTGGGGAGAACTTCAAAGCTGCCTATGACCATCTGAAAATGATAGACAAGAGCAGACCTGTGCAATACGAACGCAACAACGCTATCGTAGATATGGGCTCTAACCAATACCCTTCAGTGGCGTGGGTAGAGAAAGCCGCTACAGGCGAAATGGACATCAAATACCCTTTCCACATTTCAGAATATGCCCACTCTATGGGCAATGCCGTAGGCAATCTTGCCGACTACTGGAAAGCTATTGAAAGCTCTAATTATCTCTGTGGAGGGGCTATCTGGGATTGGATAGACCAAGCTATGTACTACTACACCGAAGATGGCACTCGCTACGAAGCTTACGGAGGGGACTTTGGCGATATGCCCAACGATGGTCAGTTTGTGATGAACGGTCTGCTATTTGCCGACCGCAAACCTAAACCACAGTTGGCCGAGGTGAAGAAAGTCTACCAAAATATTTCGGTAAAACGTTTTCCTATCGAGAAACTGGAAAATGCCTACAAGCCTCAAGTCTGTCTGCCTAATGAGTACACCGACCGCAACAAACTTCAAAAAACAGTTTTCCAACTGCAAAACAAGAAGTATTTCACCCGTATAGAAGGTGGAGAAGGAGAGTGGCGACTGTACAAGAACGGTCAGGAGGTAGAATATGGGCGCTTCAGCCTGTCGCACTTATACCCTGAAGGACACTCCAAATACGAGCTCAGCTTGCAACAGCTGGCCAAATCGCCTATCTGGGAAGTAGATGCACGCGAGGACAACCTGTATCTAATAGAACACAGTCCGCTAGAAGAAGGAGCAGAATACTATCTTATTTTCAATTTTTACGAACAGCAGCCGTGGTCAGAAGCAGGAGTGCCTATGGCGCAAGAGCAATTCTTATTGCAAGCAGCAGGAGCTAAGTCTCCTATTGGAGAGATAGCCCAAGGCAACAAGATGCGCTTCAAGAAACGCACTCACACCCTTATAGGCAAAGATTTTTCAGTTCGTTTTGACTTTGAAAAAGGTACTATCGCGGAACTGAAATACGCAGGAGAAACTATTATTGACCAAAGCAACTTAGAGCTCAATGCCTTTCGCGCCTTTGTGAACAACGATGTGTGGGCTTACCAACAGTGGTTTCAGAAAGGTCTTCACAACCTACAACACCGTGCGCTCTCTCATACAATAACGAAGAACCCCGACGAGAGCTACAGTTTTACTTTCAGAGTAGCATCGCAAGCCCCTAATGCAGCACGGCTGGTAGGCACTCCCAGCGGGGCTTACCATCATATTGAAGAACTCAGCGACAGACCTTTTGGCAAAAACGATTTTCGCTTTGTCACCAACCAAGTGTTTACCGTATACCCTGACGGGACAATAGCTGTGCAAGCAGCGATTGCCTCGAACGACTCTAAAGCCCTATTGCCACAGATAGGCTACTTGCTGAAACTCCCTAAGCAATTTGACCATCTTATTTACTACGGACGAGGGGCACAAGACAACTACTCCGACCGCAAGACAGGTGCTTTGCTAAACATCTATCAGACCCCTGTAGCCTCTCCTCTACCCGAGGGACGCGCTTCTTTCCCTAAACCCCAAGATATGGGGCACCACCAAGAGAGCCGTTGGGCAGCTCTGCGCAATGGAGAGACAAAAGCCTCTGTACTTTTTGTAGGAGCTGAACCTATGGACATCGCTGCGCTGCCCTATAGTGCGCAACAACTGACCCTTGCAGGGCACCCCTACCAGCTTCCTCCCTCAGACGGCACTTACCTACAACTAAACGCTGCTACTACAGGGATAGGGGGCAACAGCTGTGGCCCTAAGCCATTGGAAAAGGATAAAGTAAGAGCAACCCCCAGACACTTTGGCTTTCTAATCCGTCGGCTTTCAGGCACAGAAGAAGGCAAACCTTTAGAAGATGCGCTAGTAGCAAAAGCTTCTGTGCGTACTAGCACCCCGCTACCTACTTTTGTAGAAGGTTTGGAGGAAGAAAAGAACATACCGATGAAAGTTATTTTTGCCAGCAGCGAGGAGGTAGATTTAGGAGAAGCAACACACCTGATTGACGATGACCCAAGTACTATCTGGCACAGTGCATACAGCGTTACAGTGGCCAAGTACCCCCATTGGGTAGACTTTGACCTGATGGAAGAAACTCAGATAACGGGTATCAGCTATTTGCCTAGAAGCGATGAGTACAAAACAGGCGACGTGAAAGATTTTAGCATCTCTATAAGCAATGATGCCAAGAGTTGGCAAGAAGTGTACAAGGGGAGCTTCCCCATAAAAGACGGTAGTGCCCAGAAAGCCTATTTTGACACCCCTGTAAAAACCCGCTACCTGCGCTTCAGTGCCCTGAGCGAACAATACGGTCAAGACTACGTAAGCGGAGCAGAGTTTTCAGTACTCAGAGAACGCAAGTAGCAGATTCAAGAGGCTGCGGGTTCCTTATGTAGCCTATTAGCTCTTAAATGTCGCTTACGTCTATTCGGTGCATTTTGCTAATGGCTTGCGCGTATTCCTTTTTATGAGCGAAGTGCTTTTCGTTCCCTATTACAATTAGAAGGCGTTTAGCTCTTGAAAAAGCTACATTCACACGTTGAAAATTGCGCGCAAAGCCCAAAGCAAGGGGATAGTGGTCATTACTCTTCAAAACTCCTGTTTCATCTATCTGTTTGTCGCTTCTAACAGTAGAAACAATAACAATGTTGCGCTCCATCCCCTGAAACTTATCGACCGTGTTAATCCTTAAAGGCATTTTAAAATCGTTCTCATACTTGTGAGCTTCAAAAGACAGCCATTGCCTATAGTCCAAAGAAGGGAACAGTGTCTTTTGTATTTTTTGCATCTGCGACAAATAATAAGTGATAACAGCTATCTCCTTGTCTTCTTCTTTTGCCATTGCATTATAGTAGTTTGCAAAACCGCTAGACTTAGAAAGTGCTTTGAGCACTTTTTTTATAGCGTTCACTTCTCCTTCGTTCTCATAAGAAGTACCTGTTTTTTGTTCAGGAGCCTCTACATTCACCCAGATAGCATGCGTATCAGGGGTGATGAAAGGCGGATTGTCAAATCCGTGCCAACGGCTTCCTTTCTCCAATAGGTTAGGTAGATTCATCTGAGGTTTCAAGCCGCAAATAAGTCCTTTTTTGAGCTCTGGTTGGTCGCGGTAGAAAGGGCTAATGCAGTTCATTATCTGTTCGTGCATACGGAACTGTGTTTCCAATGTAGTACGCAAGCAGTTAGGAGCATTTAGAAATAGCTTTTCAAACAGAGAGGTCTGCAAATCCTTCCTTTCCCAATCGCTAACCAGCTCTTGCGCTCCTGAAATAGAAAGCGCTACCCCAAAGTCATCAATATCAATCATTGGGGGAAGCTGCTTATGGTCGCCTATCAACACGAGTTTTTTGCCCAAAGTAAGGGGTAAAACCAACTCTGGTACAGAGGCTTTACTAGACTCATCGATAATGACTACATCAAAAGCAGGAGTAGCCTTTTTGAAAATAAAGCTGTAGAGCTGAGCAAATACACTACTACCACATTCACTACACGTAGCAACAAAAACATTGACACGTTTTAGATACTTCTCTACAGCTATCTGTTTGTCCTGATAGCTTTTCTTGGCGATCTTCAGCCAACGTTCCACTACATTATCTTTATAGTTTTTCTCTTCTTTAGAATGGAGCTGTGCCTTTTGCCATTGCCTAATTCTTTCCAATGAAAATACTTTTCCACTCTCTTCCATCTTTTCTGTCTTTCCCAACCTCAGTGGTCTGATTAGATAGTTGATAGGCAATCGCTCCAAGACATTGTCTACCGCCAAATGGGTCTGAGACGCAATCAATATATTTGCTTGCGGATTGAGCTGTAGCGCTTGTTTAACTATTTCTACTATAACAGTAGTTTTTCCTGTGCCAGGAGGCCCTTGTATCAGTGAAATATCTTTTGTTATCAAGGCTTTGGCCACTGCTTCTAGTTGCCGAGGTTGTTTCTTTAAGAAAGGGTTCTTTAGTTTAGAATACAGTTTCTGCTTTGCCAAAGCTATCTCTTCGGCAGAGGGTTGGTGGGCTTGAGAAGGATCAAAGAGAAAGGTAGGCAAAAGCGAGTTTACAGGGTAACCCACCAGCTTGTTGGGAGAGGTTATTTTCTGCATAGCTCTTATCATTCTGTCTATACATATCAGCTCTCCGGTAGGTACACTCTTCAGATATCCAGCTGAAAGTGTTTCAGCCGAAAGTGTAAAAAAGTAAGCATTGGGTTGCAGCACAAGCACCTTAGGTTCCTTTTGCACCAACTCTCCTATTTTCTTGCCTCCCCAGAAAGTTGTTATTTCTCCTTGCTTTAGTCCTTCTTTAAAGTTTTGATACTTTTCTTCTTCAAGAAACACCAAATCAGTATAAAGAGGATTGTTTCTTCCTATGAGGTGCTTCTCGGAGGAAGTAGGAGGCGCTTGGGTTGGCACAATGTAATCTTCTTCAAACTGATAAGAGAGCAGTGTTTCATAAGGCTCACAAGCATTGATAAGCGCTTGCTCAAACACTTGTCGTGCCTGTGGGGTAGGAAGGTAGTATTCAAAGCGCAGGAGCTCGTAATCCTCAGTGAGCTCAATCTGAGCCTCAGGGACTTGTTCAAGAATACTTCGGCGAATATCCCAATAGATTTTTCTGCGACGGTTTCGCATTTCAGGACAAAAGAGCACCCGAAAGCTTTCTGTGTACTTTTGCTTTTTTATAATAGCCTTAGGGCATAGCTTTTTTATTCTCATCTGTTCTTTTCTGAATAGCGAGAACTTATCTACAGTAGTAATGAGCAATTCTTTTTCAATATCAAAACAGCTCACCCCTAAAAGGTCTGTTTGAGTCTTAAAGAGGCATTGGTCTTTTAAGAAACGGAAAACATAGCGCGAGGGGCACTGTTTGATGTTCAAAAGAGGATTGGCTTCTTGAAGTAAGTTCTGAACAAACGAGACATTCTCTTTGGCCAAAGAAGGGAAAAGGTAGCCTTCTTCTGGAATAAGCTGTATGCCTTCAAGGGAGACAAGGGGAGCCGAGGGAGTGTCGGCAGCAAAGACGAAGATTTGTTTTTGGAAAACAAGGCCTAATTCAAAAAAGTCCTTAGGGTCTATGGATTCTTCAGAGCGAATGGTCAATTCCGTTCGGTTGGCACTCACGTTTATTTTGGAAGCTTTCCACTGCTTCTGCCGCAGCTTTTCTCTTACCTTCTGAATATCCTTCTGCATAATGATTTGTTTCTTAAATATCACCTTTTGTCTGACCGTATTCTCGCGGGCAATAGAAAGAGAGGGACTAAAGTAACGTTTCAAGAGGGTCTGCCAATCGCCATATTTTTTGTAAGGTATTTCTATAACCCCATCCTCACCAATGCTAACCTCCTCTTGAAAATGAGCCGACAAGAAGCGCTGCACCAATGTATAGGCCGCAGCGCGATGCTCTTTAGTAAGTACTTTAAAGGCTATTTTTCCTTTTAGAAGAAGAGGAGGTGCAGTTTTTTTAGAAGGCAAAGGCGGTTGGTCTTGCAGCTGCTGAACAAAAACATCTATCCAACAGCGATTTTTCTGCAGATGCTTCACTGTGTAGGGAGCACCTATTTGCGTAACTTTCCAGATAGGATCTTTCTCTTTGACGATTTCTCTCAAAGCGTCTGTATACATTTTCCAGACCTCTATTTCCTTTTCTTTGTACGCTTGTAGGGGCAGTTGTGTGTTTGAATTCATAGTTTTAGTTTTATAATGGCTGTTTAAAGCAGATAGGGTATCTCTTCTGTTGCAAAATTACAAAGAAAGGCCGAGATAAACAATTTTTTATGATTAGAATTAAGCTCAAACTTCCAAGTAACTTCACTTCTCTATAGCAACTCTTGTAGTCCTTGTCGCAAAGAGGATACTCTATATCTCCTGCAACAGCACTCTTTAAACAATCGGGGTATAGCGTCCCTACGCTTCGTCTTCACTTTGTCTTCACTTCGTCTTCACTATGTCTTCACTTCGTCTTCACTATGTCTTCACTATCTCTCCGCTTGCTGTTCGTTTCTGACAGATCATCTTCTATTCTTGGTGCTTTAAAACTTTTTTAGTACCTTTGCCGCATCAATCAATTTAATGGTTTTTTATGAAGCGAACCCTTTTCTCCGTCCTATCGCTGATGGCATTCTCGCCAGTGCTATGGGCGCAAGAATCTGAAATCATCATTCATCCGCAGTCGGAATACCAAAAGGCCATTGCCTTATACAACCGCAAGCTATACGAGCCTGCACAAAACCTCTTCCGACAAGAACAAGCTACCAACCCCGACAAGGCTGTACGCACACACAGCGAATACTATGTTGCTACTATCGCAGCCTTGCTAAACCAAGAAGGTGCGGATGCATTGGTCAATAACTTTATTGTCAATCACCCCGAATCGCCTTTAAGCTCTGAAGCCTACCTACAAATGGCAAACTTATACTTCCAGCAAGGGAACTACGAAGAAGCCCTAATGTGGTATGAAGCCATTGACCCCTTGAGAGTGAAAGGTGAAGACAAAGAACGGCTGAACTTCCAAAAGGGCTACTGCCTATTTCACACAGGAAAACAAACCGAAGCACGCTCTTACTTTGAAGCTGTAGAAAGCACAGCCCAATACGGCGCTGATGCTAAGTACTACTTAGGCTATATAGCCTACGATTCTGACGACTTTACAAAAGCCGAGAAGTACTTCCAACAAGTGGAAGACGACAACGCACTGAGCAAGAACGTAGCCTACTTCCAAGCCAATATGTACTTCAAACAAGCGCTATACGAAGATTCCATTGAAGAAGGACTCAAACAATTATCGAAAACCAAAAACGCTGAAGAACAATCTGAACTGAACAAAATCATAGGCGAAAGCTACTTTAACTTAAAGAAATACCAAGAGGCTGTACCCTACTTGCAAAAGTACAAAGGCAAAAAAGGTAAGTTCTCGAACACAGACTATTACTACATAGGCTACGCACTCTACAAAACGAACAACTATGCAGGAGCCATTGACCAGTTCAACAAAATCATAGGAGGCAACGACCAAGTAGCGCAAAACGCGTACTATCATTTGGCAGAGTGCTATCTGAAATTAGGGCAAAAGCAACAAGCTTTGAACGCTTTCCGCAATGCCTACCAGCTTGACTTCGATGCTAATATCAAAAAAGATGCTCACCTGAACTATGCTCGCTTGGGGTATGAAATAGGGAACCCCTACGAGAGTGTGCCAAGTGTACTACAAGCCTACGCAAAAACTTACCCCAACGACCATAAGGAAGAAGTTCAGGGGCTATTGGTAGACTCTTACATTTCGTCGGGCAACTACCAAGAAGCTATCGGCCTATTAGAAAAATCAAACGACCCGAAGGACAAGGAAAACTACAAGAAGGTAGCTTTCTACCGCGGGTTAGAGCTGTTCAATGAGCTGGACTACCCTCAAGCACTTTCCTACTTGAAAAAAGCCATTGACGGCAATTCTGCCATTGGGGCAAGAGCGGCCTACTGGGCTGGAGAAGCGGCTTATCAGCAAAAAGACTACAAAGGGGCAGAGACCCTCTACCAGCAGTTCTTGAGCAATTCGGCAGCAGCTAAAACGGAAGAGTACCCTAAAGGCACTTACAGTTTGGCATATGCCTACTTCAATCAGAAAAACTACGCTGCGGCTATTACCAACTTCGAAAAATACCTAAAACAAAATCCGAAAGAAACAGCGTGGAAACACGATGCAATGCTGCGCTTGGCGGACTCTTACTTCGTAACAGGAAAGTATTGGCCAGCAATGGAAGGCTACAACCAGTTGGTTACCGAAAAATCGGCTGATGAAGATTACGCTGCATACCAAAAAGCCCTCTGCTATGGGTTCGTAGACCGCCCGAACAGCAAAATTGAAGATTTGGAACGCTTCATCAAGAACTACCCCTCTTCGAACCTGCGGCCGAATGCTCTTTATGAGCTGGGCAACGCTTGTGTAGTACAAGGCAATGCTGAAAAAGGACTTCCTTACTACCAACAGCTTTCTAAAGACTACAAGAGCAATGCGTTGGTACCACGCGCAATGCTTCGCGAGGGATTGGTGTACTACAACAAAGGCGAAGACGACAAGGCTTTGCAACTTTTCAAAGCAATAGCTAAAGACTACCCCAAAACCAATGAAGCTTCTCAAGCTGTCAGCTCGGCTAAACTTATCTATGTAGACAAAGGACAAGTTAGCCAATACGCTGCTTGGGCTAAGAGCTTGGGCTATGTAGAGGTGAGCAACCTAGAGCTGGAAGGAGCTTCTTACGATGCTGCCGAACGCCAATACCTACAAGGCAACAACAAGGAAGCCATAGAAGCGTTTGACCGCTATCTGAAAGAGTTTCCAAGCGGAATGCGCCGCACTAATGCGCTGTTCTATTTGGCACAGTTGCACTTTGCTAACGGCAAGCGCGCACAAGCCCTAAACTACTACGAGCAAGTATACAACAGCGGTGCGAGCGAGTTCGTAGAACAATCGCTGACCCGTATGTGTCAGATTCTGTTAGATGCAGGCAGCTACTTGAAAGCCAAACCTTATTTAGAGGCTCTTGAGAAAACGGCTACCATCGCGCAAAACAAGACCTATGCGCAAAGCAACCTTATGCGTGTATGCTACAACGAGAAACTGTACGACAATGCCATCGATTACGCAGGAAAAGTATTGGACGAAAAATCTATTGACACCCGCATCAAAAACGATGCTTACATCGTATTGGCGCATTCGTACACTCAGCGTGGCAGCGAGAACCAAGCTCGCAAATACTACGCAGAGGTGCAGAAAACCGCAACCGGTAGCCTTGCCGCTGAAGCAATGTACTACGATGCCTACTACAAGAACAAGGACAAGGACTACAAAGGCTCTAACGAGGTTGTCCAGAAGTTGGCTAAAGATTACGGCGGACACAAGGAGTTTGCTGCCAAGAGCCTGATCGTAATGGCTAAGAACTTCTACGGGCTCAAAGATGCCTACCAAGCTACTTACGTATTAGAAAATGTGGTTAAAAACTTTAAAGAGTACCCTGAGGTAGTTGCCGAGGCGAAAAAAGAGTTAGCCGCTATCAAAGCTGAAGCCGCAAAGAGTAATTCATCGGTGAAGTAGAAAGCACAGTACTTGCTTTAAGATACTTCCGCAAAACATTGTAAAAAGAAATGAACAAATATATTACAGTCCTTTTCATACTATTGGCTACTACAGTTTGTTCTGTAGCGCAAAGCCGTAAGGATAGCCTTACTACTAAAGTGGTAGATGTAGTAAAATCGTACGCCCCTACCATTGCCGACGCCACCAAGAAACGCGACGATGCAAAAATCAAGGATTCGCTTACTGTGAAGAAGAAAGAAATAAGCTACACTATCCATTCAGTACCGGTAGCCTCTACCTTTGTTCCAGAAAAAGGAAAAGCAGCCGTAATGAGCCAGAACATCGTTCGCGAAGACTCGCCCAACTCCTATGTAGGAGGCGGCTTTGGAATGGCTAACACCCTCTATGCCGATGCAAACATCAGCTACCAAGTATCGGATTTCAGCAAGTTTTCTTTCCTGCTGAACCACCTATCGTCCAATGACAATATCGACAATATCTTGCCCGAAACAAACTACTCTGTTTCGGGAGCTGAACTGCGGTACGACTTTCAGAGTCAAGCCTTGCAGTGGGGGCTGAATGCCGACTTGGGCAGACGCTTGCACAACTGGTACGGCATACGCCCTAACACCTACAACAAGAACGACTTGCGCGGCAAAATAGACGAGATGCAACAAATCTACTTCGACTATGGCGCAGGAGGATACCTACAGTGGGAGAACCCTTACTTCAAAGGCATTCAATTTAGCATCGATGGGCTATCTGACCACTTCAACACCAAAGAACTCAACCTAAAAGCATCGCCTTCGTTCGAGGTGCCCCTGACCGATGGGCAGCGCATCCACGCTAAAATGTTAGTAGACTACTACGAAAGTAGCTTCAGTCGGGAAAACAACCTTATCAATAGTATGGACAACAGATGGATGTTTTTCGGCCTAACCCCCTCATACCAACTATCTGTTGACAAGCTGAATGTAAAGTTAGGTTTGGCATTGCTATATATGGACGCCAACAAGTCAAGCGAGGATAAGTTTAAAGCGTATCCAGACGTAGAAGCATCGTACGCCTTGAGTTCTGAGGCTATTCTGCACGCAGGTGTACGGGGTACAATGCAACAGAACACAATAGAGAAACTCTCCAAAAAGAATCCTTTCTTAGCCCCTATGCAGGAAATTAAGCCTACTAACGTGCAAGTAGATGCGTTTGTAGGCCTGAATGGAAAGCTTTCTGACTTGCAGTACCGCTTGCAAGGTAGTTATAGAAAATACAAGGAGATGCCTCTATTTACTACCTTTAGCGAAGACCCTCTGGTAGCAACAGCCATACTGCCTTACCAGTACCGCAACTCGTTCGGGGTAGTGTATGACGAGCTGAGCGACTTTGAGTTTTTGGCAGGCGTTGGAGGAAAGCTGAAAGACATTCTCAACTTTAACTTCGAAGGAAAGTTACACAACTACCGCGCTACCCAACAGCAGGGGCATACCGCTTGGAACCTACCGAACATAGAGGTATCTCTATACACCGATTTTAAGATTCTTCCTAATCTCTTTGCTGGGGCAGACCTGTTTTATGTAGGCACACGCTATGACTTAGATTACGTTACAACAGCAACCCCTATCGCAGCTAAACTCACTTTGGAAGGATACATAGATGTAAATCTGCACGCAGACTATACTTTTAACAAGCATTGGCAAGTATTTGTAAAAGCTAACAACCTCAGCACTCAAAATCATACCCTTTGGGCGCACTACCCCTCGCAAGGGCTTCAGATATTTGCAGGAGTGCGCTACCTTTTTAGCTTAGGAAAAAGATAGGCTCTAATTATTTCAAGAAGCACCGCTACAAGGTGCGCAAAAACAAAAGGCTATTCCAGAAGTTAATGGAATAGCCTTTTGCTTTTTTAGAAAAACAGTTGTTGTTCAGGAGTTTAATCTTATAAAAGACAACTTTAACTTTTAATTAACAAGCTATCTAAAAAGTACGCTGTATCTTTGCGCCCTCAAGAAGCCCCCAGAGGCTTCTTCTTGCCCATACTATCTGTTGATATTCCTACACAAAAAAGCTGCCCAAAGTTTAGGCAGCCTTTTTTATTGCAGTTGTTTTAAAGCTATTTTTTAAGAATCCCCCCACTGAGGGCAAACTCCATTGCTTTCTGTGCCGAAAAGCCTTCAGCAGGCCTTATATTGCTGGTAGGCGTAACAATTACCCACCCTGAGATAGCGTACGAGTGCGGCAGGTAGACACTTACCATTTCTGGGAGGTTTGCAAAATCCATTGTAGATTGTGTTAAGAAGCCTATACGCCATATTTCAGGGGTATTTCCTACCCTTACCCACACAGGAGTGGTAAACTTGCGCTTATCGCCCACAAACGATGCCAATATGTCTTTGATAGACGAATAGATAACCTTCACCCCTGGAATATGAGCTACAATGTAGTCCATTAGTCCGACAAGCAGTTGTCCTACCAAAAACTTACTCCCTAAAAAGCCTATAATAGCTGTGCCAAAGAGCACTACTGCAAACACCAATCCTGGGTATTCTTCAGAAATATGAGGCACCAAGTTGTCTACACTTTTAAAAATTGACCATATAATCCAAATGGTAGCACTCAGTGGCCCAATGATGAGGATTCCTTGAAAAAAATACTTGACAAAGGTTCCAAAATAATTCTTTTTCATTTCTTAAATTCTTAGCGCACAAAAGTAGTAAAATTAGCACATATAGCATCGCATAAGAAGAAAAAAAGAGACCACCTATGGCAGATGGTCTCTTTCTATAAACTTCAAAAAAAATGTAATGAAAACGAATTGAATGAAGTGCTAATTCTTAACCTCAACTTTTAGGTTTACTACTCTTGGTTCTACAGAGCTTCCTGCTCCTCCGCGGTAGCGCCCTTGTCGAGAGGTAGCATCTAGATGGTTTTTACTTTGGTCTTTCACATAGTGCTTACCATCCTTTTCGTACACATCAGTACCGTTCATTTTCCAATAACCAAAGAGGCCTTCAGTATTAGGATCTACCCCCATCATATTGTTTTTGAGTTCATTTTCGGTACGTGCTACTTTCCAAACACGGCACTCACTCATTTTACCACGCCAAATACGGTTAGGGTCATAATCGTAGGCATAACCTATAAAGAAGTCGCCAGTGAGGTTAAAGCTACTTACGGCTGCTGTTTTGTCTGCAACACGTTTACCATTGACATATATCTCTGCCAATTTAGTTGCTCCGTTGAACACAAAAGCTACGTGGTACCATTGATTTGCACTAAACTGCATTGATGGATTAAACTGTACATTGCCCGCTACTTGTATTTGATTAGGGTCTACAGTAGTATCTCCAAAACGGAAGATAAGGTTACCTTCAGCTCCCATCACTGTGCTGAGGAGCACAAAACGGTCTATGTAAATCAAAGCTTCGTAGGTAAGAGCGTTAAACTTAGCATTGGTAGGCATAGGGATAGAAAGGTAACGACCGTTCAAATCAAACACTTTATTGATGACAATAGGTTTGGTTATTTCTACAAAAGTAGTTTTAGCATCAATAGTAGGAAGACCTGCACTTGTAATAGTAACAGGCACTACGTAAGTACTCCCTTCTTTGACTTGAGAGAGCTTTTTAAGTGTCAGCTTGCAAGGTTGAGCATATACTCCTCCGCTTTTTATCACAGAGCTGTTTTTCTCTAATGAGAAGTTCTCTGCAGGCATCATCTCATACTTAGTGCCATTCTTTGCATTGTAATCGGCTACTGTTTTGGCATCGCCTATTTGATAAGATACTTCTACATCGGCACTGGTAATGTTTGAAACCCTTGATACGATATTAAAATCGTAGGTCTCTACCTCATCTTCCAGCTTGAGTTGCTGACGCTCATTTTCAAAATAAACCTTAGGTTCTAACAGGTCGCTTTCCTTTTCCCCACAAGCCCAAAGACCCAATAGGGGAAGTGCGTAGATACAATATTTTATAAACTTCATAACATTACTTTTTTAGGGTTGAGGATGTTCTTTCATATACTCAGTATAAGCTTTGTGCATTAGGTAGATAGCCTTGCGAGTATATTTGTAGTCTGGCTGATTGTCGTAATCGTTATCTATACGATAAGCGCCCACACCACCTTTGGGGCCATTGTTAGAATTGTACACTGCTTGTCGGAGCAATACTCCACCCGTTTGAGAGCTTGCCTCGAAGTTATCAGTATAGATGTGTTTACGAGTATTATACGCTTCTCCTATGGCAGAGGAGACACGCTGTTCGCGATAGTCAAGATGCGAATCTCCATACGCTTGAGAGATAAAATAATCAAAGTAAGGAGCTGACTTCTTGCTCATTGCCCATAGTTCCCCGTCAATTAACAGATAGCGGCGTTTGCCTGTATCTACAGTAGCTTTAGGCCCTAAATACTTAGACAATTCCTCTACCAAAACGTGCAGGTATTTTCCATTGGAACCTTTTAGGCTTCCATCGCCATCGCCTGCCACATTAGGTTCCCAGTCAATATCTAATCCATCGTAATCATATTTCACAATGGTATCGCAAAGGGCTTTAGCATACTTCTTAATAGCTGCCGTATGGTCGTCAGAACCTTTCACACCACTGGTAAAACCCCAATAAGCCTCGCGTGCTTTTCTAATTTTCTCATTTACTTCTGATTCAGATGCTGTAGGATTATCAGCTTTCACTTTATCAGCTATCGAAGATGGAGTAATACCTGTCCCTATATTGTGCAAGATGAAACAAGCAAACACTTTAGTTCCTTTCACCTTTTGGACATACTCTTTGTCGGCCTTTTTGGCATCGCTGATACCGAAAGGGCCACTCCACATCGATACCATATCAATACTATCTGGCAAGGCTGCTAAGTAGCCTTTGCGCACACTACCTTCAGGAGCCCAGTTGCTGAACCATCCAAAAGACACAGGTCTACCGTAGTTCTCTGCTGTTTTCTTCCAATCGCGCAACGATTGGTAGAAAGCTTCTCTTTCTTCAGTGCTCAGCGTATTGCTACCTCCGTTGTGGTCTATCTCCTTCTTCTCTATCTCCGTCCATTTGCTGCACGCAGTTAAGAAAAGGCTTCCTGCTAACATTGCCATCGCAATGACTTTATATGTATACTTCATAAATTTCAATGATTTTTAAAATTAGTTCTTTTTGTCCCACCAGAGTTTGGTAGCCCCCGTGTTTTCTCCGCCCAATAGGATAAGTGCCTTGTCGATATTTGCACGGTCTTGGGTAGAAAGCTTTGATACGGGATAAGGCAAGCGACGTACGCCTTGAGCGGTATTGATAACTCCCCCACTCTTGTTGTTCGTTACCTCGTGCAGTTTAGGGTATCCTGTGCGTCGCCATTCTGTCCAAGCTTCTTGGCCATTAGGATAAAGTGCTATCCATTTTTGTGTGATGATTTTCTCTAATTTCTGCTCATCGGTACCTGTCCATTGAGTAGTAACATCAGAAACTGCTGTTACTTGCCCCCAGAAGGCGTCAGCAGGTGTTTTTCCAGAAGTTAAGTAGGCCGCTGCTTTGCTCTTGTCAATACCGTTTTCTTCAAACGACAACTCTACCCCTTGGGTGTACAAGTTCTCGGCAGTGTCGCCCATATCCCAACCAGCTAAGGCACCTTCTGCTCTTAGGAAATACACTTCGGAAGCGCGCATCCAGTAGGTAGGGGTAGTCTTGCTCAAATTGGGTTTTGAGAAATAACTATAATAGTCTGCCTTTTGTCCTGTTCCTGTAGGAATCGCAGCGTAATTGCCATTGGCAAATGCTACGAGTTCTTTGTAGGGACTATCACTAGGTTGCGTTTGAAAATAGGCCATCAGACGAGGATCTTCATAGCCCACCAAATAAGAGAATATTGAGGTACCCATACGAGTTTCTCCGTATTGGTTAGCAAAAGTTTCAATGTTGTTCACAAAGGTTAAGCCTGCTCCTTCTCCCATTTTTGCTTCGTCAGCTTTGGCAGTCATTACGCCTAAGGTTTGGTGCATTGCTTGTTCTGCATAGCGTTGTGCCTTAGCAGGATCTACATAGCGGATGCGCATTGCCAAGCGCAACATTAGCGAATTGGCGTATTTGACCCATTGTGCCACATTGCCACCATAAACAGCATCGTAGTTTGCCAAAAGAGTTCCCCCTTGGTTTACTTTTGCCTGCAATACAGCTATGGCCGCAGTTAGATCATCAAAAAAGGCTTGATACACCTCTTCCTGACTGTCGTAAGGAACTACAAAAAGCCCCTTACCAGCTTCTTTGTAAGGAATAGGGCCAAACATATCAGTTGTTTTATGCCAAGCAGATATTTTCAGAATTTGTGCCAAAGCATAAGCCTCTGGAAAGTTAGAGCGTTCAGCTTCTTCCTTTACACTGCTCCACAAAGGCAACATCTTGGTGTAAGAGTTGTCGTATGAACTCTCGTACCATCCTTCCAACAAGTAGTAGGTGGTATTGTTTGCCCCCCCATTCCAGTCTTGGTTTTGGGCAAAATAGCCACTCCAAGTGTCTGCTGCCAAGTGGTAGGCAGTTTGGTACTGGTTCACTAAATCTGTACCATCGGCTTGTGTTCCTACACAGAAAACTCGCGCTTGCATTGAGGTAATTTTTCCGCCAATGGCTACTCCATCCATTTTCCCCATTTCTGGTGTAACCCCAAAAGCATCGGTGTTTATTTCCTCAAACTTGTTGCACGAAAACAACGCCACACTGGTCAATATACTTAAAAAGATTCTTGTTTTCATATTCTTACAATTTTACTTTTACGTTAAATCCTACACTGCGCAAGCTTGGCTGCATAAAATAGTCATTTCCTTGTCCGTAGGTAGCAGTAGAAGGAGTCAGTTCTGGGTCAAAAGGCGCTTTGTTGTAAATCATCCAAAGGTTATTTCCTATTACCGATACTGTGAGTCCATCAATCTTGTCCTTAAACCATTTCTTAGGGAAAGTATAGCTTACTGAAAGCTCTTGCAAACGCACGTTGGTCGCTTCGTAGGTGTAATAGCCTGCCAATTTGTTTTCTCCAGTACCTATCAGTTCGTAGTACTTCTTCGGATTATAACGTCCTTGGCCAGGAAGTGCAACCCCACCGTTGTCGCGTGCCAATGCCGAAGCTTCTGATACTCCAAACTTGTCTAAAATAGCTTCAGTGCCCGAAGTAACAATTCCTCCGAATCTACCACTGATGAGGAAGCTCAAACCAAAACCTTTGTAACCGAATGAGTTGTTCCAGCCCAACATAAAGTCTGGTGTTACTCTTCCTAAATATACTGGTTCTGTGTCTTCCAAATTCAAATCGCCACTCTCTGGAATGTTTATGAAGCCTTGGTTGTCTTTCTTCAAGAACTTAGAGGCATATACATCGCTGATGCTACCTCCTACTTTCAGAATAGTACGACCTGCTTCCTTGCTTACCTCATCAATATTAAAGGTTTGTGCACTGAAAGGGTGTTTGTAGTCTTTCACCATCTTCTTAATCACGTTCTTGTTGCGTGAGTACGAAACAGTAGAGTTCACATCTACTTTTCCTATGGTGTTGCGATAGCCTACATTTAGCTCAATACCGCTATTTTGCACATCACCCGCTTGTAGGTAAATATACTTGTAGCCAGTACCGCTAGGCAAGTTTGCAATAAAGGTTTGGTTATAGGTATTGGAACGATACCAAGTAGATTCTACGTTGAAGTGTTTGAACAGACGCAAGCTCAATCCTAATTCGTATGATTTTGTGCGCTCTGCCTTAAAGTCAGCATAAGGATACACCTCTTCTGGCTGAATAACTCCTCCTTTTATCTTTTGGGTAATAGTACCAGGGGTGCGGCCTGACCATGCAATAGGTGAAGCCACCTCTGTATAAGAGCTTCTCACTTTAAAGTAGTTAATGAACGAAGGCATTTCTCCCATCTCTGATACAACTGCCGACATACCTATAGAAGGATAGAAGAATGATTCTTCGGCTGAGTTCACCAAGCGAGAGTCCCACTCGTTACGACCTGAAAGTGTCAAATAAGCACAGCGTTTGAAACCTATTTCGGCATTCCCGAAGATAGCTACATTTCTATGGCGGGAACCTCCGTGTTCTTCAGTAATTTTACCGTCAGAAGGAATAACGTTTTGGATAGCGAAAAGGTTTGAGATTTTAAGGTTTCCTCCGTAACCACGTTCTATAGCTTCATAGTCAGAGTAGCTACTACCTACGTTCAAGGCAAGAGTCCAATCGTCGAACAACTGTTTGTTAATAGTTCCAATCACGTCGGTATAGAATTGGTGGTCGCGGTAGTTGGTATAATCGTACACCCCGTTAGGTTTTGCAAAAATATTATTGGTAGAAGCGTACAATTTGCGCTCAAAATTGATGTAGCTCTTGTCTAAGCGCGCACGGGCAGCCACATTAGCCCAAGGTGTTACTTTGTAGGTAGCCCCTGCACTGAACATAAAACGGTCTTTATTGTTCGATGCCAAGTTGCGGTAGGCAGTCCAATAAGGATTTTGGTTGCCATATTTGTTTTCGCTGATAGGCCAATACTGGGTAGGGAAGTTGCGGTCTTGGTCATAGCGTTCAAAAGTCTTGATCTTATCAAAATCTTCTCCTCTAGGATACAAATAGGCAGCTACGATAGGGTTGAAATATTCCCCTTGCGATACCATATTCATATCCTTTTGTTTGACATACGAAGCATTCAAGTCTAGCTGTACTTTGTCTTCAAAAAGAGAAGTAGTATTGCGCACTGTGAAGTTGTAGCGGTTGTATGAGTTGTTAGGTACAATTCCTCGGGCATCGGTAGAGGCTGCTGAGAAGAAAGTTTGGTTAAACTTATTGCCTGAAGTAAGGGTCAATGAGTTGATAAAGTTAGTTCCTGTTTGGAAGAAATCTTTAGCAGGGTCGTAGCTGCTAGGAGTTTCTAATTTGCTACCCCAGCTGCTAAACTCGCCTGAGCGGTTGCCATAAGTATTTTGGAATTTAGGCAAAATGAAAGGTCTGCTAAACTCTGAAGTAGTAGAAACAGCTATCTGCATCTTTCCTTCTTTCCCTTTCTTGGTGTTGATAAGAATCACGCCGTTGGCAGCATTACTACCGTAAAGAGCGGCTGCTGAAGGGCCACTAAGTACGGAGATACTCTCTATGTCTTCGGGGTTAAAGTCAGCGATCCCTTCGCTGGAAACCCTTTTACCTCCTATGGCACCACTATCATCCCCAATCTTGGTATTGAAAAGCGGAATCCCATCTACCACATAGAGTACGTTGTTGCTTCCCTCTATTGATTTTTCACCACGCATCACGACGCGGGTAGCACCCCCTACACCAGAGGCACTCTTGTTGATAGTAATCCCTGCTACTTTACCGTTAAGGCTGTTCACAAAGTTAGGCGATTTTACTTTGGTCAGTTCTTCTGCCTTTACCTGTTGCACATTGTAGCTCAAGGCTTTTTCTTCGCGTTTGATACCCAATGCAGTTACCACCACCTCAGTGAGCTGTTGGGTTTCTTCTTTGAGTACCACATTGATGGTTACGGCTTTCCCTCCACCTACTACTTTTTTGCTTTGGGTAAGAAAACCAATAGAACTAAATTCTAATATTTCGTCAGCTTGTGCTTGAAGGGTATACTTCCCATCGAAGTCTGTCGAAACACCTCGTGTAGTGCCTTTCACCACCACACTTACCCCAGGTAGCGGGGCTTTGCTCTCGTCAGTAACTATACCAGTTACTGTCTTTTCTTGCGCAAAAACAGCTGTGCCAAAAAGCACCAACCATAAGAACGCAAGCCATTGCACAATATTCTTCATAAAATAAATGTTAAAAAATCAACAAGGCAAAAGTACAACATTTTCCAAAACGAAAAAATATCCCTATAATTATTTGAAAAAATAGCTAAAATTTCCTACTATGCATAGCTATTAGAAACAAAAAGAAACCAGCAAAGAATCATTTAACAGCCTCTTTTTACTACACAATAACACCTTATTAGAATGTGTTTTTAAACAATGGGAAAAATACAAATATTGTTATTGCATTAACATATTTTTAAAGAACCAAAAGGTCTTTCATTGCATTCTTTTAAACCTTTCTCACCCGCATTTGCCTCGGCCGTCCTACCATCGCTCGTAGAACTCGCACTCTCACCTACCTCATTCTTTGCTTGCACGGCTCGCATCTCCGCCACTTTAGTACAAAAAAGAATCGGCAGTACCTCTTGGCACTGCCGATTCTTATAAAAACTTATTAAAAAATACTATTTGCTAAGCGTCTGGCTGTACAGCTCTGCTACTCTATTCCAGTCTATCACATTGAAGAAGTTAGAAATATAGTCGCCGCGTTTGTTTTGGTATTTTAGGTAGTAAGCGTGCTCCCAAACATCCATCGCTAAGATAGGAGTCCCTGACACCTCCAAACCTGGCATCAGCGGATTGTCTTGGTTAGCAGTAGTTACCACTTGTAGCTTCTCGTTGTTCACTACCAACCATACCCAACCCGAACCAAAGCGTTTGCCTCCAGCTTCAGAAAACACCTTTTTGAACTGCTCAAAGCTGCCAAAGTCGCGATCAATAGCAGCAGCCAGAGTACCTTGAGGAAGTCCTCCTCCTTCAGGAGAAATTACATCAAAGTACATATTGTGGTTGTAGTACCCTCCTGCGTTATTGCGCAAAGTAGCATTGTTCATATCCATTGTGCGGAGTATGTCCTCTATTTTCATAGAGGCTTTAGGAGTTCCCTCGACCGCCTTATTCAGATTGTTCAGATAGCCCACATAGTGCTTAGAAAAATGGATATACATTGTTGTTTCGTCAATGTATTTTTCTACGGCATAATAATCATATTTTAGAGGTACTACGCCGAAAGCACCTGGAGGAGCGGTTACTTCAGAAGGCAAACCATAGGCCGATGCTCTTACAACAGCTACTCGTACTATGTCGTCAGATTTTTTACTTTTCCCCTTTTTCTTTTGGGCATAGAGGTCGCCCGTAGCGAAGCAGGTAGCCAAAGCTATTGCCGCTACCGCAACTGCGTTTTTTAGTTTCATAGTGATAGTTATTTAATTAATTCAAAAAAACGAGGAAGACCTTTTGCTCCCTCTTTTGTTAAAGCCTATACCAAGATAGATTCTCCTACATTCAGCAATACCAATTCCTTTCCTTTAGCTTTAAAGCTTCTCACCGCCAATTCCTTATCTATGCGTATGTGCGCCATTGTGTCGTAGTGGTAGCCCAAGACTTTGTTGCATTTCACAAAGTCAGAAGCCATAATAGCATCTTCTACATCCATTGTGAAGTTGCCCCCTATAGGAAGGATAGCTAAATCCAACTTGTAGCGCACAGGTATCAGCTGCATATCGAAGTGCAAAGCAGTACTGCCCGAAATGTAAATAGTTCTATCCAATGTTTTGATGATGAAGCCACAAGCGCAACCTCCATCGCTACCATTCTCAAAAGTAGACGAGTGTAGGGCAGGCACCATCTTTACTGAACCAAATGGAAAATTGAAAGCCCCGCCCAAGTCCATAGGGTGACTGCTTTCTATACCAAGGTTAAAAAAGTATTTTGCAATCTCAAAATTTGAGATAATTTTAGCCTTAGTACGTTTAGCTATGCGTTCCACATCTGAAGTGTGGTCTTGCTGTGCTGTAGTGATGAGAATGTAATCGGCCTTCACTTGATCTACATTGATGTGCCCTGCCGAAGGGTTTTCTGTAATGAAGGGGTCTACTAGTAGGTGGGTATCACCTATTTGTATGCCCACACACGCGTGTCCGTAAAAAGTAATTTCCATAGTATAGTGTTAAATTAAGAGTCCTACAAAAAAAAGTACAGAAAGTAAAAAAGTACTCAAGGCGACCACCTTCAGTTGGGGGTCTAAGTCCTTCGGGTTCGTATTGCGTTTTACTGCTATGAGGTGCACTACCAAAGGCAAAAAAGACAAGAGGTAAAGCAACTGCCAGCGCATCTGCAAACGAATGACCGAAAACAAAAGCATCGCCACCATTGCCACTATTACCAAATAGTAATGGTAGTATTTAGCCAGCGACACTCCCATCTTCACGACTAAAGTGTACTTGCCCGAGCGTTGGTCGTTCTCATAGTCGCGCATATTGTTCAAGTTCAGCACAGCTACACTCAGCAATCCGATAGCTACAGCTGGTAGCCAAACCACTTTGCTCAGCTGTTGCGTGTACAAGAAATAGCTTCCTACCACACTGACCAAACCAAAGAAGACAAAAACAAAAAGGTCGCCCAAACCGCGATAGCCATATGCCGAAGCTCCTATGGTGTATTTGATAGCAGCAACAATGCAGCCCACACCCAAAGCCAAAAAAAACAGCCCATAGCCCAACTGCTCCCAGCCAAAAGCTTGGTAGATGAGCATCACTGCTGAAAGTAGCGACAGCAATGCTGAAACCACCACTACACGCTTCATCTCTGCAGCTGTTATTTGGCCACTTTGCAAAGCTCGCTGAGGCCCCAATCTGTCTGCATTGTCAGTTCCTTTCACCCCGTCGCCATAGTCGTTAGCAAAGTTAGAAAGTACCTGAAAAAGCACTGTAGTAAGCAACGCCCAACCGAAGATACGCCAGCTAAAAGCAGTCGCATCCTCGCTGTATGCCAAGGCACTACCCACAATGATTCCCGATACCGAAAGCGGCAGGGTGCGCAGTCGCGCTGCCTTCAAAAGTGTAATTGCTTTCATCAAGGCACAAAGGTACGAATTTAATTTTAATTAGCAAGAAAAAAAATGAAGCCAAGAGCAGCCATTTGCAAATCTGCTTATTAAACACTACTTTTGCCTACCAAATTTAAATAATGTATTTCCAACATTACAACATCATCACCCCCTTGGGTCTTAGCCTTGAACAAACCACTGCGGCAGTACTCAAAGAGCAGTCTGCTATTCAGAATAGGTTGTGGCAAGGCTTCCCAAAAGAAGTGCCTATGGCCGCCTTCAATCAAGAAGAAGTTCAAGCGCACTTCAGTGCCTTAGGCCTACGCGGGCAGTTCTCCCCTCTGGCAAAAACCTTGCTACTGGCAGTAGCGCCACTCCTAGAAGACCTCTCCCCAGACCAGCGCACTCTTTTGATACTTTCTACCACCAAAGGAGATATAGACCAACTGCACCCAAAGAACCCCTTACCCTACTTGCAAGAGCTCGCTCAAACCATTGCCCACACAATAGGCTTAAACACCACCCCCTTGGTGGTATCGAACGCATGCGTGTCAGGGGCTATGGCACTCTCAGTAGCCCAACGCTTGTTGTACGCTGGCTCTTTCGACAAGGTTTTAGTACTCGCTGCAGACCAAGTCAGCACTTTTGTTCTGTCAGGATTTGCAGCCTTCCAAGCGATGAGCCTCCGCCCCTGCCGCCCCTACGACGCACAACGCGATGGTATTAACTTGGGCGAAGCTGCTGCCGCAGCCTTGCTCACCCGTACTCCAGATGGAGCACTTGCCCAGCTAATAGGGAGTAGCAGTATAAACGATGCGAACCATATCTCAGGCCCCTCTCGCAACGGAGAAGGCCTTTACCTGAGTATACAACGCGCACTTGCACAAGCCAACATCTCTCCCCAGCAAATAGACCTCATCAATGCCCACGGCACCGGCACCCAATACAACGACGAGATGGAGAGTATTGCCTTTATGCGAGCAGGACTCCTCTGTGTACCGCTCAACAGCTACAAAGGCTACTTCGGACATACCTTAGGGGCGGCGGGACTGTTAGAAACAGTGCTGAGCCTAGCGCTCGCTCACCGGCAAACCCTATTGCAGAGTCTCAACTTTCAGACTTTAGGCGTCTCTCAGCCTATCAACGTACTCACACAAAACCTACACAAGCCCATTAAGTACCTGCTCAAAACAGCCTCAGGTTTTGGCGGCAGCAACACAGCCCTCCTCATTAAAATAAACAACTAATGAACACCTGCGAAATCAAACACAACAGCATCATACACAATGGCGAAACCCTTTTCCTTTCGGGAGAAATGCCGTTTGCTGACTTTGCTAAAAGAGCCCTCAAAACCTTAGAAATCGACTACCCTAAGTTCTTTAAAATGGACTCCCTCAGCAAATTAGCCTTCCTCCTTGCCGAGGTATTACTATCTTCTCTACCCGAAGAAGTGCGACAAGAAACAGCCTTAGTCTTTGCTAACAAAAGCGCTAGCTTAGACACCGACCTAAAACACCAAGCCTCTATAGCCCAACCCGAGGCCTACTACCCTAGTCCAGCCGTTTTTGTGTACACGCTTCCCAACATCTGCTTAGGCGAAATCAGTCTTAGACACCACCTCCACACCGAGAGTAGTTTCTTCATCTTCGAAAACTACCAGCAAGCTAGCCCCTTCCTTCATCAGTATGCACAAACCCTTATTGCCCAAGGCATTGCCCCCCGTGTACTCACTGCTTGGGTGGAAATCTTGGGAGAAGACTACCAAGCCATAGGTTACCTACACTCCTAACCACACCCTTGTTTCCAGTGCTTCAATAATTGTTTGCAATTTTTCACTGAATTTTCAGGAAGTCTTTATCAGCTGCCCCCTGCGCGTCTTCACTTCGTCTTCACTTCGTCTTCACTTCG
>CAUQNY010000010.1:0-38320 GCA_963519425.1 uncultured Capnocytophaga sp.
AAATGAGCAAAACCATATTAATCGCTCTTGGTGAGCTTCTTCTATTAGCTGTCCTTCTACTACTTTCTTGTTGAAAACTAATAATATAACCAATAGGGGAGCGAAAGCTGTACCTAAATTGCCTCCTAACTGAAAGATAGCTTGAGCAAAGGAACGCTTTCCTCCTGAAGCTAAAAAGGCTACCCGTGATGATTCGGGGTGAAATACTGAAGAACCTACTCCTATCAGCACCACTGAAAGCAAGATAGCAGTATAGCTACCTGCCATTGATAGGAATATAGCTCCTAAAGTAGTGAATGCCATTCCTAATACTTGCGAGTAAGGTTGTGGGTGTTTGTCAGTATAATTACCTACTAAAGGTTGTAGAATAGAAGCTGACAGCTGGTAACAAAGCGTAATGACCCCTATTTGGGTCATCGTAAGAGCGTACTTAGCTTGTAAAGCAGGGTAGATAGAAGGTATCATTCCCTGAATGAGGTCATTTAGTCCGTGTGCTAAAGCTATAAGTAGTAAAATACGGTATTGAGGTTTATTTTCTTGATTCATTTTAGGCTTATCCTTTTGCTTTTTCATTAGGACGCAACACCATACGGTAAGACTGATCTTTACTGATGTAATACCCTACCCAGTTATACAAAGCCCTCATCTTGTTGCGAAAGTTTACCAACGACATTATATGTATAAAAGCCCAAATAGCCCATGCTAAAAATCCTTTAAGGAATATTTCCTTAGGCAAGTCTGCGACTGCTTCGTTACGTCCTATGATAGCCATAGAGCCTTTGTCTATATAACTGAATGGTTTCGGATTTTGAAAATTGCTATTAAAGTTTTTTCCTAAATTACTTGCCTGTTGTAATGCTACTTGTGCAAGCTGAGGATGTCCTTCGGGGTAGTTAGGGTCTGTTGTCATAATAGAAGCATCACCTATCGCATAAATATTATCAAATCCCTCTACTTTATTATAAGCATCGGTCTTCATACGTCTACCACGTCCTATTTGTTCTTTCCCATCAATACCTTTGAATGTTTTTGCAGAAATACCTGCTGCCCAAATAAGATTCCGGGCATCTAACACAGTTCCATCCGAAAGATGTACTTCATCGTTTACAAAGTCAGTTACCAAAACTCCTAATTTAAGCTTTACTCCTTTTTTAAGCAATGTTTTTTCTGTATAAGCTTGCGCCTTAGCACTCATCGGAGCCAATACAGAACTTTGTCCATCTATAAGGTAAATATCACCCAAATCATCATAAGTGAGTTCAGGATAATCTTTTCGCATAATATTCTGTTTCATTTCAGCAAAGATTCCCGAAAGTTCTACCCCAGTAGGACCTGCCCCTGCAATAGCAAATGAAAGCAACTTACGGCGCAACTCTTTGTCTTGCGTGCGAGTAGCTCGCTCTAAACGAGTGTACACTAAGTTACGAAGCATCAGAGCATCTCCTACTGTCTTCATTGGCATTGCTTTTTCTTCTACATTCTTATTGCCAAAAAAGTTTGATTCTGCACCTGTGGCCATCACCAAAATATCATAATCCAATTCTCCATTACTCAAAATCAACTTATTTTGTGAGGGAATTACCTCTTGAAGAGTAGCCATTCTAAAGCGCGCATTCTTATATTTTCGCAATAAACGGCGAAAAGGATAAGAGATAGAAGATGGTTCCATAAATCCAGCAGCTAACTGGTATAATAAAGGAGGAAAGAAGTTATAATTATTCATATCTACCAAGGTAATATGGTATTTTCCTATGTGGTTAAGCTCTTTCATAAGCTCTAAGCCTCCAAAACCTCCTCCTACTATTACGATATGTTTTTTGTTTTCCATTGTATTATTAAATTCTCGATGATTATTTACAAATAGAGTCCCAACTTATCTATGTGCTGCCAAACACTTTCAGGCAGTAATGGGCGTACGTTCTGTTTTTTCTTGATTTCCTCCCTAATAAAAGTAGCAGATAGTTCTACAATAGGAGCTCTCACATATTGAATATTGGGATGTGAAGTCAATGCTTCTGAAGCAGTTCCTTCCGAAAGGCGAGGATATACATAAATAGGGTAATTAGACAATATTTGTTCGTAGTTTTTCCACTTATGTAAACTCTTTAAATTATCTTCTCCCATTATCAGCGCAAAGTGTAGATTGGGATATTTTTCCTCTAAATACGCTAATGTGTGAATAGTATAGTTAGGTTGTGGAAGATGAAATTCAATATCTGAAGCTCTCAACTTAGGATAGTCTGCTATGGCTAAGTGTACCATCTCTAAGCGCAAATGATTATTCAACAACGATTGCTTCTCCTTAAAAGGATTCTGAGGAGTTACTACTAACCATAACTCATCTAAGGCACTATGCTCTACCAAATGATTAGCAATGATGAGATGGCCTATATGAATAGGATTAAATGAACCAAAAAATAAACCTATCTGCTTTTTCATTGCTGTAAAAAATTAGTTACAATGCGCTCTGCTTCTTTTAAGGTATCCTCTAAATGAATATTCTTGATTACTACATCAAACTGATGAGCTACTGAAAGCTCTTGAGCTGCTTTGTTCAACCTCATTTGTATTTTTTCTTCGGTTTCAGTACCTCTATTGCGCAAGCGCTCTTCCAAAATAGCCATACTAGGTGGCTCTACAAAAATAGCCAAAGTTTGCTTAGGGTATTGCTTTTTGATATTCAAGCCTCCTGCCACATCAATATCGAATACCACATTCTTTCCCAAAGCCCAAAGGCGCTCTACTTCTGTTTTAAGGGTTCCATAAAAATTATCTGGATATACCTCTTCCCACTCTAGAAAGTGTTGTTGAGTAATGCGCTGTTTAAAATCATCTACCGTAAGGAAATAATACTCCTTGCCATGTTGCTCTTCCCCACGCGGAAGACGAGAGGTAGCCGAAATAGAAAAAGCTAAATTTAGCTTTTCAAGAGCTAATAGATGTCTCACAATAGTAGTTTTGCCACTACCTGATGGAGCTGAAAAAATAATCAGTTTATTCATTGGTCATCAGTTATTTTGAGTGATTCGGTATTTAAAGCACATTCAGCACTTGTTCTTTTATTTTTTCAAGTTCATCCTTCATTTGCACCACCAATTGCTGCATTGGGGCAAAATTAGCTTTAGAACCTAAAGTATTAATTTCACGTCCTATCTCTTGTGCTACAAAACTTAGCTTGCGTCCATTGGATTCGTCTGATGTTAATGTCTCAAGGAAATAGTCCAAGTGCTTTTTCAAACGTATTTTCTCTTCAGTAATATCCAACTTCTCTAAATAGAAAATGAGTTCTTGCTCAAATCGATTAGCATCTACATTCTGAATCTCAGCAACAGCTTTTTCTAAACGTTCTCGAATAAGTGCAAGGCGCTCGGTATCAAAATTCTCTACCTGTTGCAAATATTGACCTATAAGCCCTATGCGCAAAACAAAATCCTTTTCAAGTACTTTCCCTTCTTGTATACGAAATTTCTGAAGTTCAGCTATTGCAAGATTGATATGATTATAAATTATTTCAAACTCCTCTACCGAAATAGTATCAGAAGTACTTTGCAATGCATCGGGCATACGAACGGCCATTTTCAGCAATTCAGTAAGATCTCCATCTACTATGCTACGCATTTGCTCAATGTAAGATTTTACAATATTTTCATTGATTTTAGAAGGCGTTTGGACACCTATATTTTCTACGAAAATACTAAAATCAACCTTGCCTCGCACCAACTTTTCAGCTATAAACTTTCTAAATTCTAATTCCTTTTCGCGATAAGCCAAGGGAATTCGGGTATTAATATCAATACTTTTGCTATTAAGCGATTTTATTTCAATACTGAGATGTTTGTCAGGAAGTGAAAGAACACTTTTTCCAAAACCTGTCATTGATTGTATCATACAATTAATTGTTTAAAAAATAAGGGCAAAGGTAAAAATAAAATATCAATTGGCAAGGTGTCTAAGGAAATATCTATAAGAAAAAAGAAAGCTACCTATTGTTTAGGTAGCTTTCTTTTTGTTAAATTTTTTTGAGTTGCTGCTGCATCATTTTTATTTGCTCAGTCATCATATTTTGCTTATCAAGCTTCTTTGCTTCAGCAAGCAGATCTTGCGCTTCTCGTTTTTTGCGTTTTTGCATCATAATTCCTGCCAAACTAAGCTTCACCATTGCAACATCATAACTCATTGATAGACCAAATTGTAATGCTTTTCGAAAATACTTCTCCGCCTGAGTAAGGTTTTTTCGAGAGTAGATCACCCCAAACATATAATTGTAGTATCCTAACTGTTTTTTAATAAGAGCTGTTTCAGGATCTATTATTTTAGTAAGGTATTTTTCCATCCCTTCAAAATCTTGTTTACGGAGACGCAGCATTGTAAGCAAGATATACTCATTCCTAAAATAAAACAAGATAGGAATAAGAGATACAAATATTAGAGCAATACCGTTGCCTATATTCCCTTGGACAAACTGATATGCTGCCCAAAAGATGATTAGGGCTGCCAAAGCTATTTTAAAGTATTTATTTTGTAGGTATTTCATTCTTTTGTTAGTTTATAAAATTTAGCGGCAAAGATACACAACATTTTTGAATTATGCTACTATTTCAATTTATTTTCTGAATAAAAATATCAGAAGGATAAGTTATTTCAGTGAGGAACAGACCTGCTGCAGGCACAGAGGCTCCTGCTTTGCTACGTTTTTTACTAAGAATAACCTCTTCAAAACCAGTAAGCGACAAACGTTGCAGTCCTACTTCTAAAAGTGTTCCTACTACTGCACGTACCATATTCCGCAAAAACCTATTTGCCGAAATGGTAAAAATAAGCTGATCTCCTTCTTGCTGCCAATAAGCTTGGTAGATTTGGCATAGGAAAGTCTTCACATCGGTATGGGTTTTAGAAAAACACTCAAAATCGGAATAATAAAAAAGTATTTGACAAGCTTCATTCATCAAGGGGACTGAGAGAGGCAGAGTGAATAGCATACTACTATCAGTCAAGAAAGGGTCTTTTTTAACCGCAATATGGTATTGATAAGTGCGTTTTAAAGCATCAAAACGAGCATGAGCTTCTGGTTTTACTTCATAGATATTTTTAACTGCAATATCTTGAGGTAAAAAAGAATTAAGTTTGTGCACCAAACTCTCTGATAGAGCTTCCTGAAAATCAAAATGGGCAAACATCTGTCGAGCATGCACACCGCTATCGGTACGACCGGCTCCTACTAAAGAAATAGGGGTGCGCAAAAGAGTAGCCAAAGCATTTTGCAATACTTCTTGCACAGACAGAGCCTTGGGTTGTATTTGCCAACCATAATAGTTTTTTCCATTATATGAAAATTCAATAAAATATCTCATTCTTTTCTCTTTTCAAAAAACAAAGAAATAAATAATAGTGCAAAAGAGGCTGTCCGCATTTTCCAGACAGCCTCTTCATTTTTATGAATGTAAACTTTATTATTGTCCTAATAATTTTTTAACTCTTTGGAAGTTAGCACTGTCACCTAAAGCACCGTAAATATTCTTGAGTTGTTCCAAAATATTTTCTTCGTTGCCATTAGACTTAATGAAGTTTTCCAAAATTTGAGCTCCTTTTTTGAACAAATCATCCTTTTGATTTCTGAGCTGTTCAAACTTAGCTATGTCAGCTTTTGAGTTTCCTAAGGCATTCATTTGCTCGATAAGGCTATTCCCCTCATTGATATAGGTAGTTGAAATATTAAGAGCAGCATCGGCGTAGTTAGATTTAATTTTAAGAGCTTGCTCAAAAGCCTTGCGAGCTTCTATAATATTACCCTGTTGCATATTCACTACCCCAATGTTATAGTGTAGGTCAGCATTGTTAGGATCAAGCTGCGCAGCTTCTTGCATCAGCTGTTTGAACTTCTCTTTGTTATCTAACTGAAGGTACACATTGGCTTCGGCAAGAATAATATTTGCGTCTTTAGGATAAGCTTTTTTAGCTTCTTCAAAAGCTTTCAATGCCTCATCTGTTTTTCCTTGTTCTACATAGATAAAAGCAATGTTCTTAACAATATCAGCACGCTTAGAAGTAGTTTTCTCTATTCTTGGCTTTTCGTGAGTACCAGCTTTAATCATTAGGTCACGCTGATTTTTGTCAGCAAAACTCTCTTCCTTTTTAGTTTGCTTGTTGGTAGCTATATAAAGAGTTTCAGCACCATCGTAGCCCAAGTCTTTCAACTCTTTATAAAGCTTCACTGCATTGTTATAGTCTTTGCTTTCAACAGATACAGCTGCTGCATTGTACAAGAAAACAGTATCTTGTGGGCTTAGACGATACACTTGTTCAAAAGCAATAGAAGCATTTTTATAGCTTTTGCGGTCGTAATTGTCTTGCGCTTGTTTTACCGCTATCTGAATAGCATCATTAGCTAAGCTTTGCAACTGGTTGGTATACTTACCTTTGTTTCCTTCCAATTGTTTTACCTTAGCAAAAGCCTCGGTAGCAGCTTGCAAAGATGGCAATACATTAGTATTCTTTTTAGCCGCTTCAATATTTGCTTGAGCTTCTAAAAAGTAGTACTGAGGAGCGAATTCTGTTCCTTCTACACTACTCTTAAGTGTTTTCAAGCCACTCACTGCTGTAGTTAAATCTCCTTTACGGATTTGTTTTTCAATCTCTTTTAATTCTTTCTTTTGTCCGAAAGCAACAGCCGAAATTAATAAGGCTGAAGCCATTAATAATGGTTTTTTCATATTGTTCTGCAATTTTAGCAATATTTTAGTATTATTATTCAAGTGGCAAATGTACAGCTTTTTTCATTATTAGCAAATAAAACTTTGTTTTTTTCACTTGCAAATGCGTTGCTTATAAGTTTCTTTCCAATGATACTTTCGAGCATATAGCCAAAGCAAAAAAGGAAAACAAATACACAATGGTACCCAAATACTCCAACCTAAGGTAGGCTCTGAAATATCTCTGAAAAGAGATGGAACTTGAAACACTGTCCAATCAGAGGTTACCAATAGAGCAGTGAATAAATTGTTAGCAGCGTGAAATCCTAAAGCTAACTCTATACCATCGTCCAATAACGTAGTAAGCCCCAAGAAAATTCCTGTACCAACATAATATAGGAGCAGGCCGTAGCCTAACTTTTCAACTTCAGGATTGGCAATGTGTAACAGTCCAAAAGTAACCGAAGTAAAAATCAAAGGAAACCAAGCCTTAGATACTATTAATCCTACAGCTTGCATCAGATAGGCGCGAAAAAAAACTTCTTCAAAAGTTGTTTGCAAAGGAATGAAAATAACAACTATCAATAACAGCTTAAAAAACGGTATCCATTGAAAGTTCCATTGATAATTTTCAGGATGTAAAAAGTAATCTGAAAAGGCCATTATTACAGTGATACTTCCCCACAAAATAAATGCAAACCAAAAACGTTTCCAGTCCACTTGGGGACGCGCCGTGAAAAGAGCCCGCAAGGGCTGCCTATGCACATATCGCACCCAGAACAACAGTATAACTAAAAAAAATGCGAAAGTAACTAAGTTCTCTAACAAAAAAAGTAGTTCTCCTTTTTCAGCTATTTCAGCCCTGATAATGGTAGTAGTTCCTAATAAGCTTGCCATTAACAAATTCACCCCTATGAAAGCGAAAAGCAAAGTAGGTAGAATAATATAAAGCCACTTGGGACTTTTAGATAGCCGTCCGTTTTTTAAAAACATATACTTTATTGTGTAATAATTCCTATCTCGGCATAAGAAACTTTACCTGTATCGTCTACCGTCTTGATAGCAGTAAGCCTCATATAGCGCGCTTTTTCCGGAGTTGAAAAGCTAATACGCTGCTCGATAGGATTATTCTTAATATTACCAAACTCTCCCTCTGAAGTTTTTTTCCAATGTTTGCCATCGGTGCTTACCTCAAAAACATAATGACTGATAGTTCCTTCAGCCCAACGGTCTTGAGAAGGCAAATAGGTAAATCCTTTCAGTAAATATTGTTGCCCCAAGTCTATAGTGATGAAAGTATTTGTTTTTCCTTTTTCTTGCCAGAACCAAGAGTTAGGAAGTTCATCTACTACTTTTTGAGCAGCTGCTTTATCACCTGAACCAATAGCTACAACTTGCCATTGTGTTTTAGGAACATCAAGCGTATAGACTGCTTCAGCACTATACTGACGAGTGGTACTATCAAAGGTAACTGTTTTTAACACAGTAGGTTCTTTTATGGCTAAAGGAGCTGTGTATCGCATTGATTTTTCGGTAGGAGAAGTCCCATCTAAGGTGTAATACACTTGAGCATCAGCTTCAGGAGGAGTAAGAGTTACCTCTCCTTCCTTATTGCGCTGCATAGTAGGTGCTACCAACAAAAGAGGTGCATTGAAAATACCGACTTTGCTGATAATAGGAGCTGCCTTTGCTTCAATACTCAAGCGGACTTTTGTAGCTGTAACAGCAGGAAAACGCAAAATACGTTTATACCCAATAGTAGTCTGTTCGTCAATAGGTAACCACTGACCATTTTGTTCGTATTCTAACTTGAACTTCTTCACTCGTTGCCCCAAAGAGATATATTCCTGTGCCATAAACCTATTGAAGGTGGTAGGCTTGTCAAATGTAAAAGTTAAAGTAGCAGTGGTTACTCCATCATCGGTAGCCCAATAAGTATCGTTATCTTTGTCTACTGCATTTTCAGCTCTATACTGCTTACTATTGCCACGTATATTAGAGGCTGTAAGAGTAGCTTGAGGAGCAAGGTCTTGTGCAAAATCAGCTTCGATTACCTTTTTAAGCTCCATCAATCTTTTTATATCGTTCTCGTGTACCAAACCACGTCTGTCCACGGGTAAATTAAGAAGGAGGTTATAGCCTCGTCCTACTGAAGCGTAGTAGATATCTAGCATTTTTTCCAATGGACGCACCTGATGATCTTCGCGTGCGTGATAGTACCAGCCTGGACGAATAGATACATCGGCTTCAGCAGGAATCCAATGATCGCCATTCTCGTCTCCCTCGCCTAAATGTTGTAAGTGAGCCTCTCCTTTCATATCAAGATGAGCAATAAAAGGATTCCAATTGGTAGGAGTACCGAATCCCATTTCGTTACCTATCCAACGAATATCAGGGCCTTCATCTCCAAAAATAGTGGCTTGAGGTTGCAAGTCTCGCACTATCTGGAAAGTTTTGTCCCACTGATAATAGGTTTTAGCATCAATCGTACGAGTTTCATTGGCTCCTCCATAATATCCAGACCCTCCGTTAGCTCCATCGAACCACACTTCAAAAATTTCTCCGTAATTAGAGAGCAGCTCGCGCAACTGGTTATGAAAATAGGTTACGTAAGCTTCTCGTCCATACTCAGGATGATTTCTATCCCAAGGAGAAAGATAGACTCCAAACTTAAGCCCTGCCTTGTGGCAAGCCTCAGAGAGATCTTTGATAAGGTCTCCTTGTCCGTTTTTCCAAGGAGAATTTTTTACTGAATGTTCAGTATACTTAGAAGGCCATAAACAGAATCCATCGTGGTGTTTAGCGGTAATAATTACTCCTTTCATTCCCGCTTCTTTAATAACTTTTACCCATTGGTTTACATCTAACTCGGTAGGATTGAACAAAGCAGGATCCTCTCCCCCTGTCCCCCATTCCATATCGGTAAAAGTATTCATATTGAAGTGAATAAAAGCATAGTATTCTAACTGCTGCCAAGGAATCTGTCGTGCAGCAGGAACTGCCCCTACTGCTTGAGGTGGTGCGACCTCGCTGATGTTACAAGCCATCAGCGAAAGTGCCGATGCTAAAAATAATAATTTCTTCATATAATACTTAATATCAAATGTTTAACAACTTCATTAACCAAACTAACTACTTATCTAATTCTTTTACCCAGATATTGTGTTTAAATAATTTTCGAGAGTTCTCTATAAATATTTTCATACCTTCTTTACTACTCTCGCTAAGGTCTTTAAAAGCATTATTTTCGTATTCTTTGCAAGGTAAAATCTCAAAAAGATACTTTTTAGGAGCTTTCTCAGTACGATTTACCCAAACCAAATGATACCCTTTGTCGGCAATACGTGTCCCTCTACTGTCTTTGAAAAGCGTTAGTTTTACCATTGCTCCGCCATCGGAAGGTGTTTTTCGTTGATTAGAAACAAAATTTCCTAATGAATACACTACCAACCGTTCTGGATAGAGACTTGTAGGAGGGTAATAGTGCATTGGCTGCAATACGTGAGGGTGCCCCCCAATAATGATATCTACCCCATTATCAAATAAAAATTGAGCGACCTCTTCTTGCTTCTTGTTCTGATACTGCTGGTATTCTATTCCCCAATGTATCATAACAATCAGCTTGTCTAAAGATACCTTTTTGGCTTTTTCAAGGTCTTGTTTCATCTGTTCGAAATTAATTCGATTCACAATAGTAGGTTCTGGCACAGGAAGGCCATTGGTGCCATAGGTATAGTTGAGAATACCTACCGAAATACCATTTTTAGAAAGCACTAAAAGGTTGTTTTGTTCAAACTCTTGTAGATTCCTAAAAGTTCCTGTATGAGCAATTTTCAGTGAATCCAATACATCTAAGGTGCGAATAATACCTTTTTTACCTCGGTCGCAAGTATGGTTGTTGGCCGTTACCAATACCCCTATACCACTCTCTTTGCAAGCTGCCGCTAAGGCATCGGGTGATGAAAACTGAGGGTACCCTTTGTAAGGCTTGCCTGCTAAGGTAACTTCTAAATTAGCAATAGCAAAATCGGCTTCCTGAAAAGTTTTTTTAACCTTTTCAAAAACAGTCAAATAATTATACTGCTTAGTTTCGTTATTATAAGCACCTTCTATTTGAGGTCCATGTCCCATCACATCGCCCATAAAAAGCAATGAAAGCTGATTACCTGCTTCTTGTGCCGATGCAACTGCTGAAAATAGCCAGAAAGCAAAAAGTATGCGCATTATTTAAAGCCTATTTTGGTTTGTTTTTGTTGTTCTTTAAGCTCTTTAATGTCAATATTGGTAAGTTCGGCCAAGGAATAAGGCTTATCGACTATAAAATCTCTATCGGTAGAGCGCAAATAACTATTGCATTTTTCTACAGTGAGTTCCTTAAATTTGTATTCAGCTATAAGTCGACCTTTGCGCAAAAGAGCTGGATCTATTTTTGAAATATCGGAATTAAAAGTACAGATAAGTTGACACTCTATGACATCAGAAAGGAAACCATCTGCGATATTTAAGATGGAAGATACTACATCGGTATTGCTATTCAAGGAAGTACGTTCGGCAATGTAGTTCTCGCAATCCTCTAATACCAACACCGAGTTGTTATTTTCTATGAGCAAGCCCATAAAAGAAGGGTCGGTAAGAGAAGATATTACTGAGGTAGGTACAAAGATGAACTTCTTGTTAGGCACTTGGCTAGTAAGCCACTTGATATAGTTGGTTTTTCCTGAACCTGCAATACCGTGAAAGAGCACAACCCCTTTAGTATCGTTTGTCAAAGCATTTTTAACACGGTGATGTACCTCATTAAAATCATCGTTGTACATCGTCTCAAAATCAATACTGTAAGGTTTGATAGTGTGGGTATGAAGGTCTAAACCATCGGAAGTGCTCAGCAAGATAGATACTTTTGACTCTTTAGAAACATATTTTTCTAAGTAGTCAGCAAAGAATTTCGTAAGATTTTCCTTAGCTTGAGCACTTGTATTGTCATAATACACGTATTTAGCTTTAAAAAGCCCATCTTCAAAAATGTGTCCGTCGTATTTGTTGGAGAGGTTTTTGTCGATAATTAGAAAGACTTCGTATTCGGGATGATAGTAGCATTCTTCTGACTCATAGATTTCGTTCAGTTTAGAAGAGTACTCAAGGGAATAGTAGTCAGTACACTTCTGAAGGTGTTTTAGTTTATCGCGCTGAATTACTAAACCATCGCCCCTAAGATTAATGCATCCCATCAAATCGTCTAACAATGTTGTATAGGGACTACCGTACGTAAGTATATCATACTTATCGTGTAATCCTATTTGTTCGCCATCACCAGTTTGTAAGATATTTATAGGGCGGTAAAATTTTGAATCTTTTATTTGCATAGAATATAAATTTGCCAAACTATTACTTTGTGGATTTAGACAAGTAAATTAGAACGGCAAAGATAGTAAAAAAAGGAGAATAACAAAAGGACTCCCCAAAAAAATTGGGAAGTCCTTTATATGATTGGTTCATTAGCCTACTGGCTACTATTTTAGTTTCTTCTAGAAAGAGCAAGCAATATGCGCAAAACATACCAGAAGAGTAACATCACTGAAGAGAAGATCAACAAAGAAGCTCCCACATACTGGTCTGTAGAGAATTGGTTTTTAATATTGTAGGTTTGGTATAGAATACCAGCTCCTGCCAAGAGTACCATTGCTACTGAAAACCAAAGCCCCAAGTTAAAATCAAAAATAGCTCCTGCTACTATAAGCCCTAAAGCTATAAAGCCTCCTACTATTAAGATAGTACGCAAGAAAGAAAAATTAACCTTTGTAAGGAAAACTACAGCTGTAAGTCCCCCAAAAAGAGCTAAGGTGATAATACCGGCCTGAGAGATGATTTCTCCTCCTCCATAAGTAAGAGCAATAGCAATCATAGGCAAGAAAATAAAAGCCTCTAAGAACACATAAACCCCTAAGCCTATGTACTGCACTTTTCGGTCTAAAGAGAAAGCCCATTTTTGAGCCAATACAGATCCTAACCAAAATCCTCCTAAGACAAAGAGCCATACGAAAGGTTTGCTCACCATTGAGTAAATGAAACTAGCAGGCACAGTGTTGAGCAATAAAGCTTCCACTACAATGAATGCCAAGAGCGCCAAAGCTACGTGACTATACGTTTTGCGGTAAAATTCAGCTTGTGCTATATTAGTCGCATAAGCTACTGTTTGAGGAACTCCTCCCCCATTGTTTTGGTAGCCTGTGTTGTAATTTAGGTTATAGCCATTATTGCTATTGTTCAAATTGTATTGGTTTGCACTCATAAATTTTTATTTTAAAATATTCAATATTAGTTGTATCAAAAACTTTGCCAAAAAGTCTTTTAGCTTATTAGCACAAAGCTTTCTGGCAAAGTGTCAGATGAAATAAGCAGAAAGCTACTTATTAAAGAGTATTTACGTTGTTAAGGTCTTCGAAAGCTTGTTTAAGACGAGTAACGAAAGTTTTTTCGCCTTCACGGAGCCATACACGCGGATCGTAGTATTTTTTGTTAGGAACTTCTGGGCCTTCAGGGTTACCTATTTGACCTTGCAAGTAAGCTTCTTTTGCCTTCATATAGTCGCGAACTCCTTCGGTGAAAGCGTATTGAAGGTCGGTATCGATATTCATTTTCACTACACCGTAAGAAATTGCTTCGCGGATTTCTTCGAGGGTAGAACCAGAACCACCGTGGAATACCAAGTCGAGGGCATTGTGAGGCAAGTTGTATTTCTTAGAAACGTAGTCTTGAGAATCTCTTAAAATTTTTGGAGTAAGTTTCACATTCCCAGGTTTGTAAACTCCGTGAACATTACCGAAAGCTGCTGCAATGGTGAATTGGTTGCTCACTTTTGAAAGTTCTTCGTAAGCATAAGCTACGTCTTCAGGTTGGGTAAACAATTTGTGTGATTCTACACCAGAGTTATCAACTCCGTCTTCTTCGCCACCTGTCATTCCCAATTCGATTTCCAAAGTCATATCCATTTTGCTCATACGCTCGAGGTAGCGTTTGCAAATTTCGATATTTTCTTTGATAGGTTCTTCTGAGAGGTCAATCATATGAGAGCTGAAAAGTGATTTTCCAGTTTCTTTGAAGTGTTTTTCAGAAGCATCAAGCATACCGTCTAACCAAGGAAGTAGTTTTTTAGCGCAGTGGTCGGTGTGCAAGATAATAGAAGCTCCATAGGCTTCTGCCAACTGATGAACGTGTTTAGCACCAGATACTGCTCCAAGCACAGAAGCGCGTTGGTTTTCGTTGCTAAGGCCTTTTCCAGCCATAAATTGAGCGCCTCCGTTAGAAAATTGGATGATCATAGGAGCGTTTACGGCTACTGCTGTTTCTAAAGCAGCGTTGATAGAGTTAGAACTGATCACGTTGGCTGCTGGTAGAGCAAAGCCTTTTTCCTTGGCGTATTTGAATAGTTCTTGAACATCTTTGCCAAGAATGACGCCTTTTTTAATGTTATGTGCCATTTCTTATTATTATGATATAATTAATATTCAACTCATTAAAGTTAGAAAGTGCCTGCACACTTCCTTTTTATTATCTTTCTGACGGCAAAGGTACAATTTTTTGTATTATCATCAAAATAAAAAAGACTTTTTTTCACCACTTCTTTGCCTAAAACTAGCTTCTTGTGCCCGCAATTAAGACAGGCTCTCTGCAATAGCAACTCTGTTAATTGCCATTTTCGTTCTTGTTTAACAGCAAAAATTCTACTCTTGATAAGTTGTTTTGTGAGCACACAAAGACAATTTATTGTAAATCAACATTTTGCTATATGGAGATAACCTTACATTAGCACAAGCTTTTTTGTTTAAAATTCTCTGCAAAGTCATTACTTTTTTCTACTTTGAGATTGTTTTGCAGAAAATAGGTTAGCACTGAAAGTACGTTGTTCCTTCACTTCGTCTTCGGGATACCTCCACAGTAGCTCTAGGATGTCCGCAGCAAAAAATTTTTCTTTCCTCACAGGTAGGAAGTATCAGATTAGAGGTTAATGAAGTTGCATTTGGTTTATTTCATAGAATTTTACTTAGTTGTGAATTATTTTATGAGTATTATACTGTTATAGTATTGCTATTTTAATTTATTTGCTTACCTTTGCAACCTAAATAGTAAGTAAGTAAAATTACACGAAAAATGAATAAATCAGTTTATATCATCGCAGCCAATGCCCACAGTGGGAAGTCGGTGGTAAGTTTAGGGGTATTGCAAATGATTATGCGCAATACTCCTAAGGTGGGGTACTTTCGCCCTATCATAGAAAGTAAGACTAAAAAGGATACTTTCATAGAAACAGTATTAGCTCATTTTCAGTTAGATATGAGCTATAATGAAACCTTTGCTTACACCCGACAAGAAGTAATTGCCCTTAAAAATGAAGGCAATATCAGCGAAGTGTACGACACTATCATCAAGAAGTACAAAGCTTTGGAACAGAAGTTTGACTTTGTTCTAGTAGACAGCTCTAGTGCTGTAGACGATAGCAATTTTGATGTGAATTTCAACGCTTCGGTAGCTCAAAGCCTTAACATCCCTGCATTGGTGGTGCTCAAAGACAATTTCTGTTCAGAAGAAGCCCTCATCAACCAAGTTCAAGTGGAATTGAACAATCTATTGGAAAAAGACTTACGCGTACTAAGCGTTTTCGTAAACAAAGCTAAGAATGCTACAGAGAGGACTCTACAAAAGTTAGAACAACGCTACAAAGAGGTTACTTTCACAGTAATTCCACGCAAGGAAGAGCTTTCGCGCCCTACCATTCGCGAGATAGCCAATGCTTTAAATGCAGAGTTCTTGTACAAGGGCGACAACATAGATGTTACTACCAAGCGCACTATTGTAGGGGCTATGCAGCTCTCTAACTATTTGTCTAAACTTACTGAAGATGGTCTTGCTGTGCTTCCTACTGACCGCATTGACCTAATAGCGGGTACCCTTGTAGCGAACTACTCAAACTTCTCTAATATTAAAGGGATGGTGCTCTACGGAGACTTGCAACCAGACCCTTCAATGATAAAGATTTTTGAAGGTATCCAAAAGAATATTCCTGTAATGTTGGCTAAAAGCGACACTTTTGAAACTGCTAACCTAATAGGAAACATCCAATCACGCATCTATCCTGAAAATACTGAAAAGGTAAGAATGCTTCTACAGCTTTTTGATGAGAATGTAGATGCTACCAAATTGAACAACAGTATTGCCTCATTCAAATCGGAAACTATCACCCCAAGAATGTTCCAATACAATATGGTGCAAAAGGCACGTGCGGGACAAAAACGCATCGTATTGCCCGAAGGTACTGATGACCGTATCCTTACTGCTGCCTCACAGTTGGCTGAAGATGAATTAGTATACCTCACTATCTTGGGCGAGCCAGAAGCTATCAAAACACGTGCAAAGAATATTTTAGGCTTAAAGTGGAACGAGGAACGCATCAGTATTATCAACCCTGCTGAAAGCGATAAATACGAGGCTTATGCCGAAAAACTATACGAATTGCGCAAGAGCAAAGGGCTTGAGCTTTCGCAAGCTAAAGACCTAATGCTCGATGCCTCTTACTTCGGTACAATGATGGTATTCTTAGGCGATGCTGATGGTATGGTATCGGGGGCTGTGAACACCACTGCACACACTATACGTCCATCTTTGCAATTTGTGAAGACCAAACCAGGAGTAAACACAGTTTCATCGGTATTCTTTATGTTGCTACAAGACCGCGTATTGGTGTACGGAGACTGCGCAGTAGTGCCTAACCCGACTGCTGAACAGCTGGCTGACATAGCTATCAGCTCGGCAGATTCTGCCATTGCGTTTGGTATTGAACCTAAGGTAGCTCTCCTCTCCTACTCTTCTGGCAACTCTGGTAGCGGTGCTGATGTGGACAAAGTTCGTGAAGCCACTGCACTAGTAAAAGAACGCCGCCCTGAGCTCTTGGTAGAAGGGCCTATACAATATGACGCTGCAGTAGACCCTAAAGTTGGCAAACAAAAAATGCCTAACTCTCCTGTAGCAGGACAGGCCAATGTGCTTATCTTCCCTGACTTGAACACTGGTAACAACACCTATAAGGCTGTACAACGCGAAACAGGCGGTTTGGCCATAGGCCCTATGTTGCAAGGTTTGAAGAAACCGGTAAACGACCTAAGTCGTGGAGCTCTCATTCCGGACATCTACAACACCGTGCTCATCACAGCGATACAATCAGAATTTTAAAATTAGCAGTTAGTCGTTAGATATATAAGCTAACGGCTAACTCTTAACAGAAAAACTAACGACTAATAAACTAATACTAATATGGAAATATTAATCATTAATTCGGGGAGTTCATCTCTTAAATATCAGCTTATCGACTCGGTAACGGGCGAATCAAAAGCTAAAGGTATTGTAGACCGCATCGGCATTGATGGCAGTTTGGTAAAATATACGGCTATCAAAAATGGAAAAGAGGTAGAAGTGAAAAAGGAACAGCCTATCGCTACTCACGAGGTAGGGATGAACTTAGTAGCTGAACTACTGACCGACGCTGAAGTAGGAGTAATACACAACCCTAACGACATTAAGGCTGTGGGACACCGCGTAGTACACGGAGGTGAGAAACTGGTACAACCTACCATTATCACAGAGGAGGTAGTAGAAGAAATCAAACGCGTTATCCCTCTATCTCCCTTACACAACCCTGGACACTTAGAAGGAATACGCGTAGCTCAAAAACTTTTCAACAAAGCAACCCACGTAGCTGTTTTTGATACTGCCTTCCACCAAACAATGCCGCCTAAAGCTTATCGTTATGCTATCCCTAACGAATATTACGACCGCTATGGACTTCGCGCTTATGGATTCCACGGTACAAGCCATAAGTATGTGGATGGGGAGGCTCGCAAGTACTTGAACAACCCACACCTAAAAAATATTACTATCCATTTAGGCAATGGAGCGAGTATGGCTGCCATTAATGAACACGGGGATTGTATAGATACTTCTATGGGACTTACCCCTCTTGATGGGCTTATAATGGGTACCCGCTCAGGCCAAATAGATGCGTCGGTAGTATTCTTCTTAGGACAGGAGTTAGGAATGAGCTACGAAGAAGTTAAGACCCTTTTGAACAAAAAAAGCGGTATGTTAGGCCTTACAGGACATTCGGATGCACGCGATGTGGCTGCCCTATACAATTCAGGAGATGCTAATGCTGCCCTTTGCTACGAAATGTACGGCTACCGCATCCAGAAGTTTATAGGAGCTTACACTGCTGCCCTTAATGGATTAGACAGTATTGTATTCACTGCAGGTTTGGGTGAAAATGATGCTTTGACTCGCCTATTTGCTTGTAAAAACTTAGACTTTTTTGGCATCAAATTAGACGAGAAGAAAAACGTAGACTTAAACCATGCTAAAGAACCTGTAGAAATACAAAGAGCTGATAGCCGCGTAAAAATTCTTATCATCCCTACTAACGAAGAGTGGCAGATTGTCAAAGAAATAGTAGGTTTTATAAAATAGTATTCTTCAGAACAAAATAAAGAAACTTTGCCAAAGACATCTTTGGCAAAGTTTTTCATCAATATGGCTTGACAATTCAAAAATATTGACTACTTTTGCGGGCTGATAGGAATGCCTATCATTGAACTATAAAATAATTTAATTCTTTAAACCATTGGTTGCTGAAAATGAACATTCTATTTTTAAGTTATTTTCACTCTGCACTCACCCACTCTTTGCAAAGTAAGTTCAAGGCAAAACGCCTTTCTCCCCTTCGCATTTGAATCAGATAGTAATTTATACAATAGTCTTAATAGACTGTTGTTCTTCGGTTTGCATCTAAAAAATATTCTCACCATTAAAATTACACTGAACAAATGAAAAATAAATATATTGACCTCATTGACCAAACCTATTACTTCCCCCAAGATGAATTTACCTTAGACGGCGATGAATTGCGCTTCCATAATATTGACTTGATGGAATTGGTACGCCAATATGGAGCGCCTTTAAAATTTATGTACTTGCCTCGCATTTCAGAAAACATTCAGCGCGCTAAAGGATGGTTTGAGAAAGCTATTAAAAAACACAAATATAAAGGTGCTTACAACTACTGCTATTGCACCAAAAGTTCTCACTTTAAACACGTAATGGTAGAAGCTTTAAAGAACGATATCCATATGGAGACTTCTTCAGCTTTTGACATTAATATCATCAATAATCTCATCAGCGAAGGTCTTCTTACTAAAGAAGACTACATTCTTTGCAATGGTTTTAAACGCGATGCTTACATAGAAGGTATTGCAGACCTTATCAATCGCGGTTATCACAACTGTATTCCTATCATTGATAACTACGAAGAAATTAATCTATTTGAAAAGAAGATAAAAGACACTTACAGCATTGGTATTCGCATAGCCTCGGAAGAGGACCCTCGTTCTGAGTTTTATACTAGCAGATTAGGAATAGGCTACAAGAATATCTTGCCTTTCTACAATCGCGAAATTAAAGATAACCCTAAAGTACAACTGAAAATGTTGCACTTTTTCATCAACACGGGAATTAAGGACAATGCCTACTATTGGAATGAGCTTTTGAAATGTTTGCGTGTGTACATTCAGTTAAAAAAGGTAGCTCCTGGACTTGACAGTTTGAACATAGGTGGAGGTTTCCCTATTAAGAGTTCTTTGGCCTTTGAGTATGATTACGCTTATATGGTAGACGAAATTATCCGACAAATTAAAATTACCTGTGAACAAGAGAAAGTGCCTGTGCCTAATATTTTCACTGAGTTTGGTAGTTTTACGGTAGGAGAAGCAGGAGGAGCTATCTACGAAATTATGTACCAAAAGCAACAAAACGACCGTGAAAAATGGGATATGATCAACTCCTCTTTCATCACTACTCTTCCTGACTCTTGGGCTATTAATAAACGCTTTGTACTACTGCCCATCAATCGCTGGAATGATGAATACGAACGAGTACTCCTTGGTGGTCTTACTTGTGATGGCGATGACTACTACAACAGCGAGCAGAATATGAACGCTATCTATTTGCCTAAATACAACAAAAACAAACCTCTTTATATAGGTTTTTTCAACACAGGTGCTTATCAAGATAGCATTGGAGGGGTTGGAGGTTTGCAACACTGCCTCATCCCACAGCCAAAAATTGTATTAATTGACAAAGACAAAGAGGGTAAACTAACCTCTCGACTCTTTATGGAGCAACAAAAAGCTGATGAAATGTTAAAAATATTAGGATATTAAGATTTGCAACAGCTCCAAATGAATAAAACTTTGTCGAGGCCATTCTTGACCTTGACAAAGTTTTTTTAGCACTTATTTTCTACTTATGAAATACCTCTCAGTTCTCTTTTTAGTATTAGCCAATAGCTTATGGGGGCAAGATAGCACCCAAACAAAACTACACCACTACAAAATGTGGCTAAAACCTTCTTTAAACATTCATTACATATCGGTAGAAGTGATAGACGTACCTGAGAATGAAGACTTAAAAAAACAAAAACTTTTGCCTAACTACCCACTTACGATAGGCATCAGTGGTGGTATTTACAACACTTATGTAAGTTTGGGATACTCTAAAAGTACGGTGCCTTTTCGCAGCACAAGTGAATATGGAAAAAGCAAATATTTTGACTTCCAACTGCATTCTTTCTTAAAAAAACGTTTCTTGTTTGACCTATACTACCAAGATTATAAGGGATTCTATTACGAAGGAAAGAAGCGCACTCATATTCTATCTGACACCCAAATACAACAAATAGGAAGTGAACTGCTCTACTTTACCCACTGGAAAAGTCAGCTATTAGAAAAGATGTTTAACCCCGATGGGAATCATTTGAAAGACCACTATGGTTTTTATGTAGGAGGAGGTATTTATTACCATAAAGCTACAATCCCTATTCTTTCGCTTAAAGATGATGGAAATATTTTTAGACACTTGCAAGCTGGTTTCGGTGTAGGAGCTGTAGGCTCTATGAAAGCATCTGAAAATATTTCGGTGAATGGATTGATAGGATTAGGAGGCTATTTTGGAGGAGAGCTAAAGCCTTTGAGTAAAATGAAGTTTGATGACTATGTAACCTATCGAATTCATCTCTCAATAGTTCATTCTAAAAAGGATTGGATATTTATCTATTCTTGGGGGCAAAATAACAAACAGATGTACTTCAAGAACAATGAACATCTCAGCATTGGCACTTCAAACTTTGAAATTAGTTGCATCAGACAGTTTCATTTCTCTACACGCTATCATAACAAAGTAATGAAGTATTTGGGTATGTAAGGATTTCTAAGACTGTAGTATTTTCTTCAAAAGCCTCAAACGATGCGTATAGTTACGCAATTCAGCATTAAAAATACCTATATGATCTAAACGGTCTATACGCACTTTCCCAAAAGAATGAATAATTTTGTTCTCGCCTAAAAGAATGCCTACATGTACAATATTACCTTCTTCATCATCAAAAAAGGCTAAATCGCCTGCCTCACTCTCCTCTATAAAACTAAAAGAAGTACCACAAGAGGACTGTTTTTCAACTGTACGTGGTAAAGAGATACCATTCAGTTTAAAAACCATTTGTACTAATCCAGCAGCATCAATACCAAAGGGAGTTTTACCTCCTGCCAAGAAAGGAACATTCAAGTACTCCACAGCCGTTCCTACCACGCCTTGATGCAAAGGTTTTTGGGTGGATTGAGAAGTATGCAATAAGTGATTATGCGAGAGGGTCGCCCCTTTAGGTATATGCAAAAAGAGACCTTCTCCTGTTTTTAAACGGAGTTTTGTAATCCATTTGTGAGCATATTTGTCTTTTTTCTTTAGAGCTCTTCTGTATTCTCCATCGGAAATCTCCACAAACTGATTGCTAGCTACCCATCCCTCTGCTCCATCAAAAAGAAGCCGAACATAGCTCCAAAAACCTTGTCTATCAATCACTTGAAGTAATTCTCCAAAAAGCAATTGCGTAACCATTTCAGATCTTTCAGTAGGTTCCAAACGCAGAGGAACAATGCTCAAATGGCATATTCCATAAGGGGTATATAATATCTTCATATCCATTATGTTGCAAAAGTAATAAATAATTAGTAAGTAGCAAAGAGATAGTTCTTTTTTGTTATAAAAAAAGCTCTCTAATTACCTAGAGGGCTTTTCTCATAATGCATATAAATAGTACTATTAATTCTAAAAATGAAGCATCTTCTCTTTAAATACAAATAAAGTTGTAAGCTTACAATCTACAAACTAATTTCTTAATACCGTATTACTACAAACCTAAAATCAAAAGGATTAAAATCATTCACTAATTCAGGAATAAGCTTTTCCCCTTTTTGCAAATAGAAATCAGTAAAATTAGCAAAGCGCTCTTGCAAAAGTGTATTAGGAAACAACTGATTTTGCAAATGTACTGTATGATCTAATTCTTTAGAATACTTTCGTTTTTGAGCTTTTAGAAGACGTTTTTCAAGCTGTTCCAATCCTTTAAGTTGCTTAGCTTCTTGTGCCTTTACGGCCTTTTCAAAAGTTATATCTGTTTGTTGAGCTAACAAATACAAATTGGTAAATTGCTTTTGTAATACTGTTTTTTGAGGAGTAAAATCAATAGGAAAAGATGAAAGCTGTTTAATTTTCTTGTTCATCAAATCATCTGTTTTCAAAAACAAATCTTCTACGGAAATCTTTAACTTCTGAAGCTTTTCTTCTTGTCTTTCCGAAATCAACATAGCTGAATTGCGGAGCATCAACATAGGGAAAGGCATATTCTCCTTCTCAAAAAAACTTTTAAGCTCTAACCAATAGGCGATCTCTCCACCCCCTCCTATATAGGCCAAATTAGGTAAAATAACCTCTTGGTATAAAGGTCGTAAAATTACATTAGGAGAAAAACGCTCTGGGAAAGTATTGAGTTCTTTAAGAATTTCATCTTTTGTAAAGTGAATATCTTTCTGATAAACAGCATAGCCTTCGTTAGTCTTTACAATTCTATCTCTTCCATTAGGAGTTAAGTAAAACATATTAATCTCCCTAGGGTTCACCTGTATAGGATAAGAAGCGTTTATTTGATGTAAAGCTCCAATAGTTTTAGTTACTTCATTATAAGCCGTATGATACAGCAAATCATCCTTAATATACGAAACAAATAGCTCTTTTAGAGCCTTATCATTACCATCTATCACTACCACCCCATATTCTTCAAAAAGAGCATTTACTAAAAAACGAGTAGCCTCTGCCAGATTCTGATGTTTCAAGTAGCTATTATGGAATAATAAGCGTAATGCATCAGCATTTTTACCTAATCCTATTGCTCTATCAAATATCTGAAATACATCTTCTAAAGTATCTGTTGTAAAATTACCTGTTGCTCCTGTTTGGGTACTATTCCAAGAAATAGTTTGTTGCGAAAGATGGAAGTGATTAATTTCCTCAAAATCGTGATCCTCAGTAGCCATCCAATACACAGGCACGAAATGACAGTCTGTATAAACCTCAGATAACTTTTTAGCAGTATTGATAACTGTAATAATTTTATAGATAAAATAAAGATGCCCTGTGAAGAGACTTAACTGATGCCCTGTTGTAATAGTAAAAGTATTCCTTTTAGCTAAAAGTTCAATATTTCTGAGAACCTTAGAAGTTGTTTTTTGTTGAGCATATTGCTGTTTGAGGCTTTTCACCAAAACATCACGTGTATTCTGTTCAAAGGACTCTTCTTTTTCAACTATTTGCTTTTTAAAGTGAAGTAGCGAAGGAAAATGATTATAAAAAGGGCGTAGTTCTTCCTTTTCAAGCACATAGTCCGTAATGAGCTTAGAAAAAAAACGAATATTCTGGTATGGAATATGTGCCGTAATCATATTGTGTCATTTTATTCATCATCTAATGATGAGTCATCAGGAATATCCATATTATTAACTCCTATTTCATCTTCCTGATTGTTCATAAAATAATCATCCTCATCAAAATTCTCCATTGTATCAGCCAAACGAGTGCTGACTTTTACCAAATAAATAGTATCATCAGTACGCACTTCCAAAGCATCAACAGTCTCATTTTTAGCGTTTTTAAAACGAATCACATCGGCATCAGTATAGCCATCTGGGTACTTTTCCACTAACATTGATAAGATCTCATTTGTTAGTTTGTTGTAGTCTACTATTACACGTTTCATAATTAATTAGTATTTTCAGGGGGCTAATGTAAGGCAATTTTTATAATTACAAAATAAAAAGTGCATTTTTTTTTATTTTGTATTATCTTTGCCGCTCAATCACATCTCATCTTTCTGAGGTTACTAATAATTTATATGCAACTTTTTTATCACGAATCCATTGATACAAGCAGTGTTAACTGCTTCTTTAACAAAGAAGAAAGCCAACATATTGCTAAGGTTTTACGAAAAAAGGAAGGTGATATTCTTTACCTTACCAATGGCAAAGGGCTTTTATTTGAAGGAAAGCTTATTTTTGCATCTCCAAAACAATGTGAAGTAGCCATCTTAAAATGTATTAAAAAAGCTCACCGACCCTATTATCTACATTTAGTCGTTGCTCCTACCAAAATGAATGAGCGTTATGAATGGTTTCTTGAAAAAGCGACCGAAATAGGTGTAGACGAAATCACTCCTATTATCTGCGAACATTCTGAACGTACTACACTGAAAACAGAACGCTTTCAAAAGATTATCTTATCAGCAATGAAGCAATCATTACAATACTATTTGCCAAAGCTAAACGAACCTATTTCTTCCAAAATATTCTTTGAGCAAGAGGCCGATTCTTTAAAGTCTTCTAGCAAATTTATAGCTCATTGCCAAGAAGATAACAAAGTATTACTCTCTCATGCACTTAATATCCCTTCTGAACACATTACTATTCTTATAGGTCCAGAAGGAGATTTTTCTGATAAAGAGATAACTACTGCATTACAACAAAATTTTCAGCCTATCTCATTGGGGGAAAACCGTTTGCGCACTGAAACGGCTGCGGTAGTAGCCTGCCATACAGTAGCCATAATATCAGAGTTGAAATAATAGTATCTTTGGAGAATAGAGTTTTAAAGTTCAAATCAATCATAACTTTTCCTACAATAAAACAGCTCTATGCCTATAAGGATACATCAGAAAGCATTCTAAAAATAAATATTTGATTAGTAATAGCAATAGGGGAAGCAAGCACTTGCAAACTTCCCCTATTCTATGTTTAAGTAAAACTTGGTTTTCTAAGTAAAAACATTAATGTAATCTATCCTTACAACTCTTGTATCTGAAATAGAGTACCTCATTCTATTTCTAAATCTACTAAAAGAAATTAATTATAAGAGTAATTTCTAGCAAAATTTTAGCAATATCTTTAATGTAACCCCCATTTATTTTTTACCTCATTTACTATTTCCTTAATATTTTGCTCCTTCTCTTTGGGGTAAATAAGTAAGACATCTTCCTTGTCTACTATGATATAGTTCTTAAGTCCTTCTATCACTACACATTTTTCTGTTTCTGTGCGAATAATATTATTTTCAGCATCCTTTAACAAAACTCTCGCATTGATAACTGCATTTTTCAACTCATCTTTAGGAGATTTTTCATGCAAAGAACCCCAAGAACCTAAATCATTCCAATCAAAATTAGCTGGCAACACATAAATATTAGAAGAAGGTTCTAAAATAGCATAATCTACTGAGATATTTTCAGCTTGTGGATAGGTCTGAGCAATAAAATCTACTTCATTCTCAGTATTATACACTTCTTCTCCTTTTTTGAAAAGGCCATACATCGCAGGTTGATAGTTTTTATAAGCATTCAAAACAGTTTGAGCACTCCACACAAAGATTCCTGCATTCCATAAAAAGTTACCTTGTTTCAAGAAATCTTTAGCCGTCTCATAATCTGGCTTTTCACGAAACTGAAGTACTTTTCTAATAGGACTCTCTTCTGTTTTTTCATATTGTATGTAGCCATACCCCGTATTGGGAAAAGTAGGTACAATTCCCAAAGTGAGAATATTATTATCCCTTTGCGCGGCATTAAAGCAACTGATGACGTTATGCATAAAAGCTTTCTCATCTTCAATCCACGCATCGCTTGGTGCTACAATCATTACAGCCTTAGGATTGCGCTTATTTATTTTCATTGAGGCATACAATATGCACGGCGCTGTATTGCGCATACAAGGCTCTAAAACCAAATTTTTAGGAAGAATATTAGGTATTTGTTCCTCTACAATCTCTTTATAACGTTCATTGGTAAGAATAAGAATGTTTTCCTGAGGAATAAACTTCTGCATCCGCGAATAGGTACGTTGCAATAATGTCTGCCCCGTTCCCAGCATATCATGAAACTGCTTGGGGTATTCAGAAGTACTCACAGGCCAAAACCGAGACCCCACTCCTCCTGCCATAATTACAGCGTAATAATTGTTTACCATATAATATTTTGTTGTCAATTAAGTTTTAACTAATTCTATCTCTGCATGAGGTTGAAAAATATATCGTTTTCCAGTACTTAGCTCTATACAATCATAACATTTGATGCGGCGTTTTCCTTTCCGAAACACACGTCCATCTTTAATTCTAAAAATGCTCCCCAACGGAACTTCATAAATTAAACAACGCTTCTCATCAGAATCGTATTGCTTTAAAGCTATAGCAAGTCTTGGGTCTATATCACTACTAGACATAGGATTGAGAAAATGCAATCTTAAAACCTCTAATAGCTGTTTAGGAAATATCTCTGGAATAATGAAAGGTATCATCATTTGCTGAAAAATGTACTTCCACTCATTCCCGTGAGGTTTTATCAACCTTCCAAAACGTTCAAAAGCTACCAGATGCGATACCTCGTGAATAAAAGTAATCAAAAACCTATACTTATTAGCCGTAGCATTCATTGTGATGAGATGCTGCCCATCAGGAAGACGCCTATAATCTCCATGCCTTGTTTTTCGTTCATTGACAATCCTCAAATAAATATTGTTTGCCTTTATCAATTCAAAACAAGGAGAGACTGCATTTTCTGGCAAATATTTAGCAAGTATCTCTTTCATAAAATTCTTAGTATTTTATAGCCTCTGCATTGTATTATTATTTCAGAGCAAATTATTAATCCTAAGATTATTTAATTACTAGAAACTTTCTACCTCTCTTTCTCCCTAAGCAAAAACTACCTTAGGGCGACAAATATACGACTTTAAAATGAAATAGCAAAGTATTAGAAATAAAAAAACACGGTCGTGCATTGCCTCCCGTGTTTTTATGTTTTTTAAAGCTTTTGAAAACAAAGATAAATTACTGCGAAAACACTAAAATATCGTTCGTTTTCCCCTTATGCTTGCAAGCTTTCGTTAATTTCCTTAAAATAGAATTCAGTAAAATAGTTGTATTCCTCTTGAGGTTTTAACTCTACACTGTCAAACTGAGGATGTTTAGTAGCATCAGCATATCCTTGTGCTTCAAAACAGATTCCTTTGCTCTGCCCTATCTTTTTCCGATAAGGTGGCTGCAATTCTGGCAAGTAGTAACCCGCATAGATATGTAGCACAGGGTGATTAGTACGCACATCCATCAACAAAGAGCCTTCAGCATTAGTAATCGTCGCCATCACTTCTTCTGGAGCTATCTCACGTACAAACGAATTGTCTGTATGTGCATAGACTTTTTGACCTTCTCTATAATCCAAAGGAGTACCTGCTACAGAGGGACGTTCCCCTATTGGAGTAAAAAAACCTTCTTCCAAAGGCACATACCTATCTGCTTTTATTTGCAGGGTGTTGTTCAATACATCAGTATCTCCCTCATTGAGATTGAAATAGGTATGTTGGGTAAGATTCAAAATAGTAGGTGCATCAGTTGTTCCGTGGTAGTCTATACGCAAACGGTTGTCTGCAGTCAGCGTATAGGTTACTCGTACACTTACGTTCCCTGGGTATCCCTCTTCTCCATCTTTAGAGAAATATTGCAAAGTTACCGAAGAGTTTTCTCCTTGTTCTTGTGCCACCACTTCCCAAAAAACACTGTCAAAACCTACAAATCCTCCGTGTATCTGATTTTCACCCAAGTTGCAACTCAGTTGCACTTCTCGCCCGTCAATATGAGCCTTACCAAACTTTATACGTCCAGCATTGCGCCCTATGATGGCTCCTAAATATGGATATTCATTGCGATAGGCTTCACTCACATATTCCTCAAAGGTATCAAACCCCAATACACACTCTATCTTTTTCCCTTTTACAGGTACTTTAATTGAACTGATTATACCACCAAAGTTGAGAACTGTTACCTCCATTCCACTTGGGTTATGGAGAGTAACAGTCTGCAATTGTTGTTTGTCGTATGCTCTTCTCATCAGAAACTTTATTTTCTATTACATTCCTGGGTTGTCTGTTACACCTGCTATTTCGATGTCAAAAATAAGGTCGCTGTTAGGTGGAATTACATTACCTGCACCTGCTTCACCATATGCTAAAGCTGCAGGAATAAAAGCACGCACTTTATCTCCTACTTTCATCGTAAGCATAGCTTCTTTAAAACCTGGTATAAGTTGTGCATTTACACTGTAAGGCATCGGAAAAGGCTTATATCCCATTTGTTGTTCACGCATAGGATTATATTTACCAAAAGCTTCTTCCACTTCTTTGATATTTGAGTCAAACAGAGAGCCGTTAGTCAAATAACCAGCATAGTTCACCAAAGCATACTCATTATTCTTAGGTTGTTTTCCCTCTCCCTTCACCAAAGTAAAAATCTTCACACCTGAAGGAAGCGCTTGTGCTTGAGGTTCTTGAGTTTTGATTTCTTCTAAGAATTTAGCAGTAGCAGCCTTCATCTTAGCCTCTTTTTCTTGTTCTTTTTTGGCAATTTCTTTGAAGTAATTGTCAAACACCTTTTCAGCATCAAACTTCTCTGCTTCTTTCCCATTGCGAATAATAGTTACTTTGTTGATTTTCACATCCTCTACTGGACGATCTGCTGCTCCTTTGGCCACATCTGCAATAGTGTCAATCACTTCCAAGCCTTTCACTACTTCTCCAAAAACAGTATGACGACCATCTAAATGGGGGGTAGGCACTTGTGTGATGAAAAACTGACATCCATTAGTGTTAGGTCCTGAGTTGGCCATTGACAGGATTCCTTTCTTATCGTGCTTTAAAGTAGGAACAAACTCGTCTTCAAATTTGTAACCAGGATCGCCCATCCCTGTTCCTGTTGGGTCTCCTCCTTGAATCATAAAGTTTTTAATAACACGGTGGAAAATTATTCCATTGTAAAAAGGCTTTCCTTTGTATTCAGCCTTCACAAAGCTATTCTTACCTTCTGCCAAACTTACAAAGTTGGCTACTGTTATAGGGGTTTCCTTGTAGTTAAGTTTAACCACCATATTCCCTTTGCTTGTCTCAATGTCAGCAAAAAGACCATCTCCTAAATCAGAGTAGGCATTCTTTAGCGAATTACAACCTAAAAATGCAAGCACAGCCAATAGCAATGCCATAAAATTGATTCTTCTCATATAATATTAATTAAAATTCCTATTTATTCAGGTCTTACCAATACCTGTTCTGGGTTCTTCTCTATCTTAAAGACAGCTATCCGTGCTACAATGGGCTGGTTATAGCCTATTTTGTCCTTATCTCCTCGATAGCCATATGCCACACTAGACGGAAAGTAGAATACCCCACTCTCATTTTCTTTTAGCAATTTCAATGCCGAACGCAAGCCTTGAAAAATCTCCTCTTGGTCTACATTGTATTTGTACTCGCCATCGGGCTTTTCTTGATAAAGTTCATTACCTTTCAAATCATACAAACTATAATCGTAAGTAACCACATCTCCAAACTGTGCTGTATAGTCTGCCGTAGGATTTTCTGTGAGATAGTAAAACTTAAAACCATGTTGCGAATCAATGAAAGTATGAAGTGTATCTTTCTGAATGATAGCCTCTATCTGAGCTTGCTCCGATGCCAAGAGTGCTTTGTTCTTCTCTGCCGATTCTTTTAAAAAAGTACTCGTCTTTTTCGTAACAGGATGCCGAGCTTGGCGGTCAGCGCAAGCTACCCACATACCTACACAGCTGCTCAATAAGATTATTTTTTTTAGCGTATTCATTGTCTACTAAATATATTGAGATAAAAACGCAGGAATTACTTGCCTGAAAAGAGCTACAGCCTGCTCAATAGTGCCGTCATATCTACCTCCTGCAGCATTGATATGCCCTCCTCCTTTAAAATGTTTTCTAGCAAGCACATTCACATCTACATTGCCCTTGGAGCGTAATGATATTTTCACAAAGTTCCCTTCTTGAATAAAGATAGCAGCCAATTTGCTTCCTTCTATAGTCAAACCATAATTCACAAAGCCCTCAGTATCTCCCTTTCTAAAATTGAACCGTTGTAATTCTTCAGCCGTTAAAGTAATATACGCAGCGTGATACTCTTTTAAGAAAACCATATTTTGCAACGAAGCACTGAGCAGCTGTAATCGGTCAAACGAGTTGGTGTCGTATATCTTGCCATTAATTTCGCTATTATTAGCGCCTCTGTCTATCAGAGCCGCTGCTACTCGGTACGTACTGCTATGGGTGCTCTGATACTTAAAATTGCCTGTATCGGTCATAATTCCCGTATATAGGCAAGTGGCTATCTCTGCCCCAACCTGCAACGCACCTCCCATCGCCTCAATAAAAACATACACCATTTCACAAGTAGAACTTGCTTCAGGCTGAGAGAAAGTTACCTTCGCATACTCCTCAGGTGCCTCGTGGTGGTCTATCATTACAAAAGTAGCTACCGAGGCTTCCAATAGGGGGGTCAGTGTATCAGCTCGTTTTAACGAGTTAAAATCTAATGTAAAAATAAGTGTCGAAGCTTCTATTTGTGCCGTAGCCTTTTCTGGCTCATTGTCATAAATTAGAATATCAGTGGCAGCAGGCATCCATTTAAGGAAATTCGGAAAATCATTAGGAGCCACCACTGTAGCATTACAGCCTAATTGTTTCAAATAGTGGTATAACCCCAAACAACTCCCAACGGCATCACCATCTGGATTCTTATGAGGAATGATACTGATGACAGGCTGCTCTGCAAGCAAATCCTTAACTGTTTGAATATCTTGTATGGTCATCTTTTTCTTCGTCTGTAGGAATACTACTTTTTCAGTTTTTCAATAAGTTGGGGCACTATTTTGAAAGCATCACCCACAACTCCGTAATCAGCTGCCTTGAAAAATGGAGCCTCTGGGTCAGTATTAATTACCAACTTTACCTTAGAAGCATTCACACCTGCCAAATGCTGTATGGCTCCCGAAATACCTATCGCTATATAAAGATTAGGAGCCACAGGCTTCCCTGTCTGTCCCACGTGTTCTGAGTGAGGGCGCCATCCCATATCTGCCACAGGTTTAGAACAAGCCGTAGCTGCTCCTAAAACATCAGCCAACTCTTCTACAATACCCCAATTCTCCGCTCCTTTTAGACCGCGTCCTCCCGAAACAATAATTGTGGCATCATCCAAAGAAACTTTGTCTGTAGCTTTTTGTATCCCTTCACTCTTCAGGTCAAACTCCTTCCCTGAGAAAACAGGTGCAAAAGGTACTACTTGAGCATTAACAGCATTCTCTTTTATACCAAAAGCGTTATGAGCAATTCCCAATACGCGTACAGAAGTATTTATTCTACTCAACCCGATAGCCTTACTACTGAAAGCATTGCTTTTCATTGTTCCATCAGCTTCTGGCAAACCAAGCACATTAGGTACATAGCCTGCTTGCAAAGCTACTGCCAATAGCGGAGCAATGTTTTTAGCCTCCGACGAGGCACTGAGCACTATTGTAGTAGCCCCTTCTTGCTCTGCTGCTTGTTTTAGCAAATGCGCTACAGCTTTAGCCGAAAAAGCAACCAATCGCTCATCTGTTACATTCAATATTTTCTGAACGCCATAGGTGCCCAACACCTCAGGCTGCTCCACATTGATAGCTACTGCTACTACCTCACTATTTTCTTGTGCCGCCAATGCCCGTGCATATGTCGCCACTTCAAAGCTTATCGGTTTAACCTTTCCTTTCTCTGAGTCTATATATAAAAGAATTGACATCTTTCCAATATTTAATAGTTAATAATTATAGCACTTTCGCTTCTGTTTTTAGAAGAGTTACAAGTGTGTCCAAATCATCTGCCGCTACCATTCGTACAGGCTTTTTAGGAGGAAGTTTCTCAAACCCCACCACCTCAGTTCTTGCCTCAGTGGTTTGTGGAGCAATTACTCTGATGGCCTTTGTACGTGCAGCCATTAAGTTGCGCATATTAGGAATTCGCAAATCTTTCTCTTGCGTAAGTCCCTTCTGCCCGCCGATTACTATGGGCAATGTTGCCGATAGTAGCTCTTTGCCCCCATCTATCTCCCTCTCGGCACGCACAGTAGTGCCATCTATCTCCAAACCTATACATTTGTTGACAAATGGCAAATCTAACAAAGCCGACAAATAACCACCTACCATTCCTCCATTGTAGTCTATTGATTCTTTCCCTGTTATAATCAGGTCATAACCTCCCTCTTTGGCTACAGTAGCCAGTTGGGTAGCCACAAAAAAAGCATCAGTAGGAATCGCATCTATCCTAATAATCTCATCAGCTCCTATAGCAAAAGCCTTGCGCAATACAGGTTCTGTTTCCGAAGTGCCCACATTCACAAGACTAATTGTTGTGCCAGCATATTGTTCTTTCAGCTGAATAGCTTTAGTAAGGCAAAACTCATCATTAGGATTGATTACAAACTGAACCCCCGAAGAATCAAAATGCTTGTTGTCAGCTGTAAAATTTATCTTTGAAGTAGTGTCTGGAACACTACTGATACATACTAAAATCTTCATATATCTTACATTTTTTAAAAGAGCACAAAAAACCCTTAGAAGCGGTAAAAGTACTACCTTTTGCTTAACTGTGCAAACTATTATCTTAAAAAATCAACTTTCTATTACCTAACTAACTGAAAGCAAATCTTCTGAGAAAAAATCACAATTACATTTCACAAGACCATCCAGACTGCTCATAAGAAAAAATAATCAAGGAATGAACAAAGGTTAATCAAACAATTAGTACGCCAATTCCAAACCAAACACCTAATAGAAAATTTTTCTTCTGTCAAAATCTTGGAGGCATAGCGAAGGGATAGTGGAGCCAAAGCGAAGAACAAGTGTACTTTCTTAAAACACCAAGTTTCTGCAAAACGAGTTAAAAACAGAAAAAACAATCACTTATCCTTGAACTCACATTAATTGATTAAAGTTTTTCAATTCTTCCAGACACCCCTTCTTTTCCTAATTTCGTACACTTTAGCTACCCTAAAAGATTTCTCATTTGCAGCGCATCATTTTTTTACTATCTTTGCAAAAACTTTTGTTTGTTATGTTTAAGAATATACTCTCATTCAATGGGCGCATCAGACGTACAGATTTTGCCCTAACCCTTTTTCTTCTATATGTTATCTGTATCTTAATTAGTAGCTTTTTAGAGTTCTTAGACCTTAACTACTTCACTACAATACATTTCAATAATTTCCTCATAGGTTTTGCTCTTTACATTTTCTTTGCACAAAGTGCTAAGAGAATGCATGATATGGGTATCTCTGGTTGGCTGACTCTTCTTCCCGTATACAATCCTATTATACCTTTGTTAGGCAAAGGACAAAAGGGGAAAAACGAGTATGGCGAAGATCCTAGAAAACCCATCACTTTTCCCAACAGCTTTCTTAAAGATTCACAACCTATAACTGCCAATACTGCACCTACCCCATCTCCCTTCCCTACCCCCACCAATATTGTAGAGCTTCCTCAGCCGCAATCCGACTATTTGCTAAGCCCTGACCGACAAATATTGATCAAGTGGAACAACTACCAGAGTTCCTATATCAATATGGGTTCCGACCCCAATCTTAAAGAGGTAACTACCATTGGCAGAGATGCCTTTTTTAACTGCCCTCAGCTCACAAAAATTATCTTACCTCAGAAACTCAATAGAATAGAAAAAACAGTCTTTAACGATTGCTTAAGATTAGAAAACCTCACTTTCCCAAGTCAGTTAACCTTTATAGGCGAATACATCTTTGGAAAGGAAACTCCCTCTACTCTTACATTCGAATCTACAATTCCTCCATTCCTTGAAGGCGATTTTGCATACGACGAAAGCCCCCTGATAGGTATTTACGTACCTGAAAATAGCCTTGAAGCCTACCGAAATCACCCTTCTTGGAAAAAATACACTCCTTTAATGCAACCTAACACAAACACCACTACAATATCCTAACCCCCTCTGTGTTATTTTTTTTAACTTTTGTTAGGCAGAAGAGAGAAAAAACACTACCTTTGCCACTGAATTTTGAAAGCAATCACATTATTAAACAAATGAAAAAATACATCGATACTGGAAAGAAAGATACCCGCAGCGGATTTGGTGCTGCTCTTGCCGAATTAGGCCGTACCAATCCTAAAGTAGTAGCCCTTTGCGCAGACCTAATTGGCTCGCTAAAAATGGAGAAATTTATTGAGGAAAACCCTACTCGTTTCTTCCAAGTAGGCATTGCCGAAGCTAATATGATGGGCATCGCTGCCGGCCTTACCCTTGGTGGTCAAATTCCTTTTACAGGTACCTTTGCAGCCTTCTCTACAGGGCGTGTTTACGATCAAATACGCCAATCTATTGCCTATTCAAACAAGAATGTAAAAGTATGCGCCTCACACGCAGGACTTACCTTGGGTGAAGATGGTGCTACGCACCAGATTTTAGAAGATATTGGTCTGATGAAAATGCTCCCAAATATGGTAGTAATCAATCCCTGCGACTACAATCAAACCAAAGCAGCTACCCTTGCCATAGCCGATTATGTAGGACCTGTTTACTTGCGTTTTGGTCGGCCTGCTGTCGCCAACTTCACCCCAGAAAATCAAAAGTTTGAAATTGGCAAAGGTATTCTATTGAACGAAGGAACAGATGTTACCATTGTAGCTACTGGCCATTTGGTTTGGGAAGCCCTTTTAGCTTGCGAAGCCTTAGAAGAAAAAGGGATTTCTGCCGAAGTGATTAACATACATACCATCAAACCTTTAGATGAAGATATTATCCTAAAATCAGTAAGGAAAACTAAAGCTATCATTACCTGCGAAGAACACAATTACTACGGAGGTTTAGGAGAAAGTGTAGCACGTGTACTCAGCCAACAACTACCCACACCTCAAGAGTTTGTTGCTGTAAACGATACATTTGGAGAAAGTGGAACCCCTTCCCAGCTAATGAAAAAATACGGACTAGACAAAGAAGGCATCATCAAAGCCGTTGAAAAAGTACTTAAACGAAAAGCCTAACAAAAAAACTGCCCGAAAAGTCTAAAACAACTTTTCGGGCAGTTTTTATAAATAACAGGGGTATAACGAAATGTACATAAACACACATATCAAAAAAGCCCCGAAAACCCTTGAAAAATAGGGGGTTAAACCCAAAAAAGCCCCGAAAGGCCGAAAAAACGAAATGTACAAAACGCTACAATTATATGCAAAAAAAGCCCCAAAAGGCTACCGCAATTGGGACAAATAAAAACATTCTATACCGGCGGGGCGGGTAACACCCCCAGAAAAGCCCCAAACCCTTGTAAATACGCCCTTTTTGGGCGTTTTTTTATGCCTTATGGCTACTGCAAAGGCTACCTCCGGAGGGGCTAAAATGAGCCAAAAAGGGACACCCCCAGAGTGGCCAAAAACACCACTTCTTTAAGTTATGGGTTGCCTTATGGGTTGCCTTATGGGTTGCCTCAATGCGTACGCAAAAAGGTGGGAAAAACACCCTATAACATACCTTTCTGACAAGAAAAACGACAAAAACGGCTATAATAATACCCCATAATTATAGCCTCAGATATGTAAAAGCTTGGATATTAACAGATTAAGAAATAGCCACCCTTAAAAAGTGCCTTTTCTCCCCTATATATTACGTACTTTCTACAACTTTGTGTCCAATTTATTGCCTTTTTCCAAACATCTTATTATACAGTTTTTGTAGTTGGTCATCTTTCAAGTCTTTTAAAGAAGATAAGGTGTCAGCTAACCCCAATACTTGTGTAGCATAGATTAGGAGGGCTTCTCTATCCATCCCCATTTGTCTACCTCTTGCATTTATTGAGGTGTATTGTGTTTTTCTCCATTCGGTGGGGACATTTTCCTTTAAAACCTTTCTACTTGCCGCCACTTCTCTTTTTAGCCATTTTATAGCATCTTCAAACTCTTCTTTTGGTAATAAGGAATATTTAGTTATACCATATCTTCTATAAAGTTTCCCATATTGTTTTTGAATAAGAGATTGTTTACTACTCCCATCAGAAGCAAGTATAATAGCACATTCTATTACCTTCTCCTTAATTTGTTGGGCTTGTGCATCTGAGATGTGTTTTTCAGGGTTGTGTACTACATTTACCTTTGCAGTTAGTTTCCCAGTGTGAATAATGGGGGCATTGTTGGTTACAATTTGTAAGTTGTTGTTTCCTTTAATTGACTGTTTCACGTTTTTCATATTGAGTTTAGTTTTTCGATTACATTGATTAGTTTACTTATTTGCTGGTCCTTCTCTTCCAGCTTTCTCTCTGCTTCGGAAAGGCGTTCTTTTAGTTCCTTAATAGTTTCCTTGTCGTTATTACCAATATATGTATCATTGCCCGACATAGTATTATTATCTCCTGAAATAGTTTGGCTAATACCTCCTTTTTCATTTTTTTTTAGCATTTCACCCTTACCAGTAAGTAGCCATTCAGAATTAATGTTCTCAAACTTGTTTGATATTTCAAGTAAGATATCTACACTTGGCTTCTTGTTAGCGTCTTTTAAACGGTTTATTTTTTCAGAAGATTGCCAACCTAAGCCTTTTCTAGCAAAATCAAGAGGGTTTTTATACCCTTCATAATTAGCCACTTGCATAATTCTTTCAAAAAAGTTTGTCATTTTTTATCAAATTTATTTGTAAGTTTCAAATTTGTTTGTACTTTTGCCCTCGAAAATTAATAACAACGTTTAACGGGGCAAATGTATGAAAAAAATAAGAATTGTTCACGAATTAAAGAAACAAATTGCAAAAGAGATGAGCGTAACTACTCAAACTGTGGAAATGGCTCTCGCCTATGTGTACAACTCCGAAGTACAGCAAAACATTCGTCAGCGCGCTAAAGAACTACTACAGCAAGAGGCTGACAAAGTGCAAGTAGATTTAAAAACAAATTCAAACGAGTAAGCTATGAAAGATGTAAACTACATTGAAAAGAACGGACAGCTATATGTCTCCGCTAATGAATTAAGAAAAAGAGGTTATGAGGTAAACCCTTTTGCTTCTTTATCCTCTTACAACATTCCTCAATATGATGATAGGGGAAAAATGGTAGACCTACTAATATGGGAACCAATTTTAAAAATAAGCATTGAAAAATAACGTTTTATGAGCAATCTAATTAACACCATTCAGCAAACAATGTCCAGCTTTGAGATTGCAAAGCTAACAGGCAAACGCCACGCAGATGTTATGCGTGATATTCGTGAGCTAAATAAGGCTTATGATAATTTGTATGAACGCAAAATTGCGTTAAAACACAGAATCAGTGATTTAGGAGGAGGAAGACAAAGAAAAGACCCCTATTTCGAGCTAACTCGAATGCAAACATTCGACCTCCTTACTGGGTATAGCGTAGAGCTACGTATTAAGGTCAATCGCCGTTGGGAAGAGTTGGAAGCCCTTACACGTATCAAGATGCCCCCCTCACTCAATGTTTACGGCAAAGAAGCCGTGCCCTATCTTGAATCTCTCCTATTGCACGGCTACTCGGTTACCAGTGGGCAATATCACCGCCGCATACGTAAGTACCCCCAGCACTTCTACCGCACCGCCGAGGGCAAGTGGTACATCAACAGAGCGTTCTTTGACAACCTCCTGCAACTTCGCAACGGCTATAAGCAGCTCGCACAGGTACAAGGACTGCCACAAGTAGTACAGATGGAATTAAAACTTAATGAAGCATAATAGTATGGAGAATTTAACAGAAAATCCCCTGAAGGAGATTAATATCAAACAAACTTGCGTTTGTGGAAAGATAGGAAAATCAAAAGGGGAAATAGTAAAAGATATTATCACAGAAGTAAAAGTAGGGGGCGAATTGGTGCTTTATTCTAAGATGAGTGCGGTCTCTTATCAAGAGTCCTACATTAAGAAAGCGCTAAACCTATTACTTCTTGGGAAGAAGAAAAACAGAAATAAAATAATGATATTATGACACACACAATCACAGAAAAGTTACAAGCTATCCATAAAGAGCTTAACGCCATAGGGCACTACAATGTCTATCTAATTATAGAGAGCGTGCCACACAATAGTATTACAATGGACTGCTATACCGAAAGCGGCGGGGCAACAGAAGAGGAAAGGGAGTCCTTCTCCGAATTGATAGACCATATTGCCCCTTACTTTCGGAGAAGGCTCGAAAGATTTACCGAAAAGAACGCATAATTGAGTTCCATATAACAATTAATTTTAATTTGACGCTACAAAAGTAGCAATTTCCCAAGGTTGGTGCGACCAACGGCGAGAAAGTTTGCAGCGGTTCGCAACCGCC
>CAUQNY010000011.1:0-37487 GCA_963519425.1 uncultured Capnocytophaga sp.
AAGTGAAGTAAAGATATTGTTTAGTTGTTGTTGTTGTCAATACTCTTACATTTCGAGGGCAAATATAGAATGTTTTTTTTATATTCCAAAAAAATAAGCAACTTTTTTTATGAATAAAAATCTAGTGTGTTGAAAAACAATCAGATAATTTAATCTTGACATTTTGATTTATCACCACGGCGTTCGCATTTAAAAGCCTAACCCCCGTTCCCCTCACATACTCCGCTCTCGCGGACTTTCCGAAAGGAAGGGGCAATCCTCAAAAGTGACTTTTAAAAGAGAAAATATCTAATATTTCCTACTATTTTTTGTGGTTTATTAATAAAGTATAAACCTAATTATCTTAAATGCGAATGCCGTGATTTATCACCTTATGTAGCAAAAAAATCTACTTTACTCCATTAGAATATCTTTTATTAGGTCAAACGCACGAAATTTGTAACAAAAGCTGTTCTAAGTACTCAATGCTATAGGCAGCTTTTAGTCTTCTTTTTCTTTGTCAAAAATTGAGATATTAAGTTAGGGTAGCGGTAAATGGTTGTTTTTTCTGTTTTTGGGTCGGTTTGTGGGAAATTGGCTGAAAGGGAAAGTAGTCTTGCTCTTCACTTCGTCTCCACTATGTCTCCACATTAGCTTCGAGTAGGCTACAGTAGAAAAATTTTCTTGAACGCCTCTCAGAGATTTTTGGAATTGGAGGGGAGGGCAGCTAAGTGGCAGCTACGGATGGATTGGGGGGTAAAGGGATTGGCGGGGTTACCTAATAGGAATAGTGCCTTTGCTACTTGCAAGTTTTTTTGTACTTTTGCCCCTTGAATAGGATTACAACAAATCAATATAAAATATTCAGCATTAATGAAAGACATCGAAAGAGCGGCTAAGCTATTTGCCGACATCAACGAACTGCTGATTTCCAGCGGGGCCAACACAAGGCGTGTGGAGCGGAATGTAGAACGCATCTCCAACGCACTAAACTACCACACTGAGAATTTCTATTCGCATGCGGCTATTATTCTAACTGTTCAGGACAAGACTACAGGCGAAAAGGAGACTATTGTTCGTGCTATTCCTCATCACGGGGTGAATTTCAGTGCTATCTCTGACATTAGTATTCTCTCGTGGGAAGCTATAGAGAAGAAGCTGCCTATTGAGGAAATAGAAGAACAAGTAGCCTCTATCAAAGCGCGTCCGCACTACAATATGTATGTGATGTGGTTTTTTGTGGCAGTAGCAGGGGGCTCTTTGGCTTATGTGTTTGGAGGTAAAGAGGCTAGTTATGCTGAGTTTGGAATGTCTTTCTTGGCTACTTTTTTAGGTTTGGCAGGTCGCCGCTTGTTGCAGTTGCGCAAGTTTAACGTTTACATTTGCTGGGCTTGGGCTGCTTTTGTTTCTGTATCAGTAATGAGTATTTTCCGCTTGTGGGGGGTAGAGAACTACCACAATGCTTTGGCAGCTTGTGTGCTTTGGTTGGTGCCAGGGGTGCCGCTAATCAATGGTTTTATTGATATGCTCTCAGGTTGTATTGTGGCAGGGGTAGCCAAACTGACCCACGCGGCTATTTTGGTATTTATGATTTCATTAGGTTTCTATTTAGCATTACTTTTATTTGGTTATGAACTTCTATGACGTATTTTTAGCGTTGTCTGTACGCATATTCTGGTCGATGTGGATTTCTATCGGCTTTGCACTGTTGTTTAACACTCCTCGTCGTGCCTTGTGGATTACGGGACTTCTAGGAGGAGTGGGCTGGGGTATCAAGTTTATGCTCTTGGGTACCCTGATGCCTGAACAGATTGTGATTACTTCGTTCTTAGGGGCTTGTGTGGTAGGCCTTTTGGCGGTGTATTTTGCTCACCGTGTACACACGCCTCCGATTGTGTTTACGATTCCTGCCGTAATTAATATGATTCCGGGGAAGTTTGGCTATGAGTTTATGATGAACATCATCAAGATTGTAACTGTTCAAACTCCTCAAGAAGAAACTTTAGATTTGCTGTTTAAAACGATTAAGTTGGGATTGCAAACAGGTTTCATCACGATGTGTTTGGCTTTTGGGGTGATTGCTCCTTTGCTACTTTTCAACACTTATTCGGTGAAAGGCAAGGATTTGAACGAGTTTATAAAATACCGTCTTTTACGCAAAAAGGCGCAAGGAGAGACTCCGCTGCAAGAGGTAGAGAACGAACTTGTGTAGTCCAGAAGAAGCGAATAAAAACTTATTTCTATGGAAAATATCTTACAGAACATATCGGTTATTCAGGAGCGCATAGCTTCTGCTTGTGCCCGAGCAGGGCGCAATCGGGATGAGGTGAAGTTGCTCTTGGCTACCAAAACCGTTTCGCCGGAACGAATTAAGGTGGCTTTGGGTGCTGGCTGCACGCTCATTGCAGAGAACAAAGTGCAGGAACTGAAAGAAAAGTACACGGCGCTGAAAGATACTCCGCATACGAATCACTTTATCGGGCATTTGCAAACTAACAAAATCAAGGAGATTTTGCGCTGTGAGGTAACTTGTGTAGAATCAGTAGACCGTTGGGACTTAGCTCAAAAGCTGCACAACCGCTTGGAGGCAGAAGGAAGAACGATGGACATTTTTATACAGGTGAACACCTCGGCAGAGGAGAGCAAGTATGGTGCTGATCCTGCTTCGGTTCTCGAATTAGTTAAACAGGTGGCTACTCTGTCTACTTTGCGCATCAAAGGTTTGATGACGATAGGCCTTTTCAGTGCAGAGACAGAAAAGGTACGGGAGTGTTTTAGGTTGCTGAAACAAATTCAGCAAGATATTGTAGCTCTTGGCTTGCCTAATGTCTCTCCTGATGAACTTTCGATGGGAATGAGCGGCGACCTTGAGACGGCTATTGAGGAAGGAGCGACTATTGTACGGGTAGGAACGGCTATCTTCGGTCAGCGGGTTTATCCGGATTCCTACTATTGGAATGAAGAAAAGGGAAAATAGTTGGGGCATACATCTGTAATTTAAAAGAATAACATACAAAATATGGCAAAAGAGACTCCACTGATGAAGCAGTACAATCAGATTAAGAGCAAGTATCCTGATGCACTGCTCCTTTTTAGGGTAGGCGACTTTTACGAGACCTTTGGAGAGGATGCCGTAAAGGCGGCGCAGACTTTGGACATTGTGCTGACCAAGCGGAACAATGGGAGCGAGCGCAGCGAGTTGGCTGGTTTTCCCTATCATTCAGTGAATACCTATTTGCCTAAATTAGTGAAAGCAGGCTATCGGGTAGCTATCTGCGACCAGCTGGAAGACCCTAAAATGGTTAAAGGCATAGTAAAGCGCGGTGTTACGGAGCTGGTAACGCCTGGGGTGGCCTTGAGCGATGATATTTTGCAATCTAAGAACAACAACTTCTTGGCGGCTCTGTGGATGGGGAAGCAGGCTCACGGGATTGCTTTCTTAGACGTTTCGACCGGGGAGTTTCTCGTAGCGCAAGGCGATAAGCACTATTTGGACAAGCTGTTGCAGAACTTTAAGCCCAGCGAGCTGCTGGTGGCTAAAGTTCAGAAGAAGGCTTTTCTTGAGACTTTTGGGGACGACTTCCATTGTTTCTTCTTGGAAGACTGGGTTTTCAAAGACGATTACGCGCAGCAGCTGCTCACTAAACACTTTCAGACAAACTCGCTAAAAGGATTTGGGATAGACGAGCTGCCTGAGGCTATCTTGTCGGCAGGTGCTATCTTGTACTATTTGGGCGAGACGCAGCACCACCAGTTGCAGCACATTACGGCTATACAGCGCATAGCAGAAGAGGCGTATGTGTGGTTGGACAAGTTCACGATTCGGAACTTGGAGCTCTATGCGGGCAGCGGGGCACAGTCGGTGAGCCTATTGGAGGTGATAGACAAGACTCTTTCTCCAATGGGGAGTCGCACCCTGAAGCGCTGGTTGGCTTTGCCGCTGAAACGCCTTGACAAGATTAAACAACGGCACGAGGTGGTGGACTACTTCTTGCATCACACAGAAGTGCTCGGGCAAGTGAAAGAGGCTATCCAGCGAATGGGGGATATGGAGCGGCTCATCTCTAAAGTTGCTACCCAGAAGATTACCCCCCGAGAGGTGGTACAGTTGCGCACCTCGTTAGAGCATATTCCACAGATTAAGCAGCTGTGTATGGCGGCTGAGCACCAAGAGCTGGCTCTGCTGGGCGACAAACTTCACGCCTGCGAGCAGCTGTGCGCCCGCATCGGGCAAACTCTCTCTAACGATGCCCCTGTGAATATTCTGAAAGGGAATGCTATTGCTGTGGGATTCTCGGCCGAATTGGATGAGTTGCGGGGGCTTTCGCACTCTGGAAAAAGCTATTTAGAGGCTCTTTTGCAGCGCGAATCGGAGCGCACGGGCATTCCGTCCTTAAAGATTGACAACAACAATGTATTTGGCTATTATATAGAAGTACGCAACACCCATAAGGACAAAGTTCCTGCCGACTGGGTACGCAAACAAACATTGGTGAATGCTGAACGCTACATCACTGAAGAGCTGAAAGAATACGAAGCAAAGATTTTGGGGGCCGAGGAGAAGATAAGTGCGATGGAACAAGCACTTTATGCCGAGCTGTTGAGCTTTGTGGCAGAATACATTGCCCCTGTGCAGAACAATGCCGCCCTGATAGGGCAGTTGGACTGCCTCTGTGGTTTTGCTACCTTAGCAATGGAGCACCACTACTGCCGTCCGGAGATGAGCGACAGCTATGCTATAGACATCAAAGAAGGTCGCCACCCTGTGATTGAGAAGCAGTTGCCTGTAGGGACACCGTACATTGCTAACAATGTTTACTTAGACCGCGAACAGCAGCAAATAGTAATGATAACGGGGCCTAATATGTCGGGTAAATCGGCTATCTTGCGACAGACAGCTCTGATTGTCTTGTTGGCACAGATAGGCAGCTTTGTACCTGCTACCTCTGCCCACATAGGAATGGTGGACAAGATATTCACACGGGTAGGGGCAAGCGACAATATTTCGGTAGGAGAATCTACTTTTATGGTCGAGATGAACGAGGCAGCCCTGATTCTGAACAATATTTCTGACCGCAGCCTTGTTCTGCTGGATGAGATTGGACGAGGAACGAGTACTTATGACGGTATTTCGATAGCTTGGGCAATAGCCGAATACCTACACGAGCACCCTTCGCGCGCTAAGACGCTCTTTGCTACTCACTACCACGAACTGAACGAGATGACTGAGACTTTTGAACGCATTAAGAACTACAATGTATCGGTAAAAGAAACCAAAGACAGTGTTCTGTTCTTGCGCAAGCTGGTAGAGGGAGGATCGGCACACAGCTTTGGGATACACGTAGCCAAGATGGCAGGGATGCCGCAGTTTGTCTTGCAAAAGGCTAACCGAATGTTGCAGAAGCTGGAAGAGACACACAATGTAGCCTCTACTGCCGAGACGGTGAAGAACGCGCAAAAGGAACTCCAACTGAGCTTTTTTGATATGAACGACCCTCTTTTGGAAGAGCTTAAAACAGAACTGCTACATATAGACATCAATACGCTTACGCCGGTAGAGGCACTGATGAAGCTGAACGAGCTGAAGCGCAAAGTATCTTCATAACAAAAGCCCCGTGCGCGAAGCGCACGGGGCTTTTTCTTAATAATTGACTACGATATTTAGCCGTTTGGCTAAGATTTTTTGGAGCTGGATGTAGTTCATAATGTTCTCTAAGAGGCCTCGTTTTTCTTCTTCGGAGGCATTGGGCAGCTCCTCGGTGGTGGAGTGGATGAGATGGCGGACTAATAATGCACGGATGTTTAAGATGATGTCGGAAATGGCAGCCTCAATATGCGCATCTTTGTCCTTGGCGACAATGTCGCGTCGCATCCAGTCGCTTAGCTGTCGGTTTTCGTCTTCCATCAGTAGGTCAGAGACTTTTGTGCTGAGCTCGACGGGCAGTTCGTTGGCTACTCTGTTTACATCGTAGTCGGGATTTTCGGCCAGTTTGCCCATTAGCAAGTCGTATATCTGCCTAAAGTCGGGGTTTGCGAATGCAATTTCATCTTCTTGGAGTTCTAAAAATATCTTCTCATAAACTTTCAGCGTTTGCTGGACTTGTTTTTCTTGTAGTTTTCCAGTTTCGTCTTCAACCAAGAGCGTGTCGGTAAAAAGGCACTCCCTATTGCCGTACAACAATAGGTTTTTAATGAGGTCGTGCTCTAAGACTTCTAAGCGGTCTACTCTTTGCTTTTGAGCCACTTCGGGCGTTATGCTCACTTGCATTACGGGCTGTTTTCGCTCTACTTTTTGTCCTTCGTATAGGTCTTTTTTTGCCCATTGGTCTAAGGTAGCAAATAGGACTTGCTCAGAGATGTCCATAATAGTAGCGCACTCTCGGACGTATACCTCACGCTTAATAAGGTCGGGGATTTTGGAGATGCTGGCTACCATATCGCGAATGGTATCGGCTTTCTTGATAGGGTCGTTTTGAGCTTCTTTCATCAGCAGAGAAGCCTTGAAGCGTATAAAGTCGGTAGCATTGTGTTGCAAGTAGGCTACTAAATCCTCATAGGCTGTTTTTCGGGTGAAGCTATCGGGGTCTTCTCCTTCGGGGAAAGTGCACACTTTTACGTTCATTCCTTGTTCCAAGATAAGGTCTACCCCCCTGATAGAGGCGCGCAGTCCTGCTGCATCGCCGTCGTAAAGGACAGTGATGTTGGGAGTGAGGCGGTGGATAAGGCGTATTTGGTCTTGGGTAAGGGCTGTTCCGCTAGAAGCGACTACGTTCTCGATGCCTTTTTGGTGCATCTGTATCACATCGGTGTAGCCTTCTACAAGGTAGCAGTTGTCTGCCTTAGCGATTGCTTGCTTGGCAAAGAAGATGCCGTAGAGGACTTTGCTTTTGTGGTAGATGTCGCTTTCGGGAGAGTTGAGGTATTTAGCTTGATGTTTGTCGTTAGTGAGGATGCGTCCGCCAAAGCCTAAGACGCGTCCGCTCATAGAGTGAATGGGGAAGATAACGCGCCCTTTGAAGCCGTCGTAGTGGTTGCCACGGTCGTTTACCTTGGTGAGTCCTGTTTTGTCTAAGAACTCAAGTTGGTAGCCATTGGCTAAGGCACTATCCATAAAGGCTGTCCACTGGTCGAGGCAGTAGCCTAGGCGGAACTTTTTGATGGTTTCTTCGGTAAAACCACGTTCCTTAAAGTAGGTCATAGCGATGGCTTTTCCTGCTTCGGTATTTCTCAAGACGTCTTGGAAATACTTTTCGGCATACTCTGAGACAATGTACAGGCTTTCGCGCTCGTCGGCTTTTTCTTTCTCATCGGACGACTGTTGGGTTTCTTCTATCTCTATTTGGTATTTTTTTGCCAAATAGCGGATGGCTTCGGGGTAGGTGAAGTGTTCGTGTTCCATCAGAAAAGCAATGGCATTGCCTCCTTTGCCACTGCTGAAGTCTTTCCAAATTTGTTTGACAGGAGAAACCATAAAGCTGGCAGTCCGTTCGTTAGTAAATGGACTTAAGCCTTTGTAGTTAGACCCTGCACGCTTTAGCTGGACGAAGTCGCCAATGACCTCTTCTACGCGCATCTGGTCGTATACTTTATCGATGGTGTTTTTTGTAATCAAAGTGTTTAAGAGTTTAATTTTAAGGATTTAAAACTGCATAGGCGCAAGGCAGTTCTAACTGAAAAGACAAAGTGTTCTGTTTGCTATTCACGGCGTTCGCATTTAAAAGCCTAACCCCCGTTCCCCCTTCCCGAAAGGAAGGGGCAATCCTCAAAAGTGACTTTTTAAAGAGAAAATATCTAATATTTCCTACTATTTTTTGTGGTTTATTAATAAAGTATAAACCTATTATCTTAAATGCGAATGCCGTGTTTGCTATTGTGCTTTGCTGGTATTTTTAGAAAGCTGAACTTCCCGTGTGAGTTTTACAATGTAGATTGTCAGCTTTTTGTAACTACGTTGCAAAGTTAAATAATAATTTTGCTTGCGCAATATTTTGTAGGAGAGTTGTGCAAAGGGAACTTTTTGCTGTGTAGGGAGCTTCGGCCAATTTATGAGAGATTATGCAGAGAGAGGATTGGCCTTGAGGCGGGATGAGATTTGCCCAATCGGTAAATTATACGTATTTTTGTGGCTGCTTTATGAAGGTTCTGACGGACTGTTTAATTTACTAATTATTCTACTATGAAACACAGGGTAGTCATCACGGGGATGGGTATTTATTCTTGCATAGGTACCACGCGAGAGGCGGTGCGTGCCTCATTGTACGAAGGGAAGTCGGGGATTGTGTACTTGCCTGAACGGAAGGATTTTGGTTACCGCTCTGCCCTAAGTGGTTGGGTGCCTACTCCTGACCTGAAGAAATGCTTAGGCCGACGCGAGCGCGCCTCGATGGGACAGGAAAGTGAGTTTGCCTACGTGGCTACCTTGGAAGCCCTTGAGCAAGCGGGCATAGATGAGGCTTTTCGGGCGGAAAGAGAAATCGGTATTCTCTATGGCAACGACAGTGTTGCTGGCTCGGTAATAGAGGCTAATGACAAAATTAGGCATAAAAAGGATACTACCCTTGTAGGGTCGGGGTCTGTTTTCAAGACGATGAACTCGACTGTTACGATGAACCTCTCTACTCTTTTTGAACTTCGAGGAGTGAATATGAGCATCAGTGCTGCTTGTGCTAGTGGCTCGCACGCTGTGGGCTTGGCTTTTATGCTAATACAGAGCGGTTGGCAAGACTGCATCATCTGCGGAGGGGCACAGGAAATCAACTTGTTCAGTATGGGGAGCTTTGATGGTTTGGGGGTATTCTCAATGCGGGAAGAGGAACCGACAGCGGCTTCGCGCCCTTTTGATGCGGCTCGTGATGGATTGGTGCCCAGTGGAGGGGCTGCTACCTTGGTGGTGGAGACCTTGGAGTCGGCTATCAAGCGCGGGGCTACTCCTCTTGCAGAAATTGTAGGCTATGGGTTCTCGTCTAACGGCGACCACATCTCTACCCCCAATGCTGAAGGGCCTGCCCGTGCGATGGAACGCGCTCTGAAAAATGCGGGAATGAAGGCTGATGAGATTCACTACATCAACGCTCACGCTACTTCTACCCCTATAGGGGACGCCAATGAAGCTCAGGCTATATTTCATCTTTTTGGGAGCGAAACTCCTGTGAGTAGCACTAAAGGGATGACAGGGCACGAGTGCTGGATGGCAGGCGCTAGCGAGCTTATATACAGTACCTTAATGATGCAAAACGACTTCATCGCCCCCAATCTGAACTTTGAAAATCCCGATAGCTATTCGGCAAAGCTGAACATTATAGCGCAAACAAAAAGTACCCCCATAGGAGCTTTCCTGAGTAACTCATTCGGCTTTGGGGGTACTAACTCGGCTTTAATTGTCAAGAAGCTCTAATCGTCGCTCTTCACTTTTTTGTCAATCTTATCTACTATCAGTGCTACTGCTCCGTCGCCTGTTACGTTGCAAGCGGTGCCGAAGCTGTCCATAGCAATGTACAAGGCTACCATTAGTCCTTGCATATTCTCATCGAAGTGCAGCATAGAGGCAAGCACACCTAAGGCGGCCATAATAGCTCCCCCAGGTACCCCTGGTGCGGCAACCATTACTACGCCTAGCATCATAATAAAACCTGCAAAGAGTTGGAAGTCGTAGGGTATGCCTTGCAACATCATCAGGGCAAGTGCACAAGCTGTAATCTTCATCGTGCTTCCTGAAAGGTGAATGGTGGCACAGAGGGGGATAACAAAGCCTGCTATGCGCTGAGAGATGCCTAATTTCAGGGCTTGGCGCAAGGTTACGGGAATAGTAGCTGCCGAAGACTGAGTGCCTAAAGCGGTGGCATAGGCAGGGAGCATAGTGCCTAATGCCTTGACAGGGTTCTTGCCGGCAAGGCTGCCTGCTACGGCAAACTGTATGAGGAGCAACACAATGTGCATCAAAAAGAGTACTAAAATGAGTTTGAAGAATACTGCTATAATAGCCATCACTTGTCCGCTGAAAGTTATCTCGGCAAAGATGCTGAGAATGTACCACGGCAAGAGGGGTACAATAGCTCTGCCAATGAGCCACTGAATGATGCTGCCAAACTCTCTAATAGCCTCGGTAAGTACTGACTCTTCTCGGAAGGACAACCCTATACCTACTATAAACGAAAATACTAATGCACTCATCACATCGGCTAAGGGGGGCATCTCTATGCTGAAGTAGGGCGATAGGCTGTTGGCTTGTTGCTCTACCTGTTCGAGGGTCTGCCCTTGTAAGAACTGTGGGAAGAGGGCTTCGCCTACCCAATAGGTGCCGAACCCTGAAAAGAGGGTGAAAAGGTAGGCTATTCCTACTGTGATGGCTAAGAGTTTTCCTGCTTTTTTGCCTAAACTACTGATGGAGGGCATAATAAGCCCCATCATAATCAGCGGGATGGAGAACTTAAGGAAGTTGCTGAAAAGTCCTTGAAAGGTAAGTAGTAGGCGGTATAGCCATTCGGGGGCATAGTTTCCTAATAGTATTCCCAAGAGGATGCCGCAGAGAACCTTGAAAAGAAGGCTGTTGAAGATTTTTTTCATTGCTCAATGATTTTTAGAACTAAAACAGGGCAAAGGTATGGATAATTTGGCAATTTGGCAATGAGGCGATTTGACAATGAGGTGATTTGGGAAATTATTCATTAGCTCCTCTCCCCCTACCCCCTCTCCCAAGGAGAGGGGCAAGCCGAATGGGGAGTGCGCGGCGATAATGGTTTTTATTAATAACTAGCGACTAAAAATTCTTCTTTATTTAATTTCCCAACCTTTTTTACCTAATATATCCAATACAGTAGGTGTTTTCTGATCGTTACTTAAGTAAATTAGACCTTTACCAGCAGGTAGGCTCTTTACAAAGTCTTCTAAAGGAGTACCTATAAGCCCTTTGCCACCATAACGTCTGATACTAACCTTTTTAAGAAGGGGATTTTTACTCGCATCTAAGCTGGTTAGCGGGGTGCCATCCACGAATATTTCCTTAAGATTGCCGTAAGGGCTAATGTCCAAAGAAGTCAGATTGGTATTATCTACACCTAAGTTTTCAAGATTGGGCACTTTGCCAATATGCAAGGAAGTAAGCGGATTGTTAGCTATATCCAAAACTTTTAAGGCTTGAGAGTCAGGAACCGTTAGGGTGGTGAGCTTGTTCCTGCCTACATAAACTATCTCAAGGGCAGGATTGTGTAATACCACTTTGGAAATTTCATTGTACGCATTCTCACATCTAAAGTCGTTAACCTTTCCGTAAACCCTAAAATTTTTAGCTTTTACAGTATAAGCAACCTTATCTAAACTAAACTTCTGAGGTATCACATCTATATCTTTATCCCACTGTCCATTGTTATTAAGGTCTATCCATACCTTTTTTTGCTCATCATAAGAGGCGGTTTTTATAGAAAGTTTTATCGTTTCGCCTATGGGTTTGTCGGTGGTAAACTCTATATAGTTAGTTTTGTCTAACGCGTCATAAGGGTCTGGTTTTTTGTCGGTTGTAAATTTTTGAGGAGGGTACAGGGCTTGTAGGTTAGCTTTGTTCCATACTTTTACCCATACCTCATAGGATGTACTTTCTTTAAGGTCGGTAAGGGTGTACTCAAAAATATTGGTTTGTACGGGGCTGCTTTTCTCATCCGTTGTGCCTTCTACTTTCCAAAACACTTGGTAGCGGAGTTCTGCCGAAGGAGTTTCTTTGTCCTGAGCCAAGAACCAAGTAATCTTAACCTTGTCATAAGTTAGTTTTTCTATATGTTTAATAGTGCTAGGGGTAGGGGGTACAGCAGGAGCTGCTGGGGTAGTTACCTCTTTCGTTTCGTAGTCGGTAGCGTTACCCGCTTCGTCCATTACTTTTACCTTTACTACATAGGTAGTTTTTTCGGTAAGCCCTGTAAGGGTAAAGTTCAGCATATTTTCTTTTACTTCGGAGGGTTTTACCTCGTCACTACCTTTTACGTTGTAAAGGACTTGGTAGCGCAATTTTTCGGCAGCGGTTTTGTTGTCGGCAGCGGCCGTCCATTTTAGGCTAAGGCTGTTAAAAGTAGCGGTAGCCTCTGTAATAGCGCCTGCTTTAGGTGCTTCGGCATCGGCAGGGAGGTCGGGTACCTCCTTACTATCTTCTATTTTTAGGGCTTGCCAGCCTTGCTCTTTGGCTGCCCCGAGTACGGCATCGGTAACTACATTCTTTTCGTTAGGGTCGCCAGTATTGCGCAATACTACGGCTGTAGTACCCGTAGCGGTAGCTTTAGGTAAATGTGCTAGAAGGTTTAGTAAAGCTTTCTCGCTAAGCTGGTTGTTAGCTACATTCAGCTTTGTTAGTGCTGCATTGCTGCGCACATCGGCAGCGGTAAGGGCGTTGCCGGTAGCGGTAAGTTCTTTTACCTTTCCGTACACGGTAAAGAGTCCGTTAGTGGCGGTAAAGGTGATAGGGCTAGTAAAGTCGGTGATGCGCTTATCTACGCCCTCGTCGAAGACTCCGTTGTTATTGGTATCTACCCACACATCGGTAGCGGAGGCGGTAGTCCCTACCGCGGTAAGGCTAAGGGTAGTAGCTGAAGCGCTACCGGTAGCAAATGCCATATAAGGCTGCGCACTATCAACTTTAGGCTGAGGCTTCCAGTCTTTTAAGTGTTCTGGTGTTTCTACTTTGGGAGTAAGAGGAGGTATAACACAAGGGTTATCGCTGTTGCTATCACTATCTTTAGAGCAGCTAGTTGCAATTAGCAAACCTGCTAATGTGAGCACTAACCAATGTACAAAATATTTGTCCAATAAACGTTTCATTGTAATCTTCTCCCCCCTACCCCCTCTCCCAAGGAGAGGGGCAAGCCGAATGGGGAGTGTGCGGCGAGGTATTTAAAAATGGAAAAGTAGCCTTATTCTTTTTTCCAGCCCTTGGCTTCAAGTGCATCTGTAATATTAGTGGTGATAATAGGAGAGAGAGGTTTAAACACTCCTTTTTTCTCTTTGTCTTTACGTGAAGGAAGACGATTTATGAAAGTCTCTATAAAGTTCACTTGCTTTAACAGTATAGGGTCTTCCATCACCACTTTCCAAAGCTCTTTTATAAAGTCTTCGCTGTTAGGGAGTTCGAGCGTTTCTACTGCATTGCTTCTGCTGATGTCAATTACTTCAAGGCTATTGGCTTTCAGTATTTTGCAAGTAGTAAGAGATACACAGTCAGTAGCATTGAGTTCCTTGATGAAGCGGTTTTGCACTTCTATAGCACTAAGGTTTTTTTGCTCGTTGAGAGTTAAGCTGTTGATGTGCCCAAAGATGATTACATTTTTGGCAGGAATCTGATACTCTTTAGAGGCAACGAGCTCTTCGCCAGCATCTTGTTTCAGGTTGTTGTTTAGGTCGATAAAGGCTGGATAGTCATCGTCCTTGGTAGTTTCTACCTTACTGAATTGTAGGGTGCTGTTTTCGCTTGCCAGAGTTAGAGACACTTTTGGTGCAACGATGGCATCAAGTAGTGGTGTAACATCGTCTTTTTTACACTGTGTAAGTAGCACTGCAGAGAGTGCCAACATTACGGGATGAAGTTTTTTGTACATAACTAAATAAATTAATAATTTGCGATTTAATAAAATAAGACTAGTAGCCTAGAGAGCATTGGGCAGGCTAATAGGAAAGAGAAAAGAACATTGGCATCGATGCGCTACAAAATTCTTTCTCTCTCGCTGCAAAGATACAACGACTTGCTGCAAACAGGCATTGCAAAATTGGCCAAAAACCTGTTAAATTTGGCCATTTTACGAGAATGGCCAATTTTGCACATTCTTGCAAAATTGGCCATCAACCCCTCTCAAACCTTTATGTACAAACGGATGAGCACTGACAGGTGGTGCGCACTGCACGAGCTTACACCTCCTGCGAACATATTTTTAAGACAGTAGAAACAAGTTTTTATCTCGTTCCCCACTTGTATTCTTTCAGAGCAGTCGCTTTTCGCTTTTTCAGGTCAACTCGCACTTTTTGGTACGCCATAAGTACAAGTCCGTCATACAAATCTCCTTCACTTTTTTCCTTCGCTTCTGCTAAATCTGCATTTTGCAGTGCCGCAGGCACTTGGTTCACATCCTCCCATACACCCTTTTCTTCATTCCAAGACACTTGAGGCAAGGCATTATCATACCGATAGAAACAGAATTGATGTTCATTTTCAACCTCAATTTCCATATCTATAAGCGATGCCGATTTAAGCATTCTTTCTCCTGTAGTCAAATCGTACACCAAAAGCGTCCGTATGACGCCTCCTTCGCTAGCTAATAATGCATTGCCTATAACTTTCTCAAAAGAGAACCTTTCGCCTTCTATTTTAAATGCTTTGTAGGGAGTTTTTTTAGGCTGTATGTACAAGGGACTTACTAGCCCTTCTGGTGGCCCCAAAACAACCCGAACCCTATCATCTTCAAAGGATATTTCTTCGTCGCCCTTGACAGGAGGTAACGGCAACGCCTGTTCCTCAGCTTCTTGCTGACTGATGCTTTCAGAGATAGTTTCAGAAACCGTTTCTGAAATTGCTACGTCTACAGTTGTAGTATCGGTAGCCGTTTCAGCGTTTGTAGTAGTTGTGTTTTGGCAAGCTATTGCCAAGAAAGAGCATAGCAGTATGCTCCCGTTTAATAGTTGATGTTTCATTTTTTCTATGAATATGATTGTTAGATAAGACAAACGCACGAAAATTGATTGAGAATTTTCCAATGAATTGGCACTTTCTTCTCTCTCTGATTTCGTGCGTTCTATTAATTACTCAGCAGTTTTAAAGCCTTTTCGGACTTCTTTCACCCACTTCTCGTTCACCCATTTAAAGATGATATGTTTGTACACAACCTTTTCGTCTTTCAAACCAGCCTCATCAAACATTGATTCGTAGTCCATATCGAAAGGAATAGAGCCAACGTGCATTTCAATAGAAGTGCCTTTGCGCGGAAGCACATATTGAAAAACAATCCGGTTTTTAAACAAATCCTGTAGAATCTTTTTCTCTTTGCTGTTCAGATGAGAGGTCTCAAAAAAATCACTCACTTGAATGTCATAAGTGTTAGGTTCATAGCTAGTGTCTTTTTTCAGCTTCCCATTTTCGTATAGGTAAAATTGCAGTTCGCCGTGTCCTTCATCTTTATTCACTCCTACGAGTTTCCGTCCGTCTTTGAGGTTCCAATAGCAAATTTCGTATTTGTAGCCTTCTAAAAAGTAATAGAAAGCAGACAGATAGCCATTGCGAGGGTCGCATACATCTATGTAAGAGTACGTATTTTCATTGTTGTCATCTTTCATTTCTGGCTGTTTCCCAATGGTTTTAAGCATTTTCTTCCGGTTTTCAAGAGTAAAATCCTGATGGTCGAACGCACTGTCGGGCAACATTAAGAAAATGTCTTTAATGCCTATTTTCTTAGTCTCTTGGTTGTTGCTCTGATGTTTTGCTTGGTTGTTGGTCTGCTGCTTAGTCTGTGCTCCTATCCCGACCACGGACAAGAAGCACAAGAGACATAATATTCGTTTCATAAGTTTATTCTATATAGCTCCATTTGTAATTGTTAAGAGGGGTTACTTTCCCAGTTTGAGTGTCAACCGATATTTTCTGTTGTGCCATTAGCGTGAGGCCGTGAAACAAGTTTTCTTTCATCTCTTTCTTGGCGTTCTCTAAATCGGCATTTTGCAGTTCGGCAGGCACCTTGTTGCGCTCTTCCCACACTCCTTTTTCTTGGTTCCAATACACTTGAGGATAAGCATCGTCATAACGATAAAAAGAAAACTGATGGTCGTTTTCTACTTGAATACCACTGTCGTGAAATGAGTCTATTTGAGCCAATTCCTTGCCTGTGGTCAGGTCATAAACCCACAAGGTACGTACAGTTCCTGTGCCTTCGCTAGCTAGTACTGCTTTGCCTACAACGCCTTCAAAGGCCAGCACAGTCCCCTCAATACTAAATGGTTTGTATGAAGTGTTTTTAGGTTGCATACTAAGGGTGTTAGATACGCCTTCGTCTGTTTCGATGGTTTCTCCTTCAACGATGCGGACATTGTCGTTTTCAAATACCACCCCTTCTTGGGGGTTGAGTGCCGGCAAGGGCAGGGCTTCTCCTACCGAGGTGGTCTGTGTGCTATCGGTTGCACCCCCAGAAGGGGTGGTAGCTGCGTTGTTGCAACTTATCAGCAAGGTAGTAGCTACCACAATAGCCCAATTTAATATTTGTTGTTTCATTGTTCTTCAGAATTGGTTGGGTTATTTCTTCTCTGGTACTTGTGCGCCGTAGCCTTTTACGGCACCAAATAGATTGCGTGCTTTCTCCCAAGGGTATTTGTTGGCAAACATCGTTACGCGTGTGGTTTTAGTGCCTTGCTGGTTAAGCCCAAGATAGCGATTCATCTGGTTGGTTGCTGAATTGGCATCGTAGCTCTCAGTGGTTGATAGCTTTAGCTCGGTGAACCCTTTCAAGTAGGGAGCATCTATAGCCGAAATGAATGACTGAATGAAAGGCATTTCTTTGTTCCCTTCGAATTTAGGGCCTATCTGTTCGGCTTCTTCAATGCGAGAGGCAGGCACGTTAATCGGTACAGATTTATCGCAGATTTCGAGGTCGTACATATTTCCTAAGAAGTAGTTGTTGTACAAATTGCTTTGCTTTAAATTCTCATATTCTTTTTTGCCTTCGTAGCGGCAGCGTTCTACCCCACAACGAGCATTGAAAGCAAAGATGTTGTTGTACACATTGATGTTGCGGATACCGTTCATAAAGCGGAAACCTTGTCCCATTGTTTCAAACTCTTTGGTGATAGGCCACGAAAACAGTACGGTGTTGTGATGGAAGTCGAGGGTGATTTCGTTTTCTCTCCCTGCTGCTAACATTCCCCATATTTCGCAAGCAGCATAGCGGTTGGCTACAAATATATTGTTGCTGACCTCTATGTGTCCGGCGCCCATACCTCCTTGTAGGCCGAAGTAACGGCAGTTTACAAACACACAGTTGGTTACTTTTACTTTTCCTTCCACGGTTAAGTGCAAAGCACGCCAATCGGCTTTGGAGATGCCTATGGCATTTCCGGCTTGCGAGTCGGGGTGGATGAGCATCCCAGTGAGTACTTCTTTGTTGGGGGTACCTGTTCTGGGGTCGTTTACATCGGGTTTGTAGTATTGTATGAAATCGCCTCCATCGAACGTAAAGCCATCGACTACTACTTCTCCTGCAGGACGCTTGTCGCCATACGCACGGCGGGCTGTGATGTGAAACAGAGCTGACCCGATGCTACGCGGTGATTTTTCGTTCGGTTGAATTTTGGTAATGTATTTGGCAGGGTCGCGTTTTGAGAAGTCGAGGGAGTAGCCTCCGTAAAACTTGAGGAATTTCCCGTTGTCGGCTCCGTTGCCAAACCGACCGCACTCTATGTACCCTCTGTCCATATTGCCTAAGTAATTGCCTTCGGCAATGAGGATAGTAGAGCCTTCTTCGGCAAGGTCAATGGCTTTTTGCAAGTCTTTTAGAGGGGTTTCTTTGGAGAGCCCGTTCGCACGAACACTACCATTAGGACTTACGTAATAGGTTTTCTGTGCTTGCATCGGTACTGTTATTCCCAATAGCAATAAAAATAATAACTTTCTCATTTTAATTTATTTTTAGTAATGGGCTTTGCCTGCATTGGCGACTTAGGCAAAGTGCATAATTAGTGAATTCATTTCTAACAGGTATCTCTGGGGGCTCAGGTTTCTCCAGCTGAATGTTCGGGGTTAGTAGTATTCTATTTTGTAGGTTCGTATCAGAGGGTCAGCTCCCATTCCTACGATCACGCGGATAGCGTTTCCTTGGTCATCGTAGGAGTATTCCTTGGTGTAGTCTGACACTTCGGCATCCAGACATTCGTCTTCTTTATCATTGCTAGGGGTTTCTGCTAAGGTTACTTTGGTGAGGTTGCCGTACTTGTCGTAATAGCAAGAAGCAGTACCTTGAGAGCAATAGGCGCGTACGTATATAGAGCCAAGGTCTTTGTATGTTTCTTTTTTGCAACGCTTGTTCGCATCGTAGGTGTAGACGGCTTCCCCTATGTTTTTTTTCTTTTGGCAATCGTAGAGAACCCGCTTTACTAATAGTTTTTGTTGGTTGTAGTACTTGATTTCGTACTGGAGGTCGTCTTCATTTTTTCCGATTATTTTTATTCCTTCGGGGGTTGAGGTGGTTTCGTAGGTTGTTTTTATGGCCTCTTCTTCTCCGTCGTTGGTCTTGTAGGTGTAGGAGGTAAGGAATCCTTCTGGGCTGTACTGATACTGTTCTGTTGCTATACTTTTGCTCTTAGGACTAGTTCTCTTGACGAGGATAAGGCGGTTTTGTGGGTCGTATACGAAGTTACTTTTCTCGTAGGGACCTTCTTCGTTTTGTTCGTATTCGTTTATTTGTGTTACGAGTCCTTGAGGGTTGAAGAAGATTGTTTTTACAGGGGTACTTCCATAGGGCTCACCTTCGATAGGCTTCCCATTAGGGTCTTCGTCTTGAAGGTAGGTGTATTCAGTGATTTGTTTTACTTTACCTTGTAGATTAAAGTCTGCCCACGTGTATTTGTAGTTCATTTCTAATACCAATGGGATGTTAGTGCTGTTTTGCTCTCCTTCGGCAGTGTTGCCTGAAGAGTTATTATGAGCGTTGTTGCAGGATATCACTGCGGTGCTAATGGCTAAAAGAGTGATGATGTTTGGTTTCATATGAGTTGATTTGTCAGTTTGTTAATTTGGTGAAGAGAGGGGAGGTAGTTTCCATTATGACTTTTCTCTGTTCTTCTCTCTGTACTCCCTCTCTCTGTGCTCCCTCTCTCTAGGAGAGAGGCAAGCTGAGAGAGTAGTGTGGTTTTGTTGTTAATTTTTACTAGGGTCTGGATCTAGCTGGTCTAGATTTTCTTCGTAGTTTCGGTCGTTTCCTTTTTCATCTGAGTACTTAGCTACCCAATTTAGTTTTATCAGTTCATCAAGTGCTTTTTTGGTTACTTTGTTTTTGTCATTTTCCTCTCCGTGTTTTGACATATTCTTTAAATAGATGATGCTTTTTTCACTTTCCTTTCTTTTAGGAAGTGTTTTTGCCATTGTAAGCATTGCCTCGGCACTTAAAGCATTATGTTTTACATTCACATAATCAAGCTTTTTGTTTTGGCTGAAGTCTAAACGGTCAATTTGATTATGACTTAGATATAAGTTTTCGATGTCAGGAAGAGAAGAAAGGTCTACGTTTTTTACCTTAGAGTTGCTAATTTCAATAGAGGTGAATTTACCATAGATAGTGAAGACTTGGCTTTTTATCGTATAGTTTTTTTCACTGCCGTCAAATGCTTCAGTTTTTTCATCTTCATCTTGTTTCCCATTGTTGTTGAGGTCTATCCATCCATTTCCACTGAGTCTTAAAGATATTGCTTCGTTTGCTTTAGCTTGGGTGTAGAAGGTAGCAAAGTATTTTTCTTTTTGATCTAGAACGGGTTTTATAGGCCACTCCTTATAGGGGCCTTGTGCTTCAGGTGGCGTAGGAGTGGGGTATCGTTACTGTCGTCATCTTTAGTGCATCCTGCCAAGGTGGCCGTCGCTACAAGGAGTGCGAAAATTCCTTTCCCGAAGCAATGTCTCTTTTCCATTTTTAATATGTTTAATTTGTTGATTTTACCAATCAGGTGGTACGGTTGCAGTAGTAGCTAGTTTTCATTATAGTTTTCTCCCCTAGCCCCTTTTCCTTAGGAAAGGGGGCTAGGGGAGTCCTATTGCTTAATCTTTGGTATAACCTATTTCTACCTCAGAGCAAATTTTTCCATTCTTTACAAAGGTGTAAAAACGGTCTATTTTTTTTATGCTAGCTCCTTGGGGTTTAATAACGCTACAGTCCTTCAGACTAATCCCCTCATTGCTATGGAGGGCTATATTTTCAGCGTGATCAGTCTTTACATATAGATACGATTTATTAATCGTAATAGTTTGACCTACTTCTATATGAGCATTGGTTGATACAGAGCCTTTGTCTTTGATACTGAGATGCCCGCTTACGCGAATACTTGCAGCAGCACTTTGGTTATGTATCATAAGATTGCCCTCACCTGTAAAGCACAAACTGCCTTTGCTAACCATTACTCCAAAGCCTTCGGGGAAATGTATTGTATTTTTGTGGTGCGAAACAATGGTCAGAGTGGCTGTATTGCTTTCCGCTTGACGAATAGCAGGTATCCCAACATTGTTGCCTTCAATAGTTACACCATAAAAGGTGAGGAGGTTCTGTTTCGGGTCGTAGCTTATTTTACCCTCTTTTAAGGCAGGAAAGTTCTCGCTGTTAATATATTGATAGTTTAAAGAATTCAGCTCCCTATCACCAATGAATATCCCATAACTTGTTTTAGAAGGCACAAGGTAAGGTGCGTTAGGATTGTTGTTGTATAGGTGTTCCTCCCCATATTCACCAATGTATTTGGCTTCCCAGTTTGAATTTTTCACTACATCCAGCACCTCTTGAGTTACTTCATTCCCTTCTGCTACCTTAGAGCCATTGATAACTCTGAAGGTTTGCAAAAAGGCTCTATAGCCTTCTGGCATCCCTCTTTCAGGCAACTTTTTAACTATTTCTAGCATTGTACTAGCTTTAAACTTATTGCCTTGCAAACTGATGCCAGAAAGCTCTTCGTTCTTGTTCAGAACCAATTGGCTCAGTTGGTTCTCAGATAGCTCTAACTCTGTTAGCGCTTCCTGTACTTTCAGGTCTAATTCGCTAAGCTTGTTCTTCGATGCATATAAAAAAACAAGACTCTTGTTCTCTTTTAGGTCTAATTGAGTAAGCTTGTTCCCTGACACCGATAAATAGGCAAGCTCCTTGTTCTCTTTGAGGTTTAACTTACTCAGAGAGTTCTTTTCCAATTTTAATGTTAGTAGCCCAGGTGCGTGAGAAACATCTATACCTTTAAGCCCACAACCTTGCGCCTCCAAAGAGATAATGTCGCCATAAAGGCTGAAGACTTCGCTTTGTACCTTGTACTTTTTTATAGTGCCGTCAGCGTTTATTGTCCCCTCATCGGCATCTTGTACTCCATTGTTGTTCAGGTCTACCCAGCCTTCTCCCTGAAAACCAAAACTGATTTCTTCACCTACTTTAGCTTGGGTGTAGAAACTAATGTACTTTTCCTCTCCTTGTTTTATCTTGAGCTTTGCAGACCATTCCTTTTCAGGGGCTTGTGTCTCAGGCGGGGTAGGAGTAGGGCTATCGTTGCTGTCGCTATCTTTAGAGCAGCCTGCCAAGGTGGCCGCCGCTACAAGGAGTGCGAAAATTCCTTTTCGGAGGTGGTTTTTCTTTTCCATTTGAGTTGATTTATAGGTTTGCCGATGAGTCAATTTGCCGATTTGTCTATTTAGCAAATCGTCTCATTATCTCATTGTCTCATTATCTCATTGTCTCATTGACTCATTGCCTCATTGACACATTGACACATTGACTCATTGTCTCATCGGCAAATTTGATTAATATAGCAATAAGGGAGGCTTAGGGGTTTTCGTGAGGGGCATTAGGGTTGCCGTTGTACTCTCTATGATACCCTTCTTTGTTAATAAATAGAGTCTTCCATTTTTTTGCCTCTAGCTTCTCTAAGATTTCTTTATTGACCTTATTGTTTTCTGCTACTTGCTTCCCTTCTAGTATTCTAAACGTCTGTAAAAAGATAATTCCTTTATGAGCATCTTCTCTTTGAGGTAGGTTTTCTACTATTTTAAGCATTACCTCTTCACTGAGCTTATTGCTTACTAAATCTACTTCTTTGAGTTGGTTATCTGTGCTAATGTCTAATGCGCTGAGCTGGTTGTTAGATACATTTAATTTAGTAAGAGCCTTGTTCTCTCTGAGGTCTAATGCGCTGAGTTGGTTATTAGCTACCTCTAACTTAGTAAGAGCCTTATTCTCTCTGAGGTCTAATGCACTGAGCTGGTTGTAAGATACATATAACTCATTAAGAGCCTTGTTCTCTCTGAGGTCTAATGTGCCGAGTTTGTTTTCATATACATATAACTTAGTAAGAACTTTATTCTCTTTGAGATCTAATGTGCTGAGCTGGTTGTTAGCTACATTTAACTCATTAAGAGCCTTGTTCTCTCTGAGGTCTAATGTGCTGAGCTGGTTGTAAGATACATTTAACTCAGTAAGAGCCTTATTCTCTTTCAGATCTAATGTGAGGAATTTGTTTTCATATACATTTAACTTAGTAAGAGCTTTGTTCTCTTTGAGGTTTAACACATTGATTTCGTTTATATTTGCATCTATTTCTTGTAGGGTAGGTGCGTGAGAAATATCTAACCCTTTGAGAACATTATCTGCCGCTATAAGAGAGGTAATGTTGCCATATACAGTGAAAGCTCGGCTTTGTAGGGTGTAGTGTTTGTCACTGCCGTCAAATATTTCACTCTTCTCATCGGGGTCTTGTACCCCGTTGTTATTGAGGTCTGTCCAGCCATTTCCTTTAAGATTAAAATCTACACCGCTGATTTCTTTGTTTTCGACGTAGAAGCTGATGTAGCTTGTCTCGCCTTCTTTTATCTTCGGTTTTGTAGACCACTCCTTATAGGGGTCTTGTACCTCAGGCGGAGTGGGGGTATCGTTGTTGTCGCTATCTTTAGAGCAGCCTGCCAAGGTGGCAGCCACTACAAGGAGTGCGAAAATTCCTTTTCCGATGTAATGTCTCTTTTCCATTTGAATTGATTTATTAGTTTGCCGATGAGTCAATTTAGCATTGCCTCATCATCTCATTGTCTCATTGTCTCATCATCTCATTGCCTCATCATCTCATTGCCTCATTGCCTCATCATCTCATTGACACATTGACACATTGACACATTGACATATCGTCTCATTGTCTCATTGACACATTGACACATTGACACATTGACATATCGTCTCATTGTCTCATTGACACATTGTCTCATTGACACATTGACTCATCATCTCATCGTCTCATCGGCAAATTTGATTAATATAGCAATAAGGGGAGCTTAGGGTTTTTCGTGAGGGGCATTAAGCTTCCCGTTGTACTCTTTCGGTTCCCCTTCTTTGTTAATAAATTGAGCCTTCCATTTTTTTGCACCTAACTTCTTTAAGGTCTCTTCATTGGGCTTATTGTTTTCTACTTCTTGCTTCCCTTCTACTATCCTAAAGGTTTGCAGAACAATTTTTCCTTGAGAGGCTTCTTCTCTTTGAGGTAGGCTTTCCACTGTTTTGAGCATTGCCTCTTCACTGAGCTTATTGCCTGATAAATCCACCCAAGTGAGTTGGGTATTTGCGCGGAGGTCTAATGCAGTGAGCTGGTTGTTACTTACCTCTAAATCAGTAAGCGCCTCGTTTTTAGTGAGGTCTAATTGTTGAAAGGCATTTTTAGCTGCATATAAATTAGTAAGCGCTTTGTTTTCAGCGAGGTTTAATTGTCGAATTGCGTTTTCAGCTATATCTAAATAAGTGAGCGCTTTATTTTCAGTGAGGTCTAATTGTTCAATTGCGTTTTTAGATAGATTTAAGTAAGTAAGGTTTTTATTCTCTTTAAGGTCTAACTGAGGAAGCTTGTTCTCATAAGCCGATAAGTAAGTAAGCCCCCTATTCTCTTTGAGATTTAACTCAGTGAGGGAGTTTATTTCTACTCTCAAATCTTCTAGGTTACTAGTGTGAGAAACATCTAACCCTTTCAGCCTACAATCAAATGCGTTTAAAGTATTAATCTTCCCATAGATAGTGAAGACTTGGCTTGGGAGGGGAGAGATTTTTTTATCGCCCATAAACAATTCAGTTTTCTCGTCGGGGTCTTGTACCCCGTTGTTGTTCAGATCTATCCAGCCATTCCCATAAAGATTAAATATGAATGCTTCGCCTACTTCCCTTTGGGTGTAGAAACTGATGTAGCTTGTCTCGCCTTCTTTTATCTTAGGTTGGGTAGGCCAGCCCTTGTACGGGTCTTGTACCTCAGGTGGAGTGGGGTTGTCGTTGTTGTCGCTATCTTTAGAGCAGCCTGCCAAGGTGGCAGCCACTACAAGGAGTGCGAAAATTCCTTTTCCGATGTAATGTCTCTTTTCCATTTTTAATTTGATTGATTTGTTAATTAGTACAACAGATTAGGGAAACCTACTCCCTAACCATCTTTGTACGCTGCAAAGATACGACACCTTTGCCCCAACAGGCCTTGCATATTTGGCCAAAAACCTGTCAAAATTGGCCATTTTTAACTAAAACCTCTTTTTCCTCAATCTTGCATATTTGGCCATCGACCCCTCTCAAACCCTTATGTACAAAGGCTTGAGCACTGACAGGTGCTCACAACTAAACGCTCTCCCCCATACCCCCGTAGCCCATTTCCCCCCCCATAAAGAATACCAATCCTTAAACCCTATTGCTCCAACGCCAATATCTCTTGGATTCTTTCTAAATTACAACTTTTTTAGAAAAAAAGAGACAATGACCAAACCCCGCTTTTTTGCCGATAACGCAAAGACGAAGCAGCTATTTTGTCAAAACCATATTTTTTGATAGCCTATATTTTAATTGTCATAAAATCTTAAAAAATACACCGATGATGAGAAGAAAAAGCAACGAATAGAAGATTTTTAATTTATAGAAACTTTTGTACCTTTGTCCAAGAAAAGAAGTAAAACAGAGCCTCCCAAGAGAAAGAAAAAAATTCTATGAGAGCCATCCCGAAGACGAAGTGAAGACAAAGTGTAGACGAAGTGAAGAGCAAGCCTATTTTTCAGCCTACTCCCAGTTACTGCCAAACGCTCAAAAAATAGAAAAAAATGCTATCTTACCACAGTGCTACACCAATCAGTCAAAATTGCTGAATGAACCACCGCAACGCTTCTTTCCCTACTTTCGTGCATTGCACCTAAAAAAGAGGCAAAACGCATTAGATGCCGATGCCCGCTCAAAAGTGTCTTTCTAAAATAAAGACGACAAACCCTTCTTCATAACGAAGAACTATTGATTTTGAAACTTTTAAATGAATATACTATGGCTTTTGATGTTGAAATGATTAAGAAGGTGTACCAACGTATGCCCGAACGGGTAGACGCCGCCCGCCGTTTATTAGGGCGTCCCCTTACCTTAACCGAGAAAATTCTCTATGCGCACCTTTGGGACGCTACCCCTACCATCCCATTTGAACGAGGAAAAGACTATGTCGACTTTGCCCCCGACCGTATCGCCTGCCAAGATGCCACTGCCCAAATGGCTCTCTTGCAGTTTATGCACGCTGGAAAAACACGCGTGGCAGTGCCTACCACAGTCCATTGCGACCACCTCATCCAAGCAAAAGTAGGAGCCGCTACCGACCTGAAAGTAGCTACCGACCAGTCCAAAGAAGTCTTCGACTTCCTCTCCTCTGTCTCAAACAAGTACGGAATAGGATTCTGGAAACCCGGCGCAGGTATCATTCACCAGATTGTATTAGAGAATTACGCCTTCCCCGGAGGAATGATGATAGGCACCGACTCCCATACAGTAAACGCAGGAGGCCTCGGAATGATTGCCATAGGCGTAGGTGGTGCCGATGCCGTAGATGTAATGGCAGGAATGCCTTGGGAACTCAAATTCCCTAAACTCATAGGTGTAAAACTCACCGGAAAACTCAATGGTTGGGCAGCTCCAAAAGATGTCATCCTTAAAGTAGCCGACATCCTCACCGTCAAAGGAGGAACCGGTGCAGTGGTAGAATACTTTGGCGAGGGGGCAAGGTCGCTCTCTTGTACAGGAAAAGGAACCATTTGCAATATGGGAGCCGAGATAGGAGCCACCACCTCTACTTTTGGCTACGATGAGGCGATGCGTCGTTACCTCTTGGCCACAGGCCGCGAGGAAGTAGTAACAGCCGCCGATGCCATTGCCCCTTATCTCACTGCCGACCCCGAAGTCTATGCCGACCCCGAAAAATACTTCGACCAGCTCATAGAAATCGACCTTTCGGCCTTAGAACCCTACTTGAATGGCCCCTTTACACCCGACAGAGGTACCCCCGTACGCGAAATGAAAAGAGTAGCCCCCGAAAACCAATGGCCACTCAAAGTCGAATGGGGATTGATAGGCTCTTGCACCAACTCTTCTTACGAAGACCTCAGCCGCGCTGCCTCAGTCGTGAAGCAGGCCGTAGACTTAGGCATTACCCCAAAGGCCTCCTTTGGTATCAACCCTGGCTCAGAGCAGATACGCTACACTGTCGAACGCGATGGCATCATAGGTATCTTCCAGCAGTTGGGTACACGCGTGTTTACAAACGCTTGTGGCCCTTGTATAGGGCAGTGGGACAGAGAGGGAGCAGAGAAGCAAGAGAAGAACACTATCGTACACTCCTTTAACCGCAACTTCTCTAAACGCGCAGACGGCAACCCCAATACCTATGCTTTTGTAGCTTCCCCAGAAATGGTGGCCGCCTTGGCCATCGCAGGTCGTTTAGACTTTAATCCCATCACCGACACTTTGCTTAACGACCGTGGCGAAGAAGTTCGATTAGCACCCCCTACAGGAGAAGAACTCCCCAAAAAAGGATTTGCCGTAGACGACCCCGGCTATCAAGCACCTGCTGCCGACGGTAGCGCGGTAGAGGTAGTAGTAAAACCTGACTCCAACCGATTACAACTCCTCAAGCCTTTCCCCGCTTGGGATGGACAAAATATCCGAAATGCCAAATTGCTCCTCAAAGCCCAAGGCAAATGCACTACCGACCACATCTCTATGGCTGGCCCTTGGTTGCGTTTCCGCGGCCATCTAGACAATATCTCCGACAATATGCTTATAGGAGCCGTGAATGCCTTTAATGGGCAAACTAATCGTGTGAAAAACCAACTCTCTGGTCAGTATGAAGAAGTGCCTAAAGTACAGCGTGCCTATAAGGCCGCAGGCATCCCAACCATAGTCGTAGGCGACCAAAACTATGGAGAGGGCTCCTCACGCGAACACGCCGCAATGGAACCCCGACATCTCGGAGTAAAGGCTGTTTTGGTTAAATCGTTTGCTCGTATTCACGAAACAAACTTGAAGAAGCAAGGTATGTTAGCGCTCACTTTCGCCAACGAAACTGATTACGACAAAATTCAGGAAGACGATACCATCCACTTCTTAGATCTTACTGCCTTTGCACCCAATACCCCTTTGCACTTAGAGTTTGTGCATAAAGATGGCAGCAAAGACGTTATCGCCTGCAACCATACCTACAACGCACAGCAAATAGCTTGGTTCAAGGCAGGAAGCGCCTTGAACTTAATAGCTTCACATAAGTAGTTGAATTAGAAAAAATAGGTCAAATACACCGATTTGGAATCTGCTGTAAAAAGGCAATTTTGCCAAAAACAGAACAGATTTCAATATAAAATACGTTGTGTTTGACCTATTGTTAATTTAACAAATTGTTTTTACTTTTGCCATTTGAAAAGCTAATAACTCTCAATCTGATAGTAACTGAAAAATACACTATGGATAGCAACCCTCAAAACATAGAACCCAAAAAACTATCTTTTGTCATACAAGCTATTGGCTCCGACCTTGAACGTACACAGGTACGGCTCCTTAGCTCAGCCAATGCAGATATGCTTTTCCATTATTGGAAAGTAGGACACTATATTCTTTACCTCCAAAAGAAAGAGGGATGGGGCAGTAAAGTAATTGAGAAACTTTCACTAGCTATACGGTCTAAATATCCTGAAAAGAAAGGGTATTCTCGAAGAAATATTTTTTATATGTGTCAGTTTGCAAGTGCTTATCCTTTGAGTGTCTTAGAACAGCTAAATAAGGCAGATCAAGCATTTGCAATCCCCTCTGTTAATGGTGTTTTAGCAGAAATAGAAGTGTTAAACCAATTAGTGCAACAGCCTGTTGCACTAATTCAAGAGGGTAATCTACATAGTAATATATTTGAGCAACAGCCTGCTGTGCAATTTGCAGAAATAGCAGATACTCTTTCTGCTATTTATGCTATGGATGTTGCGTCTATAGAAGAGGTTTTCAAAAAATCGGCAATCCCTCGGATTAATTGGGCAAGTCATATCGTTTTGCTCAATACCAACTTGCCTTTAGGTGAGCGCTATTGGTATATAACATAAACATTGGCTGGGGGCTGGAGTAGGAATACCCTACAAATACAGATAGAGACAAACCTTTTTGCTCGTCAGATTGTCGCCAATAAGATAAGCAATTTCTCTGTTCGTTTGCCTCATCCACAAAGTGATTTGGCTAACTACCTGATGAAAGACCCTTATATTTTTGACCTAATGGGGCAGACAGAGAGAATGACTGAAAAAGATATTGAACAGCAGTTAGTCTCTCATATTACAAAATATCTTTTGGAAATGGGGAATGGCTTTGCTTTTGTAGCACGGCAAAAGCATTTCGAAGTAGGAGAATCTGATTTCTATGCAGACCTTATTCTCTATAATATCCCATTGCACGCTTACGTGGTAATAGAGCTGAAAGCAACTCCTTTCAAGCCTGAATATATGGGACAGCTTAATTTTTACATCAATGTGGTTGATGAAACATTAAGAGGAAGCCAAGATAATAAAACAATCGGCTTGTTGCTCTGTAATGGAGGGGATAAAGTAGTCGCTCAATACGCTCTTTCTGGTTATGACCAACCTATTGGCATAAGCGATTACCAACTTTCTAAGGCTATTCCTGAAGATTTAAAGTCAGTTTTGCCTACTATCGAAGAAGTGGAAGAAGAGTTGTCTAAAATTATTTGATTAGAAAAGAAATAGGAGCCTCTGATGTTATTGCGTGAAAAATATCAGCTTTCTTCTGTAGATACTCAGTAGTTTAGACTTTGAAATGAAACCGTAGTACTTCCCATTTTTTACCACAGGGAGATTCCACGCGCTGGTGTGCTGAAACTTATCCATCACACTACTCATCTTGTCAGTCCCTAAACTGATGATTGCAGGAGGCTTTTGCATTAACTCTACTGCAGGAATTTTGTCGTACACCGAAGTGTCAAAAATCAAATGCCGAATATCGTCTAAGAGAATAATCCCTTGCAAAGCCCCCGTATGGCGGTCTAAAACAGGGTAAATGTTCCTGTTAGATACCCGAATGGCATCATACACTACCTCGCGAAGCCGCATATCGGTGTAGACAGGGGTAAAGTTGTGCTCTATAACCTCTTCAAAATCCATCAGTGTCAGGATAGACTGGTCTTTGTTCTGCGAAATCAGCTCCCCTTTGCGTCCTAGCTCCATCGTATAAACCGAATACTTGTTAAAATACTTAGCTACCGAAAAAGAAACTGCTGCGGTGAGCATTGCGGGCACAAAAAGAGAGTATCCTCCTGTTACTTCAGCAATCAGGAAGATAGCAGTCAAAGGGGCGTGCAGTACGCCCGTCATTAAGGCAGTCATTCCTACCAAGGTAAAGTTAGGCAATTCGGCTTTATAGCCTAGCCACGAAAACTGATTGATGATGCGTGCCAAACAGTTGCCCATCACTCCGCCCATAAACAGCATAGGCGAGAAAATACCCCCTACACCTCCACCTCCAAAGGTCAGAGAGGTAGCTACTACCTTGGCAAAACAAAGCCCTGCCAATAGGAGAATAATCACCCAAGTATTAGACAAGTCCCAGCCAAAAAGGTTGCTGCTGAGCGACAGCTCTGGGTGCCCCTCCTTCAAATGATTGATGATTTCGTGCCCTTCGCCGTACAACGGAGGCATTATGAAAATGAGCAGGCCTAAAAGCCCCCCACCTATCAAGATGCGTTGCCAAGGAGCACTCCATTGCTTGAAAAACGCATTGATTTTCTCATAGACAAAAGTGAAGTATGCCGACATTAGCCCGCCAACAATTCCTAACAAGATGTAAAAAGGAATGCCCTCTAAAGAGAAAGCACGTGTGATGGTCATCGGGATGAGAACTTCGCTGCCAAAGAAGAAATACGAAGTGAAAAGTCCGCAGAGAGAAGCTACAAACAGCGGAATCAAGGACGAGAGCGTGAGGTCTAGCCCAAAAACTTCGATAGCAAATAGAATAGCTGCAATAGGAACTTTAAAAATAGAGGCCAAAGCGGCTGCGCAAGCACAAGCTAGCAAAAGCATTCTGTTAGACTGATTGATGTGAAAGAACCTACAAATATTTGAGCTAATTCCTGCTCCTGTAACTACCATAGGCCCTTCCAACCCCACCGACCCTCCAAACCCAATAGTAATAGGGGCTGTAAGTAAGCTGCCATAGGCCTGAAAGCGCTTCATTATCCCTTTTTGGTGGGCTACTGCGTGTAGAATAGAGGGGATTCCGTGGTTTACATCGTGTCGGATAACGTACTTTTTGACTAAGAAGACAACCGCAAAACCTATGGTCGGCAAAATGAAGTAAAACCCATAAGTGATAGTTTGCGCCAACTGCCCATCTAAAAGCCACTGTATAAAGTGAGTAAAGGTGCGCATTGCCATTGCGGCTAATCCTGTAATAATGCCAATCACCCCACTGAGCAGCAAGATGAACTGCCTTTCAGAGATGTGTTTGATACGCCAAATCAGTAGGCGTTTGAAGAAGAGCTTTTGGGTTATCATAGAAAGGTTACATTTTATGAATCCAGAACTCTGGATTCAGTCTTGTGGTGTTCTTGTACAAGAAGAATTTCATCTCGGTTTTCCCGTGGGCATCGGTAAAGATTTTGCCTAGGGGTTCTTTAGCTTTCACTTTGTCCCCTTTTTTGACATACACGTCGGTGAGGTTGTAGTAAATAGTGATGTAGTTACCGTGTCGCACTTGTACTACCTTGTTGCTACCAGGGATAGACTGTATGGCAGAGACTTCTCCTTGGAACACACAGCGTGCTTCAGCCCCTTGTTCAGTAGCAATGGTTACCCCATTGTTGTAGTGTTGCAATTCCGGATAGACAGGGTCATAATACACCCCAAACCCTTGCGATTTGTACCCTTTAATCACAGGCCAAATTAGGTTGCCCTTGTTAGCTTCAAAACTGTCAGCTACCTTGCGTGTTTCAGGGGTGAGTACGTAAGATACTTCCGCATCAGAGGTGCTACTGTTGGCGCTAGAGCTTTTCCCTTTGCGATTAGCATCTATAATGGCCATTCGTATCAAATGTTGTATTTGGCGGTCAATGGCATTTGCTTGTCGCTGTTTGTCGCGTATTTGGGCTTCGTAGTTCCGTTCCACCAAACGAATATTGGCAGCAAGCTGTTCTAACTCTCGCTTTTCTTTTTGCAAGATAGCTTGCTCGCGGCGTTGTTCGTCTAATACTTGGTTTTTAATGTTGCGCTGAGCGACCAAGGTGTCGTTCAGGAACTTGATTTTGTCAGTTTTTGTTTGAATCAGGGTAGCCTGCTCTTTGCGGTAGTTTACGTACTGTTTCATATAAGCCAAGCGTTTATACGCTTGCGAGAAGCTTTCTGAAGAGAGCAGGAAGAGCAATCGGTTTTGGGCAGACTTGCTTTTGTACGATTGTTTGATAATTTTGGCATATTCGCCTTTGTGGAAGTCTAATTCTTTTTTCAAGGAGCGCAGCTGTTCCTCGTTGTCGGCAATTTCTTTAGAAAGCAAATTGGCCTGCTGCTGATTGATTTGAATCAGGCGGGTGCGCATCAGTATCTTTTCGTTAGCCGCTTCTATCTGCTGCAGTGTGGTGCGGTGCTGCTGACTCTGTTGTTGTCGCAAAGCCGACATCTGCTTGATTTGCTCCATCAGAGTTCTTTTGCGCTGTTCCAATTCCTTTTGTTTGGTTTGTGCTACCAGTAGCATAGGGAAAGAACACAACAGTAGAAGCGCTATTTTGAGTCTTTTCGTCATTTTAGTGTAATCTCTTTGAGACCTGAAGGAATTTTAAAGGGGAAAGATAAGTCTTTGTCCAAGCTGACTCCTTTTAGCTCCATACCGATTTGGGTACTGTCGTCGCCCTGACTGGCGGTTATCAGGAGGGTGAGGGGCAGCAATATATCTTGAACTTGCTGGTAGGTGTAGGTGGCAACTGCTTTTTGCGAGCTGCCAATATGTCTGACTTCGGTAGTCTCTACGCGGTAGCTATCGGGCAACAAACTGTAGCGTACCTCTATGGGGGTACTATCCTCTATTTTTAGATTGTAACGCTGGTTGCCCTCGGGAAGTAGGTGGATGTATCCTTGTTGGGGAGTTGAAGGGAAAGGGTATAGGGCATTGCCCAATAGTAGGTTTTGGAGTTCGTTGAATCCTACTTCTACCCCAAGTAAAGTGCTGAGGTAGCTGAAATCTCCGTCGAAGAAAGTGCTGTCTAAGCGATTGTAATATTGTATTTTCTCTGGAGTAGCCATCATCTTGGCTATTCCTAAGGGCGCAGAAATCCAAATAACTTTGTCTTTTTCCATACGGAAAGAGAAGGGCAAAGACTGTTGGTTTTTACCGTCGTCGAAAGTTACTTGCAGGTTCCCGCTAAGGGTTTTAAAAGCAGGAAAAGAAGCCAAGTGGTGGTTTACAATCTCTTGGGCTTGTTTGTCGGTTGGGGCAGCATTTACAGAGGTAACGGCTGCTTGTTTGGTTTTACAGCTGGCAAAGACCAAGACTGCAAACAGCAAAAAGAGTCTTTTCATTGAGTTTTAATTTGCCTATTGGTTTTATTCCCAAAAGGAAGGTTCTATGTAGAAAACAGTGTCAATGAAGAAAAGAGAACCCTTGGCGGTAAGTACATTTTCTTCGTGTAGGTCTTCTAAAATAATACCTAATTTAGGGTTCCTATAATCATTATTGCGGATGTTTTCAAATCCATTAGCTTTCATAAAAGTTCTCACACTTTCTAACGAAGTAGGGCTGTCTTCCTTGATGAAATCTTGTTTTACAACCGCATAAAGTATGCCACTTTCACGCCAAAATCCTTTAAGTTGGTATGCTGTGTCAGGAAAAAAATAATTGTTTAATAGTAGGTTGTAGAAGTAGTCTAACCAAGAAGTGTAATAAATGGCATCATTTAGCTTGATGACTTCTTTTTCATTGTTTAAGAAAACTTTTTGTTCAGCTCCTTCTGATACGAATAGCGATAAATTAATCTCAGGATACCAAAGTTGTTCTGATGCTATCCATTCACAGAGGTACGCTGTTTCTTTATCTTTGAGTTGTTTCGTACTCTCACTCTTCGAGCTTGTTCTCGGGCTTCTTCTAAGGTAACGGGCGGCTGCTTGGATAGTATCTCCATAGCTAACTTTGCTCGTTCCGCAAAGGATATTTTGCAATTCATATTTCATTTGAGTTTTAAGTGGTTGTTCATTATTTTCCGGTGCTTCCAAATCCTGCGCTTCCTCTTTCAGTTTCAGAAAGAGCCGTAGCTTCTTGGAAGGTTACTTGCTCGTACTTGGCAAAAACCATTTGCGCGATTCGCTCACCGTGTGCAATGGTGAATGTTTCGTTTGAGAGGTTTACGATGGGAACCCTTACCTCGCCGCGGTAGTCGCTGTCAATAGTTCCAGGACTGTTGATCACTGTGATACCGTGTTTGGCAGCCAAACCACTGCGCGGACGTACTTGTGCTTCGTAGCCTTCGGGAATTTCTAAATACAGCCCTGTGGGTACCAAGGTGCGTTCTAACGGAGCTAACGAGATAGGGGCCTCAGGTAGGTTTGCCCTCAGGTCTACCCCCGCTGCTCCTGCAGTTTGGTAGGCAGGGAGCTGGTTGTTCGAAAGGTTTTTGATTTTTACAATCATCGGTGTTTTGTTATGTATACAGTTGTGGTTATTCTGTTTGAAAAAGCTCAGATACATTCTTGTTCGCAGTCTTGAAATCGTCGAGGGTCATACTCTCCCCATTTTTGAAAAGAACGTATGGAGTGTCGTCTATTAAGCCAATAGCGAAGCCTTGTTCGGTGAAATCGTCTACATCGTCGTATTGCAGTGGGAGTATGTTGTTCCCATTGGTGTCTACAAAGCCCCATAGGTCTTCTCGGCATACGGCTGCAAAGCCATTAGAGAAGTCGCGAGCATCGTCGTACTGAGGGGCAATAATCTCTTCTCCTTTGGCGTTAATGAACCCCCATTGGTCGTTTAAGAGTACCATAGAGAAGTCTTTTTGCTCGGAAAAATCTTCGATGAGGTCGTATTTGAAGTCGCAAATTTCGTGCCCATTTTCATCTATCAGCCCCCATTTGTCGTTTTTCATTGCTGAGGCAAATCCGTTGCAGAAAGTAGTTACATCGTCGTATTCAAAAGGGATGAGCAAATGGTTTTCCTGATTGATAAGCCCCCATTTCCCATTCTTCATAGCTTTAGCAGTTTTAGCAAAGAAGTTCTCAACTTCTTCGTATTCGAAGGGGATAACTGCGTTGTTCTTTTTGTCGATGAATCCCCATAAGTTGTTTTGTTTTACTCCTGCCAAAGTGTCAAAGAAAGGCAGGGAGTCTTGGTATACAAAAGGGATGACTTCTTTCCCTTTGGTGTTGATGTGTCCGGCTTTATCGCCAATGCGCGCTGAGGTGGTGAATGAAAAGAAAGATTGAGCATCGTCGTAAATTAGAGGGATTACTACGGTGCCTTTCTTGTTTACAAAACCTGTTTTTCCGTTTTTCACTACTTTGGCTAACCCTTCAGAAAAGTAGAATACTTGGTCGTAATAAATAGGGACTAACTCTTTCCCTTTGGTGTCGATGATGCCCCATAGGTTTCCTATCTTTACAAGGGCACTTCCGGTTAGAAAAGGGAGAACGCTGTCGTACTTAAAAGCACAAATCTCCTTGCCGTTTCGGTTTACAAAACCCCATTTGTTATTTCGTTTGGCTGCGGCGAGGTTGTCCGTTGTGAACATCATTGTCTCTTCGTATCGGCTTCTCCAACTTTCTTCTTGGTTTAAAATCATCTGGTGTTTTCTTTTAAAATTATTGGCCGCAAAAGTAATAATAATAAACTAATTGACAAACTAACAATTACTAAATTATGTCAAATGTACGGAATTTAGACGATGAAAAAAGAAGTGCACTATTAGAGTGCTTCCTTTCGAAACGGAAATAGAAGTGTTTTACCTATCTGTGTGTTGCCAAGGCAGAGAACAAGAGGTGTTAGAACAGCGATAGTTGTGTTTCGGGAAGGAGCTGGAAGGTTTTGCGGTGGTGTGGGGTAGCCCCATAGCTCGCTATGGCTTTGCGGTGTTCGGGGGTGGGGTAGCCTTTGTTTTGCTGCCAATGGTATTCTGGGAATTGCAGGGCGAGTTCTTCCATATAGGCATCGCGGTAGGTTTTGGCCAAAATAGAAGCCGCTGCAATGGTTTGTATTTTCCCGTCTCCTTTTACGACACAGGCATAGGGTATTTTTTGGTAAGGCACAAACTTGTTGCCGTCTACAGCTATGAACTCAGGGGGCACACTTAGCTGACCGATGGCGCGATGCATTGCGGTGATAGAGGCGCGCAAGATGTTCAGGGTGTCAATCTCGGCAGGGAGCACGTGGGCTACGGCATAGCTTACGGCCTCTCGCTCAATGATAGGACGCAAAGTGTTGCGCTGTTTTTCAGAGAGCTGCTTAGAGTCGGTGAGGAGGGTGTTTTTAAAGTCAGGGGGAAGTATTACGGCTGCTGCCGTAACGGGGCCTGCTAAGCAGCCACGACCGGCTTCATCGGTGCCGGCTTCCAAAGCGGAATGGTAGAATAATGTTAGTGGCAAGATGTAAGGTTTAACGTTTAAAGATGAGTGTCGAACAGTTGCCTCCAAAGCCAAAGGAATTGGATAGGACGTATTTCAGAGGTTTTTCTGCCCACTGTGTGGCAGGTTGTAGGGGCACTTGCTGCATAGGAGTGCTGAAATTCAGGTTGGGGAGTATGGCTTGGTGTTGTAGGGCTAAAAGGCTGAAGACCGCTTCTACTGCAGAAGCTGCCCCAAGGGTATGCCCTGTGTAGGGTTTGGTCGAACTGAATGGTGGTATATTCTGGCCGAAGAGGCGTAGTAGTGCGCGTGCTTCAGAGAGGTCGTTGTTTGGGGTTGCGGTGCCGTGGGCATTGATGTAGTCTATCTGGTCAGGGGTTAGCGCTGCTACTTTTAGAGCTTTTTGCATTGCTAAGAAGGCTCCTTCGCCCTCTTCCGAGGAGGCTGTTTGGTGAAACGCATCGTTGGCATTGCCCCACCCGACGAGTCTTCCTAAGGGGGTTGCACCCCTGCTGATAGCTTTTTCTTCGGTTTCTAAGACGAGAAAAGCTCCTGCCTCGCCCAAGTTGAGGCCTTTGCGGTTGTCATCGAAGGGAGTGCAGTAGCTGTCAGAGAGAATCATAAGGGAGTGGAAGCCGTTTACAGTGAATTTAGAAAGGGCATCGGCACCTCCTACCAGTAGCTGTTCGGCTCTGCCTGTGCGCAGTAGGTTGGCTGCTGTTATGAATGCGTTGGCTGCCGATGAGCAAGCTGTACTGACGCTCATTAGGAGCCCTCCAAGGGCGCTGTCTGTAGCTATCTGCCTTGCTACGGCGCCTATAGGGTGCGTATGTAGGTAGCTCAGCAGTGAAGGGTTTTCTGCGAAGTCGAATAGGTAGCGCTCGGTCATATCCATTCCACCTACGGTAGAGGCGAAAACGAGTCCTGTTTGCGCTAAGGCGTCGGGGGTCAGTTGGGCTTGAGCGATGGCCTGTCGGGCACTGAGAATTGCTAAGAGGGCTGTGCGGGAATAGTTGTTTTCAGGGGGTAGACCTAATTGTGCAGCGAGCTGTGCATTAGTGCGTTTGATTTCGCCTACTTTTATGGCACTTTTATGCCGCGTGCTGAGCACTTCAGGCTCGCTGAGTAGCTGTTTTTGATGTTTTAGTTGTTCCCACTGAGCCTCTAACGTGTCGCCTAAGGCCGAGAGGATGCCCATCCCTGTGATGACGATGTTGGGGTACATATTACTTGGTGCGGTGTGCTGCTACATAGTCAGCTATGGTTTTCACCGAGGTAAAAATTTCTTTTCCTTTCTTCGGGTCGTCTAAATGGATGCCGTAGTGTTTGTCTAATAGGACAATCAGTTCGAGGGCATCGATAGAATCTAATCCTAACCCTGTGCCGAAGAGGGGAGCATCGGTGAGAATGTCGTCGGGAGTTACCTCTTCAAGGTTTAGGGCTTCTATAATTTTGTTCTTTAGTTCTAAAATAAGTGCGTCCATTGTAATCAGATTGTTTTGAGGGGACAAAGGTATGAAAAAAGTTTCCAAGAAGCAAGTGGGCAATCTGCTCGGGCACGGCATTCGCATTTAAGATAATAGGTTTATACTTTATTAATAAACCACAAAAAATAGTAGGAAATATTAGATATTTTCTCTTTTAAAAGTCACTTTTGAGGATTGCCCCTTCCTTTCGGGAAGGGGGAACGGGGGTTAGGCTTTTAAATGCGAACGCCGTGTCTGCTCGGGCAGCTTGAGTAATGTCAGTATAGACAAAGCGAAGACAAAGTGAAGACAAAGTGAAGACAAAGTGAAGACACAGTGAAGACGAAGTATAGACAAAGTGAAGACACAGTGAAGACGAAGTGAAGACGAAGTGAAGACGAAGTGAAGGCGAAGTGAAGACGAAGTGAAGACGAAGTGAAGACGCGCAGGGGGCAGCTGATAAA
>CAUQNY010000012.1:0-37436 GCA_963519425.1 uncultured Capnocytophaga sp.
TTTTTGTGGTTTATTAATAAAGTATAAACCTATTATCTTAAATGCGAATGCCGTGACTTCTGCGAAAAGCAATTAGGAATAAATATACTTTAGCTTTTTCTTGAAAGATGATACCCTAACTCCTAATATCGCATTGAATATTATAGGCAATTTTTCTGTTTGTTAATTTGATAGTTTTCTCGTACCTTTGCACTATGATTCCAGAGAATATCCTACATAGTCCCATCGCTTTCCTGCGTGGCGTAGGCCAACAGCGGGCAGAACTCCTCGAAAAGGAGCTCGGCATCTATGAGTATCAAGATTTGCTAAACCTATTCCCTAATAGGTATATAGACCGCACCAAGTATTATAAAATCAATGAATTGCAAAATAATAATACCGAAGTGCAGCTCGTCGGGAAGATTCTGAACCTACGTACTGTCGAGTCGGCCAACCAGCGTAGTAGCCGGTTGGTAGCTACCTTTGTAGACGAGACAGGAACAATGGAATTGGTATGGTTCAAAGGTCTCAAATGGATGCGCGATAGCCTAAAAATCAATGAACCTTATGTTGTTTTTGGCAAACTAAACTTCTTTGGGGGTACTTTCTCTATGCCTCACCCTGAAATGGACTTGCTCAGTGAGTTCAAAAAAACTGGCCATAACAGTATCCAGCCTGTCTACCCCTCAACCGAGAAATTAGCCAAACGAAATATCACCAACCGTGTGATGCGTCAATTAGTACAAACTGTTTTTGAGGAGGTAGGAAATAGCTTTGCTGAAACACTTCCTGAACCAATACGCAACTCTTTGAACTTAGTTTCTAAGCAGGAAGCAATGCATCATATCCATTTTCCTCCAGACCAAACTTCACTAACCAAAGCTTCATTGCGACTAAAATTTGAAGAACTTTTCTACATACAGGTGCAGTTGGTGCGCAAAAACTTGCTACACAAACAGAAGTTTGTAGGGCAACCCTTTAAGAAAGTTGGTGAGCACTTTCTCAATTTCTACCATAAGTACCTCCCCTTTCCGCTTACCTCTGCCCAAAAGCGTGTATTGAAAGAAATACGAGCCGATGTGGGGTCTAATGCCCAGATGAACCGCCTGTTACAAGGCGATGTAGGGTCTGGCAAAACTATCGTTGCCCTAATGACGATGCTTTTGGCCGTAGACAATCAATGCCAAGCTTGCTTAATGGCTCCTACTGAAATTTTGGCAAATCAGCATTACCAAACCATCTGTGCCCTGCTGAAAAACACAAATATCAGCGTGGGGCTCCTTACTGGTTCCTCCAAGAGCAAAGAGCGAAAAATATTAGACGAACAACTCTTATCCGGCGAGCTCCCTATTCTCATTGGCACTCACGCTCTTTTGGAAGACAAGGTGCAATTCAAGAACTTAGGCCTTGCTATTATTGATGAGCAGCACCGCTTTGGTGTAGAACAAAGGGCTAAGCTATGGCGCAAAAACACCCTACCACCTCACATTTTAGTAATGACTGCTACCCCTATACCACGGACTTTAGCAATGAGTGTTTATGGAGACTTAGATGTCTCAGTGATTGACGAGTTGCCCCCAGGGCGCAAACCTATCAAAACATTACACTACTTTGAAAACAAGCGAGCAGAAACGTATGAATTCATCAAACGTGAGATTGACAAAGGCCGGCAAGCTTACGTGGTCTATCCATTGATTGAAGAATCAGAAGCCTTAGATTTTAAGAATCTCACCGAAGGGTACGATTATATTACAGCTAGTTTTCCCTATCCTAAATATAAGGTATCAATGGTGCACGGAAAGCTGAAACCCGATGAAAAAGATGCTGAAATGGAACGTTTCTTGCGCAACGAAACCCAAATAATGGTGGCTACCACAGTCATAGAAGTAGGAGTAAATGTGCCTAATGCCTCGGTAATGGTTATTGAAAGTGCTGAGCGCTTTGGCCTTTCTCAACTACACCAATTGCGTGGCCGTGTAGGCCGTGGCAGCGAGCAGAGCTATTGCATACTACTTACTGGCAACAAGATGGGCAATGACACCCGTACGCGTATGGAGACAATGGTGCGGACAAACGATGGCTTTGAGATTGCAGAAGTAGACCTCAAGTTGCGTGGCCCTGGCGACCTAATGGGCACTCAACAGAGTGGGGTACTTGCCCTAAAAATAGCTGACTTAGTGAAAGACCAAGACATACTGAAGGCCGCCCGCTTTCAAGCCATTGACTTGCTAAAAGCTGACCCAGAACTAAAATACCCCGAAAACCAATGCGTAGCATACACGCTTAACCAATTGCAACGCTATAAAAACTTGTGGACATACATTAGCTAATTTGTTGATGGAACAAGACTTGCCATGCAAAAGCTATTTTAATACTTTGGGTAATGCCTCTAAAAAACTACTATTTTTATTGTTAATTTATTAATTATTTTGTACCTTTGCTGCATACACTAAAGTTATAATATTATGAACTTGAACAACACTTTCCAAAAAGGAGCTATCGCACTCCTTGTTGCTTCCGCCATAGCCTTGGCAGGTTGCTCTAAAACTGAAGATGAAAGACAGAATCCTATTGATAGTGTTCCCCCTACTCCCGCTTCTATCAGCGACATAGAAGTGAGTGATGATAGTGCTAACATTAAATGGCAATCGGGAGTAGACAACCAAACAGCTCCTAAAGACCTGAGATACCAATTGCTTTGGCAAGGAAGTAAAAATATAAAGACTTCTGGCTCTCCAAAAGCACATTTTTCAGAACAAACTCTTGCTAATCTCACCCCCAATACCTCTTATACTGTATGGGTAAAAGTATGGGACAAAGCAGGAAATGCTTCTGAATCCCCCAAGAAAATTTTTACTACTGCTAAGGACAAAACCATTGGAATTCGTGATACCAATCTTGAACCTACGCAGAAATTTGAAACGGACTACTTTATAGAAGTTACCACTACCAAAAAAATAGGCGAAACAATACATTTAGAGATAGGAAATGCCCCTTACAAAAATTTGAAATGGATAGACAGAAACCGTAATGGTGTATATGATAAAGATGATGTGATATCAACGATAATTAAAGGTTGGATAGATATCAACAACAGCGGTAAATTTGAGGAGGGTACTGACGAAATTGTGAGACCTGATAGAATAGAAAATTTCAGTTTCCCCCTTAAAAGCCAAACCTTTAAAATTTATGGCAAAATTGGAGAACTCAAGATAAACGACAACGAAATTACCTCCTTAAAACTAGAAAATGCTCCCGATTTAAAAAAATTGGATGTTAGAAATAACAAACTCACTTCTCTTGATCTCAGCTTAAACAACAAGCTAGAAGAACTTTATTTAAGAAAAAATACTCTAAAAAATTTAAGCCTTAACGCTTTTGCTCTTACAACAGTTGATTTAGCGAATAATATGTTTGAAAGGTTAGATCTCAGCAAAGCGCCTAATATAGAAATTCTTTTCTTAGCTAGCAATCCCCAACTCTCCTCCTTAACTGTTAGCGAATATCTACTCAGTCTAGAGACTTTTGATACTTTTGACACTGCTCTCACCTCTTTAGATCTTAGCTTCTGCCCTAACCTTAATTTTTTACGCGTCTCAGCTACTCCACTTAAGAATTTAGACGTCAGCAACAACTCTAATCTTACAGATGTAAGTATTGAACGCTTTGAGGGGAAAGGGCTTATAGGCGAAGCACTCAGTCAATTTGTAGAAAGCCTCCCTGAAAAAAAAGCTAGCAAAAAAGGAGACATTTATTTAAGTAAGGATCAGGCTACAGAGGCTATAAAAACAGTCTTACAGAGAAAACATTGGAATGTTTTTGAAATATAAACTGAAATGATTACCTACATTGCAAAAGTTAGATATCAGTTTCTAAAAAATCAGTACTTTGAGAAGAATCCCCATATATTTTTACACTGATAATCAAACAACAACAATGCGTTTAGGATATTTTTCATAAAAAAGTTCGTGAAATATTTGGAGGTTATCAAAAAAGGTTATACTTTTGCACCCGAATTAAAAACGAGGGTTCTTAGCTCAGCTGGTTCAGAGCATCTGCCTTACAAGCAGAGGGTCACTGGTTCGAATCCAGTAGAGTCCACCTAAGGAAAAGGCTGTTCGGCATACTGAACAGCCTTTTTTAGCTATTTACTCGAGTAGACACAAAAAAATTAGTCGTTATCCCTTGTGCATTCACAAATATTTATTACTTTTGCGAGATTTTTAAATACAAAAACAATTAATTATGTTAGGATTACAAGCTTCTATTGGAGTAACTACCGATACAGCAGCAGCTGCATCGCCTGTAGTACAAGAGAAAACGCTCTCTATAATGGAAATGATTTTAGGAGGGGGCACAGGGAATGTGATTATCATCAGCGTTCTTTTTGTGATGTTGGGGGTAGCACTTTACATCTATTTTGAACGTTTGTTTGCTATCAAAGCTGCTTCAGAAGTTGATAAGACTTTTATGTTCAAGATTCGCGACTGTATAGCTTCTGGCAGATTAGATGCCGCTAAAATGATTTGTGTACAGACCAACACCCCTGTAGCACGACTCATTGAAAAAGGGGTTTCGCGCATAGGAAAACCTTTAGAAGATATTAACAAAGCAATTGAAAATGCCGGAACTCTCGAAGTTTACCAGTTAGAAAAGAATACAGCCATTTTAGCCACTATAGCAGGAGCTGGCCCTATGATAGGCTTTCTCGGTACTGTTGTAGGTATGATTATGTCGTTTCACGAAATGGCTTCGGCAGGCGGACAAGCTGAAATGGGAGCTTTGGCAGGAGGTATTTACACTGCAATGGCTACTACTGTAGCAGGACTAATTGTAGGGATTATTGCCTACGTAGGTTACAACCACTTGGTAGTAAAAACCGATAAGATTGTACACCTAATGGAAGCCAATGCTGTTGAGTTCTTAGACTTATTAAATGAACCTTTGTAGAACTAAACCTTAAACCACTATGAAACTAAAAGGAAGAAATAAGGTAAGTCCAGAATTCAGTATGTCGTCAATGACCGATATTGTGTTCCTCTTGCTTGTCTTTTTTATGATTACAGCTAATAGCCCCAATGCGTTGGATTTGCTTTTACCTAAAGCCAAAGGAAAATCTACAAACACACAAAATGTATCAGTAAGCATCGACAAGAATTTAAATTTTTTCATTGACAAGAAACCTATTTCTGTTGACAATTTAGATGCAGAACTAAAATTGGCACTCAAAGGAGTTGATACCCCTACTATCATTTTGAGAGTAGAAGAAAGTGTCCCTATTGAAAATGCAGTAACCGTAATGGACGTAGCAAACCAAAATCAGTATAAAGTTATTTTGGCAGTTCGTCCAAAGTAAAATGAACTATGAGCTTATTGGATACAGAATATAAACGAAAATCATTAGCTATTACTTCAGCTATAATGGTGGTAGTCATCTTCTTACTCTTTTTTGCAGGGATGAAATACTTAGACCCTGCTCCCGAAAGTGGTGTTGAAGTAGCCTATGGAGTTGATTTAGAAGGAATGGGAAAACACTCCCCTCCCCCATCTGCACCACGAGAAGAAAATAAACCTGAGCCCGAAAGCAAACCTGAAGAGAGTAGTGAGCAAGAAGTGAAAGAGAATCTTTTAGCTCAAGACAATCAAGAGGAAGTAAGTGTCCCCGAAGTACCTAAAAAACAAGAAAAAAAGAAAGAAACACCCAAGACTGAGCCCAAAAAAGAGACTCCTAAACCCTCTAGAGAGACCTCTGATGCTCTCTCTAATATTTTAGGAGCTGCCAATGCAGGAGGTAGCAACGCTACAGGACAAGGCGATGGACACAAACCTGGTTACCAAGGACAAATAGATGGCAGTCAGTATGCCGATTCGTACTATGGTTCCGGCGGTGGTGGCAATATGGGCAAAGGCTGGGGGCTGAAAGGACGCAGCATTGCTACACAAGGAAAGGTATTGCAAGACTGCAACGAAGAAGGTCGTGTAGTAGTACAAATAGAAGTGGACCGCACCGGAAAAGTAGTGAAAGCCAATGCTGGGGTGAAAGGGACTACCAACTCTGCTCAATGCCTCCTAGAAGCAGCACGGAAAACAGCCTACAAACACAGTTGGAACCCCGATGAAAATGCTCCTATCCGACAAATAGGATTTATTGTTATTAACTTTAAACTTGGCGAATAAAGATGTTTCTTATTATCTTTGCAGCAATCATCTTATTGCTTATTACTCGCCCTTTCTCTAACAACTATAGAGAAAAGAGATGTTTGAATTTGAAAAAGAAGAAGTTATAAAACACAAAATGAGATAACAGTTACCACTAACTGATTATCTCATTTTTAATTCTATACACATAAAAATCTTTAAAGTTGAACTATCAAGAAACACTATCCTGGATGTTCAATCAGTTACCTATGTTTCAAACACAAGGAAAGACTGCTTTGAACAATAAATTAGACAAAACGATTGCTTTTGCAGAACATTTAGGCAATCCTGAAAGAAAATTTAAAACACTACACATCGCTGGTACCAATGGCAAAGGTTCTTCCAGCAGTATGTTAGCTTCTGTTTTGCAAGAAGCAGGCTATAAGGTAGGACTTTACACTTCGCCACACTTAAAAGATTTCAGAGAGCGCATCAAAATTAACGGAGAAGAAATTCCTGAGGACTATGTTGTTAACTTTATAGCTAAGCATAAACCATTTTTAGAAGAACTCCACCTGTCTTTCTTTGAGATGACCGTAGGGCTTGCCTTTGACTATTTTGCCAATGAAAAAGTAGACATAGGAGTCATAGAAGTAGGGCTAGGAGGCCGTTTAGACTCTACAAACATCATTCTTCCAGAAGTATCGCTCATTACCAATATTTCCAAAGACCACACTGATATTCTAGGCGATACTTTGCCTAAAATAGCTTTTGAAAAATCAGGTATTATCAAGCCTAATACCCCTGTGGTCATCAGCGAATACCAGAGCGAGACAGCTGCTGTTTTTGAGAAAAGAGCTCAAGAAGAAAGCGCTCCTATCACCTTTGCCCATACACTGCAAACTACCCTTACCACAGACCTAAAAGGCTATTATCAGACAAGAAATATCAAAGGGGTGCTGGCGGTACTTCAAATTTTAATCAATAAAGGCTGGGCTATTAGTAGTGAGAATATTAAAAATGGACTGCAGCACGTAGTACGGAACACAAACCTAAAAGGACGTTGGCAAACCTTAGGTACACATCCTACTATTGTATGTGATACAGGACACAACATAGGCGGACTAACCTATGTAATAGAGCAACTACAAAAACAGACATACACTCACCTACACATAGTAGTAGGCTTTGTAAAGGAAAAAGATGTAAAGGGTGTACTTCCATTATTTCCTATAGAAGCAACTTACTATTTCTGTTCGCCCAACATTGCAAGAGGTCTAAACACCAATACTCTAGAAGCCATTGCTACAGAACAGGGGTTAAAAGGCAAAGCCTACCCTTCGGTGCAAGAGGCCTTAACTGCAGCTAAGGCAGCTGCTCTTCCTACCGACTTCATTTTTGTAGGGGGAAGTACTTTTGTGGTAGCTGAAGTAGTGTAGCTATCGAACCTATTAAAAATCCCTTTATGACTGAAAAAACTCAGCTTTCTACTATTTGTACTCATCATTTAGTAGTGAATAGTATCCTTGTGCTTACTACAGTAGATTTTACCATTAGTCAGATTGAGAGTTAGATGTGTGAAAAGTAATTATGGAACAAATAACTTTCGATCTGACTATAGTATAGCAGGAAAAAAGTGAATATCATAGGATAGATACTTTAAAATCTATCATCAGCATACCTTTTACTCTCGAATTATTAAAACTATGTTTGCTCTAAAATCTTATCTCTCTTTTCTACTAAAATCAACTAATGAGCACGGTGTTCATTCACCTTTTGTTTTTGATTTTGTTACTAAATGCCTTTACAATAAGCAGCTGTTAGCAGATTTACTTCCTATTTTCTCCTCAACTTCTTTATCTAAAAAACAAATACAATTATTACTAAAAATCATTTACTATTTTAAAGTAAAAAGTATTTTCACAGAAGAAGATACTCTAAAAAAAATTAATAGTATAAGCAAAGACTCTATCATTTTTACTGAATTAACTCCTACAAACTATGACCTTATCTTTATCCATCAACCTAAGAAAGAATTGGATATTTTTTTAGATTATATGCACAATGATAGTGTCTTAATCATTGATAATATCCACTGCCAAAAGAATAAAGCTTTATGGCAAGAGCTACTCAAGTCTCCTAAAATTACAGCTTACATTGATATTTTTTGGCAAGGGTACGTATTCATCAGAAAGGAACAACCTAAACAAGGGTTTTATATTAGAGTATAATCTAATCAAAAAAGTTAAACCCATTCATAGTTTTTTAAACAATAAAAATCTACTATACAAAAAAGAGGCTGCTTGAGAAGTTATAACTTCTTAAGCAGCCTCTTTTAAAGGTTTTGCAGCATATTACTTAATGTCAAACTTATACTATTTTCCTAACAGATAAGCAAAGATAAGAGGTGCTACAATAGTAGCATCAGACTCTACAATAAATTTAGGCGTATCAATATCAAGTTTTCCCCAAGTAATTTTCTCATTAGGTACTGCTCCAGAATAAGATCCGTAGCTAGTTGTTGAATCAGATATCTGGCAGAAGTATGACCAGAAAGGTACATCTTCCCATTCTAAGTCTTGATACATCATAGGTACCACGCAGATAGGAAAATCTCCAGCAATTCCTCCTCCTATTTGGAAAAAGCCAACTCCTTTACCTCCTGAATTAGCTCGGTACCATTCTGTAAGGTAAATCATATATTCAATACCTGTTTTAACAGTTGAAGCCTTTAAATTTCCCTTAATTACATTTGCAGCAAAGATATTCCCTGTTGTTGAGTCTTCCCAACCAGGACATACAATAGGCAAGTTCTTTTCTGCAGCAGCTAATATCCAAGAGTTTTTAGGGTCAATCTCGTAATATTGTTCCAACACACCTGATTTGACTACCTGATACAAATACTCGTGAGGAAAATAGCGTTCGCCTTTGCTTTCAGCTCTGTGCCACACTTCTTCCAAGTGCTTTTGTAAACGACGAAAAGCTTCTTCTTCAGGAATGCAAGTGTCAGTTACGCGATTATAATGACCATCCAAAAGTTCTCTTTCTTGTTCTGGAGTAAGATCTCTGTAGTGAGGCACTCGTTTGTAGTGAGAGTGTGCTACTAAGTTCATCACATCCTCTTCAAGGTTAGCCCCTGTACAAGAAATGATATCTACTTTCCCTGCACGAATCATCTCGGCAAGTGAAATTCCTAATTCGGCAGTACTCATTGCTCCAGCCAAGGCAACAAGCATTTTTCCTCCTTCGGTCAAGTGGGTTTCGTAGCCTTTAGCTGCATCTACAAGAGCAGCAGCATTGAAATGTAAAAAATTGTTCTCGATAAATTGAGAAATAGGTCCTTTACTCATTTTAAAATTATAAATTTAGATTATTGTTCATCTACAAAGGTTCTACAAAAAGTACAGAATCCTCAATAGAAACTATTTTTACTTTAGTATTAGAAGGAATACGTTGAGATACTGTCATTGCATCTAGTTCGTGAATGGCTCCTCTGATGCTAATTATTACCTTACCTACCCCTCCTTTTTGTGCAGGAATAGGTACATAAACATCAGCTACCTTTCCTACTGTTTCTGTAAGATTAAAAGTGTTATCTTCCGATAATTTCATCAAAGCTCTAATTATTAAGAAAAATAAATAGACAAATAGCCCTCCTACCCCTATGGCAATCAGCACTAATAGCAACTGGTTAGAAATCAAGTTGTAAAAAGAAATCCCTGTCCAGCTAAATCCTAACAAAAAGTTTAGCAAATTGCGAAAAGAAAAAAGCTGGAAAGGCATATCCCCCCCATCCAAATTGCCGTCAAAATCAGCATGTGTACCCTCAGAAGCATCACTTCCCATAAAGGTAAGTACCATCTGAATTAAAAAAATAACAGAGGTAGGAATAGCTACCATCCAAAAGCCTTTTAGAAGGAAGTCTAACTGATTAAAAGTCTCTATCATATTGATTGATTTAAATTACTATCAACGTATCAATTTAGGGTCAATACCTGTATTAATGATTGCTTGTCGAATATCAGCAAATGTTTTCAGTTGAGTTTTTCCCTTTACTAAGTCAAAATTATTTCCTTTTTTCAAGAAATGTATTAAGCTAGATTGGCCTGCAAAAAGAGAGGGTTTTACCTGGTCTATAGAAGTTCCTTTTTTAAGAGCTCCAAAAAAGATACTATACTGATTTGCTCTCTCTTCTATTTCATTTTTACCTTGGTTAAACTCATAAACTACCACCTCCCAATCTTTAGTATCCAAGCGCTTTATTGCTATCTTCACCTTATTTACTATTTCCTCAGAACACAACTGAGAATTAAAGCGTTTTAAGTCGCTGATAAACTCTTCTGTAAGCTTTACATTACTAGCCTGCGGTCTTACACCTCTTTTGTTTCTCCTTGTGATAGTCTTAGAATCACGTGTATCCGAAGGAGTTTCTATTCTTTCTAGCCTTTCTGTCTGTTTTTCTACTTGTTCTACCGAAGGTGTTTTTTCTACAGGTATGTGAGAGGCATTTTTAGAAGATGGCAACTTTTCAGATTTTGATTCCTTCATCAATGATTTAGGAGAGTCTATTATACGTTTTTTAGGAGCTTCTTCTACCTCTTCTTGTTCTCTTGCTTTGCTATCATCTATAATTTGTCGCAATTTTGCTTGATAAATTTTCAATTCATCAGTACCTCCTTTCAAATAAGGACTCAGCAAACTATCCACTTGTTCGCTATTATAGGCCGAATAATCAAATACTTTCAAGAAGTTTTCCCAAACTGCTTTCTCAAACTCAGGACGTAGATTTTCAGTCAGAAAATTGCGTTTCTTAGCCTCTGCCCAAAATAGACTTCCTTTGGGGTCAGCGTGGGTTTCTTTCCAATGACTCACTTCAGATAAGAAAGCTCTTGCAGGTGAAAGCAATTCTATTTGCAAAGTGTCTTTCTTTCCTTTTTCAATTAATTGAGCAAGCTCATTTAACTGTTCTTGAACAAGAGTCAGTGTATCTTTTCCTTCATCGTCAAAATCTATAATCAGTTTAGTTTCTGCAATCGGAATACTTTTTTTCAATCGTATGCAAGTTCTATCTATTTCATAGGTACGCTCATCTATATTTGTCAAAAAATAGATTTCCTTAATTCTACTATCTGAAATAAAATACACATAGGCCTTTGTAGGATCCTTAAACATCGGTAAAATAAACCAATAACCTATTCCTACTAATGCCAATACAAATACTATTATTGACGCTATTTTCCACCACAAAAAACGAGATTTAGAAAGTTGCCCATCTTCTTCTTGTTCTTGCGTATTGGCTCTTTTTTCATCTACTAACGCTAATTCTTGAGTTGTTGCTCTTGTTGGACTTTGCGAAGCTATCATTTGAGGATTTTGACCATTGGCTGCCACTTCAAAATTCACCTCTCCGCTCTTAGAAATACTAATAACTCTCTGGTTTTCTAAGTCTTCAAACTCAAAATGATACAAATGCTCTGGCAAAACAATATCAATAGGAGCATCGCTTCGCAGCGATTTACTGAATAAGATTCCGTTTATTTTTAGCGCAATAGGAACTATCTGATTAGAAACTATGGTAAACTGATATTTTTCAAAGGATATACTAAGAGGTGCTCTGTCGTCCACCATATAGTTACTTTTAAATACAATACCATTGTAGCTAATGTTAAAAATATTGCGCGCTTCTTCTCCTTTGAAAAGAAAATAGTAACCTTTGCTATCTGAATAGAGTTTAGCCTTAAAATTGCTACTTTCTAACGACAAGAAAGATATATATTTCTGAAATTCTTGCTGAGGCGTTTGTACATATACTTTAAAATCCTTACTAGAAAAAGGAATATCTGCTAAAACATAATTACCCTCTATTTTTTTCACATAACCTTTACGGACAGCTTTCTTAATGGTATCATTAAAAGAGAACATTTGATAATACCGAGATTTTTCAAGAAGCAACTCAATAGCATCATCATCAGAAAAAGTTTCATTTACATAGGAAGCTCCTACATCTCTACCATTCTTCATAAAGGCCAATATTTTCATATTGGCACTATTAATTAAAAAGCGTGAAACACCTTCATTTGAAGCACTCTGATTTGAAGCATTTTGCTGAGGTATTCGGTATTCTGGAAATAGGAAATCTATACTGTATGCTCTTGGATCTTCCACAAACTCTTTGCGCAAGAAAACAACATCTTGTAAATTAGCAAACTCAGGAATGTAAGGAAAATGAAAATATTTATCTATCTCAGAAAGGTCGGCATAAGGAAATACCTTAGGCATATAAGGAAGCTGCAAAAGGCAAGATTTAGCCTCTGGTTCCTCTGCCAGCTGTTTTTCATAACCTCTGAGCAAGTTAAAATAAGGAGAAATATCTTCTCTTTCGTTTAACAGAGGAGTATTATCTTCATAATTAATATGTTCTGCAAAATACATATCCATTAGGAGGTTTAGTACCAGCCTAATACCACGCCATTGCAAATGATGAGGAATATATAAGGAAATAGCTATATACACACCTGTTTGCCCATTCACCTCTCGCGAAGAGCGGTATTGGGTGTAAATCCTGTAATTCTGGGTAAACTGTAATGTATAAAAATCTACGCGAGGGGTATGTATGCGAATGAAAGCACTGATATCTTTCAGTCTGTCTTTCACCTCTTGCAACTGAAAATTAACCCCTTGCGATGATAATACTTTACAGCCTTGCTTGTATCCCCAAATAGTTAAGCCTATTGTATTAATCTTGGATTCCATCATTAATGGTAAATTGCTAAAACAAGTACAAAGGTAGGTATTATTTTTGAAACTAAAAAATATAATGTACAAAAAATACCTACAAAGGTTTTGCTCCTTTGTAGGTATTAAAAATTATAATTGATATGAACTATTTAACTCCTAAGTATCAATTAGTTTTCTGCAGGTTGCTCTGCTACTTCTTGAGCAGGTTGTTCTGCTGGTTTTTCCACTGGTTTAGCTTCTGTTTTCACTACTTCAGCTACAATTTCAAACGGAAAATCAACTACTACTTCGCGGTGTAAACGGATAGCAGCATTGTATTTCCCTGTTCTTTTAATAGTATTCCCTGCAATAGCGATAAATTTCTTGTCAACATTATGACCTGCTTTTGCTAATTCAGCAGCTACATCGGCATTATTAACAGAACCGAATAGTTTATCTCCAGCACCTACTTTTGCTACAATCTTCACTGCCAAAGCCAAAAGAGCCTTAGCTGTTTTGTTAGCTTCTTCAATGATGTGCTGTTCTTTGAAAGCACGTTGTTTCAAATTTTCAGCTAACACCTTTTTTGCTGATGGAGTAGCTAAAATTGCCAATCCTTGTGGGATAAGGTAATTGCGCCCATAGCCGTTCTTAACGGTAACTACGTCGTCTTTAAAACCTAAATTATGTACGTCTTGTTTTAATATAATTTCCATAGTTTCTACTCCTTGTTATTATTTTAATAAATCGGCTACATAAGGCATTAAAGCCAAGTGGCGAGCTCTTTTTACGGCGGTAGCCACTTTGCGTTGGAACTTCAATGAAGTACCAGTAAGGCGACGAGGTAGCAATTTACCTTGTTCGTTCACAAACTTCAAGAGGAAGTCAGCATCTTTGTAATCAATGTATTTAATACCTGATTTTTTAAAGCGACAATATTTCTTTTGTTTAGAAGTGTCGATGTTTAGTGGAGTGAGGTATTTGATATCTCCTTTTTTTTGTTCTACTGCCATTTTCTTACGCTTTTTTAGTGTTTAACTTTGCTCTTCTCTTTTCAGCCCACGCAATAGCGTGTTTGTCAAGTTTTACAGTGAGGTAACGCATTACACGTTCATCACGTCTGAACTCTAATTCAAAGGCATCAATTACTTCACCAGCTACTTTAAATTCAAAAAGGTGGTAAAATCCGCTTTTTTTGTTTTGAATAGGGTAAGCTAATTTTTTCAAGCCCCAATTCTCTTTTGATACAAATTCTGCACCCCTTGAAGTAAGAAAATTTTCAAACTTTTCTACTGCTTCCTTTATCTGTGTTTCAGATAAAACGGGATTCAAAATGAAAACAGTTTCGTATTGATTCATAAATAAAATGATTAAATATTTAATTTGAGGTGCAAAAGTATAGCAAATTTTTGAATCTCACAAATATTCCACTATTTTTTTCCACATTTTTTTGCTCTAAATTATTTTTATATAAGCCCTAAAAAGATTTAAAACACTGTAAACAAAGTCTTTAAAGTCTTACACGTCAATCAAGGTTCAAAGAAAAATTCAATCGAAAAGAAAACGGTAGGCAAATGTCAAAATACACTATTTTAGGAGATTAGCATATTTGTCAAAATAGTAAACTGGAATCTTTTCGTCTTCAAAAGTAAGCTGTTCTAAATCAGAAGCTATCTCAGCTGCATTCCCCACTACTATAATTCGGAACTGGTGTGGCATTATATAGGTATTAGCTACTCGTTGCACATCTTCTTTGGTTACAGCGTTGATACGCGCAATGTAGTTTGTGTAAAAATCTTCTGGTAGCTTGCGCACTCTTATGTTGATAGCATAGTTAGCTATAGTTTGAAGGCGTTCGGTTGCCAAAATAAACTGACCTAAATACTGCGCTTTAGCCTGAGCCAATTTTTCTTCGCTTACGGGCTCTGTTTGAATGCGTTTTACTTCTTTTAGAATTTCTTTGATGGCTTCTGCTGTTGCTCCATTACCTACTTTCGTCTTGATATTGAAGAGCCCTTTTGTCCATTTATCCGTTTTGAACGACGAGGAGGCTCCATAAGTATAACCGTTCTGCTCTCGCAAATTCATATTGATGTAGCTACCAAAATCTCCACCAAGGATACTATTAGCTATTAGAAAAGGAAAGTAGTCTGGGTGATCCATACTTAGGTCTAATAGGTTGGTTACTCTTATTTCTGATTGTACAGCGGTAGGCAAATCAATAAGATTAATCTGTGTTTGAGCAACGTTTTCAGGAACAAACAAAGGAGTTCTAAGTTGCTGAACTGGTTGCCAAAATTCAAAATGCTGACGCACTAAAGCTATAACTTCTTGAGGATTTACATCTCCTGCTACTACCAAATAGGCATTGTTGGGCACAAAATTAGCTTGATAATAATGCTTTAGTTGTTCAACAGTAAGCGCTTGCACATTTTCTTCAGTGATGTATTCACCATAAGGATGTGCCTGTGTATAGCGCAAAGTTTGTTGCACGCGCTTCATTATCATCTCAGCATTGCTTTCGTTTGCCTTGATACTCTGCACAATGCGAGCCTTTTCTCTTTCCATCTCTTCTTCCGAGAAATTAGGATAAAGTGCTGCCTCTGCCAAAAGTTCTAAGACTCTCGGAAAGTACTTAGAAAGAGTTTGTGCATAACCTCCATTAGGCGAAAGCGAGAGGGTCGCAGCCAAATAGTCTATTTCTTCATTAAAACTATCCTTATCTGTCCTAATGGAACCACTACCTGCTATGAGCGAAATAAGGTCAGCAATACCTTTTTGTTTTCCTTCAATAACAGGCATCTCATCTAAGGTCAAACGAATAGTTACTTGGGGCAATTTGTGGTTTTCCACAATAAGCAAGTTCAGACCATTATCAAGAGTATGTATAATAGGGGTGCCCAAGTTTATTATAGGAGAGGGAGCTGAAGTGGGCTGTATAGAACGATTTACGGTTGTCATTTTTTCTCAAAGGGATTATGGTTGAGGTAAGTAGTCAAGTTCCAAACGTTGGTGTTTGCCTAAATACTTTTGTGCTGCTGAGCGAATATCTTCAGGTGTAATAGCGCGATAGTGGTGTATAGATTCATTGATATGATTGGTATCATTGTAAAAAGTATAGCTATCAGCCAAAGAAAGAGCTATTCCTTCCATATTGCTAATCTGAGCCACAAACTGAGCTTCTATTTGGTTTTGAAGTTTTTCATACTCTCTACTCGAAATGAGTTCAGTCTGCAATTTAAGAATTTCTTCATCTATTTGGGTAGCCAAAGTTTCTAAAGAGATGCCATCCATTGGCAAAGCCCCTATTACATAAGTACCATAATCTTCTTGTGGGTCAGAAAAAGCCAAAACCTGTAACGCTGTTTGTTCTTCATCAATCATTTTCTTGTAGAGTCTTGCACTTTTGCCATCAGTCAGCAAGAAAGCTATCAGGTCAAGTGTATAAGCATCTTTGTCAGACATTGCAGGGGTGCGATAAGCGTATAGTTTTAGCGGAATTTGAATATTAGGGTCATACTCTGTTACTTTTATAGTTTGAAGAATAGGAAGTTCTACTATCTTAGTTCGCTTTATAGGAGCCCCTGTGTTAGGAATAGTCGCAAAATACTGTTGAATCCATTCCTTAGCTTTCGCTTTCTGGAAATCACCTGCTACTACCAATACGGCATTGTTAGGATTGTAGTATTTCTTCTTGAAATCTATAAACTCTTGCAGCGTAGCAGCATCAAGGTGTTCTACTTTTCCTATTACCGTTCCCCGATAGGGATGTTCCTTAAACAAGTGCGGATTGATAGCCGAGCGGTACATTATTCTGCCATAAGGAGCATTGTCTATACGCTGATTCTTTTCTTCTTTCACCACCGAATTTTGGGTACTCACGCCTATTTCATTAATAACGGGGTGCAACATACGTTCAGCTTCCATCCATAAACCCAATTCAAGGTTATTAGCTGGAAAGACTTCGTAATAATAAGTTTTGTCTTGAGTGGTGAAAGCGTTGTTATGACCTCCGTTAGCCGATACAATATCAAACCATTTACCTCTCTCTATATGTTGGGTACCTTCAAAAAGCAGATGTTCAAAAAAGTGAGCAAAGCCTGTACGAGTAGGATCTTCATCTTTTGCACCAACGTGATACATTACCCCTATCGTTACCACGGGAGCAGTATTGTCTTGGTGAAGAATGATATGCAAGCCATTAGCTAGGTCGTATTCTTCAAAAGTAAGTTCTTGAGCCATAAAAATTAGTTACGTAAAATATTCAAATACTGCGAGTAGTCGTTAGCAATAGAACGATAAGAACAAGCAGAAGTATCTACTTTTGGAACTTCAAAAGTAGGAATAACTTTCTTGATTACCTCATCAAATTTATACGGATGGGCTGTTGCCAAGAAAGTACCATATTGTTCAGAGGTTAGGAAGTGCTGCAGTGCCAAATGTCCTACAGCGCCGTGAGGATCTAATATATATCCTTTCTCTCGGTAAATTCGCTCAATTTCGGCCAATGTTTGTTGGTCAGAGATAGAAATGCACTTTATCTTTTCTTTTATTATTTCATAAGAGTTGTTAAAAAGGGCTTGTATACGCACAAAGTTGCTAGGATCGCCTACATCCATTGCGTTAGAGTAGGTAGCCACAGAGGGTTTAGCTTTGTAAATACCTGTTTGAATGTATTGGAAGAAAGTATCATTAGCATTGTTGCCTGCTACAAATTGAGCTATAGGCAGCCCCATTGCTTGGGCATACAAACCTGCCGTAATATTTCCAAAATTACCACTGGGCACCGCTACTACCCATTCTTTCTTTTCTAAGGTTGTTTTCAGCTGCTTATAGGCAAAAAAGTAGTACAACATCTGTGGCAAAAACCGAGCTACATTAATAGAGTTAGCACTGCTCAGTGCAAGTTGTTCTTTCAAGATAAGGTCGTGTAAAGCTTGCTTTACTAACGATTGACAATCGTCAAAAGTCCCTTCTACAGCTACAGCTTCTATATTCTCACCCAAAGAGGTCATTTGGTATTCCTGAAATTTGCTCACCTTACCCTTAGGGTACAATATCACCACGCGTACATCAGGCACCTTGTAGAAACCATTGGCCACTGCACTACCTGTATCGCCCGAAGTAGCTACTAATACAGTAGCAGGACGGTTTTTGTCTGCAAACTTGCCGAGACATCTTGCCATAAATCTAGCTCCAACATCTTTAAAGGCAAGTGTAGGGCCGTGAAAAAGCTCTAATACCGAGGTGTTCTCTAAAAGAGGTACAACAGGAGTTTCAAACGAAAAAACTTCGCTTAAAATAGTGGTAAGAGCCTCTTCTGTCAAAGAGCCTTCCACATAAGGGTAAAGGGCAGATGTAGCTATTTGCAAATCTGTTTTGCTTTCTATTTCTTCAAAAAAAGAAGATGGAAGCGCAGGTATTTGCTGAGGAACAAATAACCCTTTGTCTTTGCCTAAACCTTGCAAAGTAGCTTCTTTGAAACTTAGTATTTCGTCTGGGTGTTTGAGGTTGTAGAAGTTCATTATTCAAGTAGTTTTTAAAGGAGTTCAGATAAAAAACTTTGTCAAAGTCTTCTAGAGACTTTGACAAAGTATATTAAAAAAGTATGTATTCTAGAGATTACAAGTTGGCATCAATAAGAGCTTTAATCTTATCTTCCGACGGACGTGGCGCATTGATATCTATAATCTTTCCTTCTTTGCTTACCAACATAAAACGTGGAATATTAGATAACTCGTAGTTAGCCGAAAAGTCGTTGATAACATTCATTGGAACATACAACTGCAAGCCTCCAAGTTTCTCTTCAGCTACCATTTTTTTCCAAGCTTCTTTATCGCGATCTACTGAAATACCTACAAAAACAATATTTTTACCTTTGTAAGCTTCTTGTAGAGCTTTCATTGCAGGTATTTCACCAACACAAGGTTTACACCAAGTAGCCCATACATCAATGTAAACCAATTTGCCTTTTAGAGTTTCATAGTTCACCATTTTACCATTCACATCTTCGCATTCAAACCCTGCAAAGTCTTTCCCTGGTTTTAGCTTTTCAATAGCTACCATTCGGCGATCAAGCTCCTTTAAGGCCATTGTATCTTTCACATAAGCCTTTATAACACTTACTAATTGCTCATTAGATTCTGGAGTATTGGTAGGCGATACGTATTCTATAAAATCAGTAGCCAATTTCTTCTTAATATTTTCTGATTTAAGACCTTTTACATAGGCTACAGGTTTACCCCAAATGTTTTCCTTGTCGTCCGATTTTTCCAATTCTCTGTAAAAATTGTTTAATACCAACATTTTATAGGCATTGAAATTCTCAAAATCTTCTGCAATATCGTAATCCAATTTGCCGAGTTCATCAGTGAATGATTTAGGCAACTGTACATCTTCTTTGGTGAGTTCAAAGTGATAGTTAGGGTAGATAGTCTTCATATACAGTGTTTCGTATTTGATAGCCTTCTCTTCTTTGCTCACAAAGTCCTTCGATAGTTTTTTAGTTTCTTTAAGCAAGGTAGTATATTTGCTTTGCAGGTCGTCAATACCTTTAGACAGCTCTTCAAAGCTTTTTCCAAACAGAGGTTCCAATGTCTTCTGGCTTTCCATCAGTAGGTCTCTCTTCTTTTGTAGGTAAACATTGGCAATAGAATCTTTACCAGAGAATTTTACTACTGGAGGCATTTGGGCAAGGTTCACGTTTATGGTTAGCTCATCACCTTGCTCTAGGTACATATTAGTGTTGAGACCTGCAATGGTGTAGTAGTTAGTAGGAATGTGAAGGGTATCGCAAAAAGTACCATCTGTCTTTACTTTTATATCCTTTTGCACCTCACCTCCTATCAATTTAAGGGTGATGCCTTCTTTTCCATCCACGCCGTCCAATTTACCAGACAGGATGATGTAGTCAGCTCGCTTAGAACAAGCTACAAAGCCTAACGCGGCCAACGACAAAATAAACAGTTTCTTCATTTCTGTAAAATATTAATTTATTAGTTTATACCTTTACGGTTGCCAAATAGGATGATGCATTAGGCCCTTCGTGAAAAAGGAGGTCTAATACCGATAAGTTGGGAATAAAACCATACTTATCCGAGAATATCTGATGATAAGGCTCCATCGCTACGGGATAGAATTTCTTCGCCGAACTCAAAAAACGATAATCCACCAACCCCTGTGGAGCTGCTTCGTAGCTAGTAGTTTTATCAAACTGAAGAGCTACCTGCATACAGCCCAGAAGTATTTCTATGGTATCAAGATTAACATCTAACAAGTAGGTATACTTCTTTTCAAAAATACTCACCAGCTCATCCTCATAATACTCAAAGTAAGGTGAAGTCCTATAGGCAGTCTCTAAACTCTTCCAATGCAATCGCTGCCAGGGGAATTCATTCTCCACCTTTACATCTTTGTAAAGCTGCCTCCCCGTATCTCCACCTACGTGTTTGATAGGCAGATTAAGTGCCTGCTTGCCATTAGCTCCGTAAATGTAGGCGCGGTTTCTAAGGGTTTGCTTCTGGTAATTGTCCGACACTTCCAGCATACAAGGACACGTGAGAAGCAAGTGAAATTGGGCAATAGAAGGAAAATAAGTAGGGTGTAATAAGGCTTGCGTCATCATTCGTCTGTTTTTTTCTTTTTCTTCAAGAAACTGTACAATAGGAACAGCCCAAGCACAGCAAACACATAATAGCGATACGACTGTATTTCTCCCTCTCCATTTACGGTCGTGAACATTCGCTCCCAGCGTATTTTATTAAATCCTGACGCATACTTATTGATGCTCAACCACACCAATACAGGTTTCCCAAGCACGTGGTCTTCAGGTACAAATCCCCAGAACCTACTGTCTTCAGAATTGTGTCGGTTGTCTCCCATCATCCAATAGTAATCTTGTTGGAAAGTATAGCGGGTAGCCTTCTGTCCGTTGATGTAAATATCAGATCCCTTTACTTCCAAGACATTATGCTCATAAACGCTAATAATGCGCCTATAGAGAGGCAAATTCTCAATAGTTAAATCAACTGTCTTTCCTTTGGCAGGAATAGTAATAGGCCCATAATTATCCTCATTCCAAGGGTAAACTTTTGTGTGTGGGAAAATAGAAGGATTATAAACACCTGCCTTGTTCACATTCCGCGTTACCGATACTATATTAGGATTGTTTTGTAGTGTTTTCGCTACCTCTTCTGTAAGAGAAGTAAACATATAGGTGTTTTCTGCAACAAGCCCAGAGGGGTCAGTTACACCAAACTCTTGGTACATAAGCTGGGGAGTTAAAGCTATGTTAGGTTGTGTAACTACTACATAAGAAGCCTGAAGCTTTGCACGGATAGGATAGACTTCTTTTTGTCCGTTAATCCACACATCGCCATCTCGTATCTCAAACACATCACCAGGAATAGCTACAGTGCGTTTTACGTAGTTTGACTTCTTATCAATGGGTTTATCAATATGAATATGAGATGGATCGCGAAAATAGCGTACAGTATCAGTCGGCCAGTTGAAAACCGTAATGTCATTGCGGTGTACTTTTTGCAAGGCTGGAAGCCTCAAATAGGGCAACTGCGGTGTTTTTAGGTAAGACTTAGTTCCTATCAGCGGAATTGAATCGTGTACCATTGGCAGCGAAAGCGGTGTCATAGGAACGCGTACTCCATAGTGGAACTTACTCACAAAAAGAAAGTCGCCTACCAAAAGTGTCTTCTCTAAAGACGAAGTAGGAATCATATAGGGCTGAATAAAGTAGGTATGAATACCCGAAGCTGCCACTACGGCAAAGAGTATAGCACTCACCCAAGACGATACGTTTTGTCTAATAGCATCTAAATCTTTGCCTACATAGCTAGTGGTGGGCAAGTACATCACATAGGCAGCATAAATGCCCAAGGTCAGCACCGATAAGAGAGTATAGCGTTTCTTCCGATAACCAAATACGTGCAACCATTCATAGGTCATCACAATTATCATAATATTACCTATTACAGGCAAATACAACAGAAATACCCACCACCAAGGCCGTTCGATGATTTTCAAGAAAACAATGGTGTTGTAGAAGGGTACAAAGGCCTCCCAAACCTTACGCCCTGCCTTTTGATAACCTTTCCAAAAGAAAAGCCCATTCAAGAGTTGTGCAAGGAGAATAATGTACAAATAAGTCATTCTTAATGATTAGTTTTTAATGATTTAACTCAGTGCTTGAAGAAGTCTTTTAAAAAAGCTGCTACGCCATCCTTAGCGTGGTGTAGTGTTACGTGGTTAGCCACGGCTTTCACTTCTTCTCGTGCATTGTCTACTGCTACGCCACAGCCTACACCTTCTATCATCTCAAGGTCGTTGTAGTTGTCGCCAAAAGCCATCGCTTCCGATAGTGGCAGGTGATAAATATCATCCAACACAACCTTCACCCCAGTCAGTTTAGAAACTTTAATGTCCGAAAGTTCTATATATGTATTTTTGGCACGGTATACCTGCAACTTTTGTGCGTATTTCTCATTTAGTAGCTGGAACATTCGCTCTATAAGCTCCTCTTCTCCCATCAGCATTAGCTTGTGCGCTCCTTTTTGTTCTGTAGCCCACTCAGCCAATACTTCTCGGTTAGGCCGTATGGTAGGTGCTACAAGGGTGTTATGCTCTTCACGCATAGCCCATTGGTCGTATTGGGGGGCGTACCATTCACCATTGTGGTAAAGACTAATGTGCACCTTCCCTTCAAATTCTTGTTCATTTAGGGTTACCAACTCTTCTATTATCTGGAAAGGTACTGTAGTAGAATGAAGTACTTGGTCGCCATTGAGCACCAAGCCGCCGTTATAGGCTATCAAGGGAAGACCTTCTATGCCCAAATCTCTTTGCAGATGATACATCTGTTGGGGCATACGCGAAGAAACCAATATGAAAGGAATCTTCCCCTCTAACTGTTTTACTTGCTGAATAGTAGCTTCTGAGAGTACGCGCAAACCACTGAGTAGTGTGCCATCAATATCCGAGAAAATAATTTTATACATAACTTATGATTGTATGAACTTTCAGGTTGCAAAAATAATGCCTTTTTTTCAAAAACCTAATTAGCAGAGATAATTTCATCCAAATATTCCTACAGGTAGTTTATCAGGCACAAAGTTTTTGCACCTACAAAGTTTTGCAAAACTCTAAATGGTCATACCTTAATTTGCTTACTGAATATTTAACACATCATTCATCGTAAAGACCCCACGCTTGCCTACAAGCCATTCTGCAGCCAACACAGCCCCTAAAGCAAACCCCTGACGACTGTGGGCAGAGTGTTTTATTTTTATAGTATCTACCTCACTTTCGTAGGTAATAGTATGATTACCTGGTATACTATCTATGCGCAAAGCCTCTATAGGAATCTCATTCGCTCCCGCCTCTGTGCCCAAGTGCCATCCCGTTTTGCTAGTCTCAGCTATGATGTCTTCAGCCAAGGTAATAGCAGTGCCACTGGGGGCGTCTAACTTTTCTATATGATGAATTTCTTGTATAGAAACCTCGTAGTTTTTCAGCGGAGCCATCAGCTTGGCGAGCGTCTTGTTCAGAGCGAAGAAAACATTCACACCTATGCTGAAATTAGAAGCGTACAAAAAAGCACTCTGGTGCTCTTCACACAAGGCAACTGCCTTAGGGTAATCGGCTAACCACCCTGTAGTACCCGCTACTACAGGCACTTGGTTGGCAAAACAGCGACTAATGTTGGCAAAAGCACTCTCTGGGGTACTGAACTCTATAGCCACATCGGCTTGCGCCACCTCAAAAGCGGTTTGGTTATTGTCTATTTTGGCTACTATCGTATGCCCGCGTTGTAGGGCAATCTGTTCAATGGATTTACCCATCTTTCCATAGCCCAATAAAGCTATTTTCATCGGTAAAATAAAATTTAATTTGTACTAAGGCGCAAAAGTACAAACTAATTGGCAAATTAGCAAATTTGTTGATTGCCACTTTCTTTTTAAGTGCAGTGTGTTCGAGCTAATGTCCAAATAAAAACTCCTCAAGCCTTCAAGAATAAAGTACTTGAAGATTTTTCTCTTATGATTTTAAACGTGTTTAAAATGCTAAGGAAAAACCAATCCTAAAGTAGGATGATATTCCATTGTGTCTATTTTCTTCAGCAGTCATCTTGAAACGGCTAAGCGGCACTCGCTTGAAAGAACCAACGTTCGTCAAAAAAGTCTTGTGCCACAAGTATATTCGGTAGGCAAACCCCATAAAGTGTAAAAAATCTCTTTTACTCGAAAACTTAATTAGAATATAGTAGTTCCATTACAGTAGCAAATATAAACGCTAACTTTTTATGGATAATTAACTATTCTAAAATGCTTATTAGCGCTACTAAAACAAAAGTATTTTTTACTACTACCCCTACAGCGGACGAACAGTGTACAAATAGTGAATCAGTAGTGAACTCAAACAGGTGTTTGAACTGTTTCTTAAAAATCTTTGTCTCTAGGAAAAAGATAGTCTTTTTTACTGTAAAAAGTACAAATTAAAGATGAAGAACAAAAAAAGACAAATAAGAAACCACTTTGCCTGTAAGGCGTCTTCAAGTGGGAGGTCTCAGCAATTTTTTTCTTTCTTTTTTTGGTAGTTTGCCTCAAATATTGTACCTTTGTAAAATCTTACAGTCAAAAAAGAAAAAAAGCTCTATATAAAATGAAATATAAACGCATTTTACTGAAACTTAGCGGGGAAGCCCTAATGGGAAACCGTCAGTATGGTATCGACCCCACACGACTAAAAGAATACGCTACTGAAATCAAAGAAGTAGTGAAACAAGGTGTTGAAGTAGCTATCGTCATCGGCGGAGGAAATATCTTCCGCGGGGTAGCAGGCGCTAGCAATGGTATGGACAGAGTCCAAGGCGACTATATGGGAATGCTCGCTACTGTTATTAACTCGCTCGCCCTACAAAGTGCCTTAGAAGACGAAGGTATTTTCACTCGTCTGCAAACTGCTATCAAGATGGAAGCCATTGCCGAGCCTTTCATCAAACGCCGTGCAGTACGTCACTTAGAGAAAGGACGCGTAGTTATCTTCGGGGCAGGAACAGGTAATCCTTATTTCACTACCGATTCTGCTGCAGTGCTCCGTGCCATCGAAATCAATGCCGATGTTATCCTCAAAGGTACTCGCGTAGACGGCATCTACACTGCCGACCCCGAAAAAGACGAAAATGCTGTAAAATTTGATAGCATTACCTTTAATGAGGTATTGGAAAAAAACCTTAAAGTAATGGATATGACAGCTTTTACTCTTAGCCAAGAAAACCATTTGCCTATCATCGTATTCGATATGAACAAAAAAGGCAATCTCGCTAAAGTAGTAGCAGGAGAAAATGTAGGAACAACAGTAAATAATTAATAAAAAAATGAACGAAGAAATTAATATCATCTTAGACAGTACCTCAGAAGCAATGCAAGAAACATTGCAACACTTAGACAAAGCCTTAGGCAATATCCGCGCAGGAAAAGCTAGCCCTCAAATGGTAGGTAGCGTTATGGTAGACTACTATGGCACACAAACACCTCTAAGCCAAGTGGCCAACGTTGCTGCCCCCGACTCGCGCACTATCACCATACAGCCTTGGGAAAAGAAAATGATTCAACCTATCGAGAAAGCTATTCAGATAGCCAACTTAGGCTTCAACCCTATGAACAATGGCGAAATGGTGATTATCAGCGTTCCCCCATTGACCGAAGAGCGTCGTAAAGAACTCGTAAAACAAGCCAAAGGAGAAGGCGAAGACGCTAAAATAAGTGTGCGCAATGCTCGTCAAGAAGCTAACAAAGAAATTAAAAAGGTAGAAACTTCCGACGACATCAAAAAAGATGCTGAAGAGCGCGTACAAAAACTCACCGATAAGTTTATTAAAAAAATAGAAGAAGTATTAGCTGTCAAAGAAGCCGAGATATTAAAAGTATGACAAATACCGAACAAGTAAAGGACTTAGTGAATCGCCTGGGTGCGTTAAGGAGGTATCTTTGACATAGATGCCAAATGCATTGAGATAAGTAACGAAGAAGAAAAAACTTTTGCCCCCAACTTTTGGGATAATGCCAAAGAGGCCGAAAAAGTGATGCGTGAGCTCCGCACCAAAAAGAAATGGGTTGAAGACTACGAAGAGGCCGAACGCCTTACCTCCGATGTAGAAGTAATGTTAGACTTCTTTAAAGAAGGCGAAGCTACTGCCGACGAAGTAGACCATCAGTACACCCAAGCCCTACACGCTATTGAGGCATTAGAGTTCCGCAATATGCTCTCTGACGAAGGCGATGCGATGAGTGCTGTTTTGCAAATTACAGCAGGTGCAGGTGGTACCGAAAGTTGCGACTGGGCTTCAATGCTCTTGCGTATGTACACTATGTGGTGCAACAACCAAAAGTACAAAGTAAAAACACTCAACTTCCAAGAAGGCGATGTTGCAGGTATAAAAACAGTTACTATCGAGATAGAAGGCGAATATGCTTTTGGGTATCTCAAAGGAGAGAATGGTGTACACCGTTTGGTGCGCATCTCACCTTTCGATAGCAATGCCAAGCGTCATACCTCTTTTGCTTCGGTCTATGTATACCCGCTGGCCGATGATACTATTGAAATAGAAATCAACCCTGCCGACATTACCTTCGAGACAATGCGCTCTAGTGGGGCTGGAGGGCAGAATGTGAACAAGGTAGAAACTGCTGTGCGCCTGCGCCACCACCCTACGGGAATTATTATTGAGAACTCCGAAACCCGCAGTCAGCTCGATAATAAAAACAAGGCATTGCAGTTGCTCAAATCGCAGTTGTACGAGATAGAACTCAAAAAGCGTCAAGCCAAACGCGATGAGATAGAAGCAGGCAAAATGAAGATAGAGTGGGGCTCACAAATACGCAACTATGTGATGCACCCTTACAAACTCGTGAAGGACGTACGTACCAGTTATGAATCTACCGATGTAGATAGCGTAATGAACGGCGAACTTGATGAATTCTTGAAAGCCTACCTAATGCTTATGGGCACGAGCCGTACAGGCGACACAAACCCTATGGGCGATTTGTAATATTATATACTTTGCCAAAGCTCTTAGCACAACAGCTATGAGGTTTTGGCAAAGTTTTTTTAAACGAATCAAAAGTAATAGGCATTAATGAAAAACAAGACAAAATGAACGATAAAATAATAGTTTATCAGGTGCTGACGAGGCTTTTTGGGAATACGAATACTACCAATAAAGCGTGGGGCACTAAGGAAGAAAATGGAGTGGGCAAGTTCTCAGATTTTACTGAGAAAGCTCTGTTGGAAATAAAAAAATTAGGAGCTACACATATATGGTTTACAGGAGTGTTACATCACGCACTTACCACCGATTATACAGCTTATGGCATCAGTAACGATTTCCCTGCTGTAGTAAAAGGGCGAGCAGGCTCTCCTTATGCCATAAAGGATTATTACACGGTAAACCCAGACCTTGCCGACAATCCTGCACAGCGTTTAGAGGAGTGGGAAGCCCTCATTGCGCGTACCCACCAATGCAGACTAAAAGTAATAATGGATATAGTGCCTAACCACGTGGCACGCCGTTATGAGAGCATTGCTAAACCTGAGGGAGTACGTGGGTTGGGCGAAGATGATGATATTTCAGTAACTTATGTTGTAAACAACAATTTCTATTACAATCCTAACGAAGCTTTTCAGCTACCCGATGGTATTTATGGCGAATATCACGAGTACCCCGCCAAGTGGACAGGTAATGGGGCGCGAGCTTCCAAACCCGACCGTAACGATTGGTACGAAACTGTAAAGCTAAACTACGGGGTGCGTCCTGATGGCACTAAAGATTTTGCTGAATTACCTGCTGGTTTTGAAAGTGAAGATACTGAGGTACATTACCACTTTTGGCAAACCCAAACTGTACCCAATACTTGGCAAAAGTTCAAGGACATAGTCTTGTATTGGCTCTCCAAAGGAGTAGATGGCTTCCGCTATGATATGGCCGAAATGGTACCTGTAGAATTTTGGAGTTATCTGAATTCTGCCATCAAACATCAAAAACCAGAAGCTTTCCTATTGGCCGAGGTGTATAACCCCAACGAATACCGTCCTTACCTGCACTTGGGCAAAATGGATTATCTATACGACAAAGTACAGTTATACGATACATTGCGCAATATTGTAGCATACGGACACAGTACCGATGCTATTGCCCCTATACAGCGCGAACTTTCCGATATTTCTGACCGTATGCTGCACTTTTTAGAAAACCACGATGAACAACGCATTGCCTCCCCTGAGTTTGCAGGCTATCCCGAAAAAGCCAAGCCTGCGATGACGGTCTCTAACCTTATTAGCGAATCACCAGCGATGTTGTACTTTGGTCAGGAAGTAGGCGAGAAAGCTGCCGAATGGGCAGGCTTTGGTAGCCCATCACGTACTTCTATTTTCGATTATATAGGAGTCCCTGCTCACCAACGATGGACGAACAACAAACGTTTCGATGGCGGACAGCTTTCCGATGCCGAGCGAGCTTTGCGCGATTTCTACCAGCGATTGTTTAACTTAAAGGTAAAAGGCGCTTATATTGATTTGCACCAATACAACCGCGAGCATACCCCCTATTACAACGATAAGATCTACAGCTTTGCAAGGGGCAATGAGGAAGAACAATGGATAATAGTGTGCAATTTTAGTGAGCACGAAAGCTATGGTTTCGATTTGCAACTCCCCTCCTACCTATTGGGCAGTTGGTTTCTGAACGATGGTGCCTATACACTTATCGATGAACTTTATAGAGAGAAACGCACAACTTTACATATTGAGCAAGGCAAAGGAAAGTTGCGTGTAGATGTAGCCCCTTTAGAATCTTTAGTACTTAAAATAATGCCATTGACAAATTAGTAAATTGATAATTATGAACATACATTTTATAGTAGCCCCTAGTACCCATTTGCGCCCGCTGATGAAAGAACTCAGCACAGACCATCAAATCACAACCCTCCCCGAGGAAATGTCCAGCACCACCGATTGTGTAGTGGTAGACCCTCACCTCTCTCCTACCCATCCCGACCTTTTATTGGCACAACAATTAGGCTTAAAAATTCTGTCGGAAGCAGCTTTCTTGTACGACTATTTTAAGCATAAAACCCGTGTAGTAATTGCAGGCAATGAGGGTAGAAAAGAAATATTGGCAAGGGTTCTCCATACATTAGAATTTTACAATCAACCGGTAAGCTACTATTTTGAATCTCCTATCAATGGCAAACAAGCATTGCTAACCGATACCGAATTTGTCCTATTAGAAGGGAATGCAAACGGAGATACCCTACACCCTACTGTTGCTCTTATCAGCGATATGCAAGAGCTAGATACCAAAAAATACAACTCGTTTATCGAAGGCATCACCAGAGGAGGAATCCTTATCTATAACGAAGAAGACAACCTGCTTAAAGAGTTGGTTACCAACAATGAAACACCTATCCGAAAGATGGAATACAGCACACCTCCCTTTGAAATTCATAACGAAGAAATGTATCTTATTACTCCCGAAGGCGAATTGCCTTTAGGGGAAGCTTCTGCTGCACAGCTTAGCCATATAGAGGCAGCTAAATGGGTATGCCAGAATATGGGAATAGACGAAGCTGATTTTTACGAAGCAATAGCAGGTTTTAATTTATAAGAATTATGAACGAACGATACGAAAACATCCGTAAAATGAATGATATCCTCTTGCGTTTAGAAGGTATCCTTACTAATGCAGAAGCCCTTTTGGAAGAATGGAAGGCTATACAACCTGAATACGATGATTTAGTAGCCTATTACGACAGCCCACAATGGCGCGAGGACTATTTTGATAGCAATGATGGCAAAATACCAGACGAAGTTCCACAATGGGTACTTACTCAAGATGCTATTTTTGACGCCATAGGTACTCAGTTTGATCTTGCTGACGGTTTTCAACCGCTATTAGACAGCATCAACGCTAAAAAATGGAATCCTTAACAATACTACTCTATGGCTCCTCTTAAAAAATACCTTATCTATACTCTTACTATTCTTTTCTTTCTTCCTACGCTAAGGGTGTTCTACCTAGCTAGCAAGGATTTCTGGAACCTCAGTTCTTTTGAGAAAAAAACTGCGTGGGTAAAATGTTTTCAGTACTCCAACAAACTATCTCGGAAGCTAAGCCTTCATTTGGGAACTGAACAAGAAGCCCTCCAGATGAAAAACCATTTCAGTTGTACGACCCCTCCTGATGTAGAAATGGGAGCAGATTATTTGTCATTACACACCTTGCCCGAAGTAAAGTTCAGAGAGAAAGTTTCGTACTACAAGTTGCCCAACGGCAAAGTAGTAGGATTAGAAAGCGAGAAAAAACCTCGAACTGATTTACAACTATTTTTAGACCTTTTAGACGCAAATAGTTTTTCTTTGTACCCAGTATTTTTCATCTTAAATGCACTCTTATTCATCTATTATGAACAAATCTTTAAAACAAAAAGAGGAAGCGGAGGTTTAGGACTTACTTTCCTATTTTATGTAATAATCATCTTTTTTATTTAACTCATTCATAACAAATAGATTATAAAGAAAAATACAAAACAAAAAACAGCTTCCTTAAAATATTCAAAAAAAGAAAGCAAGATGTGTTAAAATTATTTGTGCAAATCATAAAAAAGTAATACCTTTGCGGGGTCAAAAAAGAGAATCATTAAAATCATTCATAAAAAATGAGAACACATATTAAAAAAGAAGTTTCATCAATCGCTCACCATCCTGCGGGCTCTGTTGAGGAAACTCGTTTTGAGAAAATTGACAATATTGTTTTCTCAAACTCTGTAACAGCTTCTATTAGCGTTGCACACGAAATTGCCGATCTTATCAGAAAAAAAGAAACTGAGAAGAAACCTTGTGTCTTGGGCTTAGCTACTGGTTCTTCACCTGTAAAAGTATACGAAGAATTAGTGCGTATGCATAAGGAAGAGGGGCTTAGCTTTAAAAATGTCATCACTTTCAACTTGGATGAGTATTATCCTATGGAAAAACAAGACATCCAAAGCTATTGGCACTTTATGCACGAACACTTGTTCAAACACATTGATATTCCAAAAGAAAATATCAATATTCCTAACGGAACTGTATCTCACGACGAATTGAGTGCCTATTGTGCTTCCTACGACAGAAAAATTGAAGAATGTGGTGGAATTGACTTTCAATTATTAGGTATTGGTCGCACAGGACACATTGGTTTTAATGAACCAGGTTCTAACCGCAATTCTGGTACCCGTATTATCACCCTTGATCATATCACCCGCTCAGATGCAGCCGAAGCTTTCCACGGTATCGACAATGTACCTCGTCAAGCTATCACAATGGGTATACGCACCGTAATGAAAGCACAGCGAATTGTATTGCTCGCTTGGGGTAGTAGCAAAGCTTCTATTGTAGCAAAAGCAGTTCAAGGAGAAATTACTTCTGAAGTGCCTTCAAGCTACCTACAAATGCACGACAACACTACTTTCGTCTTAGACGAAGAAGCTGCTGCTCTTCTTACCCGCATCAATACTCCTTGGTTAGTGAAAGATGTGAAATGGAATGAAGATCTCAAAGCAAAAGCTATCGTTTGGTTGTGCGAACACCTTGGTAAAACTATCCTTAAACTTACCGATTCTGACTACAACGAAAATGGTATGTCTAAACTCCTTGCCGAGTCAGGTCCTGCATACGATTTGAACATTGCAATGTTCAATCGCTTGCAACATACTATTACAGGATGGCCAGGTGGAAAACCTAACGCCGATGATACCAACCGTCCTGAGCGTGAACAACCCCACAAAAAACGCGTTATTATCTTCAGCCCTCACCCAGATGACGACGTTATTTCTATGGGAGGAACTTTTGATCGCTTAGTATCTCAAGGTCATGAAGTTCATATTGCTTATCAAACCTCTGGAAACTTTGCCGTATCAGACCACGAAGCTCTCAAATTTGCTGAAGTATTTAAAGATGTTGTCAAAGAAAACAAAGCTGAAGTAGCTGTTCTTGACGAGATTATCAGCAACATTACAAATAAGAAATCAAATGAAATTGACAGCTTGTTGGTTCGTCAGTTAAAAGGAAATATCCGTCGCCACGAATCATTGGCAGCTACTCGTTACGAAGGAGTGCCTGACCATCAAGTTCACTTCCTCAACTTGCCTTTCTACGAAACAGGAGGGGTGAAGAAAAACCCTATTGGCGAAGCTGACATCAAAATTATTATGGATTTGATTGAAGAAGTAAAACCTCATCAAATTTATGCAGCTGGCGACCTTGCTGACCCTCACGGCACTCACAAAGTATGTCTTGATGCTATCTTTGCTGCTTTGAAAAACTTAAAACACAAAGATTATATGAAAGATTGCTGGGTATGGCTATACCGTGGTGCTTGGCACGAATGGGACATCCACGAAATCGAAATGGCTGTACCTATGAGTCCTGCACAAGTGCTCAAAAAACGTCAAGCTATCTTCTTCCACCAATCTCAAAAGGACGGGGCAATGTTCCAAGGAGAAGACTTGCGCGAATTCTGGCAACGTGCTGAAGCAAGAAACAGCGAAACAGCCCGTCGCTACCGTAATTTAGGTCTAGCCGATTATGAAGCTATAGAAGCCTTTAAACGCTACTTTTTTTAATTAGCAAACTTACACCTAAGAAATATATTAACAAAAGGCAGTGCATTGTGTTGCACTGCCTTTTGTTGTTTTATAAAAGTAAGTTTTTACAGACTATGGTTGTAGAAGCAAAAAATATTTGTATTTTTGCCTCCTAAATTAGCTTAAAAGCAATCACTAAGAAACTTACTATAATAAAAATAATTGAAAAAAAAATGAGAAAAACTTTTCTAAACTTAGGTGTTTTTACACTTTTATTTACTTCGGTAGGAGCACAAGTAAAAGACATTAGCTTTGCAGTAGCTCCTACTGCCGACTATATATGGTGGCAGAAGAAAACCGCAGTAACAAATGGTCTTATGGCGGGGGGCTCTGTAGGCTTTGGTTTTGGTAAAAATATAGAATTATTAGGGTCTTACAGACAATCAATAGGAATGAAATCAACCCTTACTGGCTATGATGCTCCCAATGCTATCAGCAATATTTTTGAAGCTAAAGATGTAGCGGTACACAGATGGGGAGGAGAGCTAAAAGGCAATATACCGATGGCCTACTCTTTTCAACCTTATGTTACTTTAGGGTCAGGAGTACAGACGATCAAAGCTAATGACTTGAGCCAAGACCAAGTGTACTTTGGCTTAGGTTTAGGGGCTAAGTTTAACCTTGCTCGCCGTCTTACGCTGAATGTACAAGCCAAAGCAACTCGCTTTAGCTTCGACCCCTCCAATGTACTTTATAAACCAACTGAAGCTAACACTTCTGCTTATAACACTTGGATAGCTAACAATATAGATGAGGAAAATCACTTAGCATGGAGTGTAGGCGCAGGACTACAACTTTACTTAGGCGGTCGCAACCCCAATCAACTAACAGAGTTAGACCAAGCGTATACAAACTTGAAAAGCTTCAAGGTAGTAATAGAGCCTACTCTAGGGTACTTAAACTTCAACAGCGATAGTAATCTACGCGATGCTTACTTTGGAGGCTTGGCATTGGGAGTAGACTTTACTGAATACGTAGGTATCAGAGGGTATTACCACCGTGCGATGACTAATGAAAAACTTTCTACTGATTTCGATAAGTTATCAGTGTACGGAGGTGATTTCTTAGCACGCCTAAATGTAGCTAGCGGAGTAGTGCCTTACGTACAGATAGGAGCCGGATATATGAAAGTAGGAGATAATTATGTGGGCAAGGTAGCAAGTATTGCTAATAAGTCAGGAATTTTTGCTAAAGGTGGGGTCGGATTAGCCATCCCCTTAGGCAAGCGAGTAGAGCTTTTTGGAGTAGCTAACTTGCTATATACCACTCATAGTGAAGATGTAAGTGCTGCCTTGAGTTCGGTAAACAAACTCAAAAGCAATGTGTTTTACAATGCAGGAGTACGTATCAAATTAGCTAAGTCTGTTGAAAGAGAGCTATACGAGCAACAACAAGAGGCGGCAGCTGCCATTGCTTCAGTTACTACAAGCACTTCTGTTTCACCTGAAAAGCGAAACTTAGCTTACTACAACAGTCAAATAACTACCATAGAAAAACAAATACAGTTAGCTTACCAAAACGGTGATACGACCAATGCAAACCGCCTGCTAAAAGAAAAACAAAAATGGGAAGATCTTAGAAATACATACGTAGCAGAACATTTGCCTTACCCTGTAGCAGAGCAAGTGCGCTTAGTACGTATGACGCCAGAGGAACTACAACAGATAATAGATAACGTAGTAAAACGTATCAGAGAGGGAGAGGTAAAAACTCCTGAACAACGCATAGACCGATTGGAGAAACTTCTTTTAGAAACACAAAAAACTAAAGAAGAAGCACAAAATGCGACAGACAAAATACAAGAGGTGAAAACCGTAGTACCTGTATCAGAATAACAATGAAGTATATCTATCAGATTATAGGGGGGCTATTGCTATGTGCGCATACTATATGTGCACAAGTAGCCCCTATAAAAACAAAGACAGAGATAGTGATGACTGTAGAAGAACTGCAACAACTTTTGGAACAAATAGGGAATGCAGAACTAACTGCCCTTAGAGATAAGCAGTTGGACAGTATGCTATCGGCTGTAAATTACCAAACACATACTTCAGTAGTTGTTGATGAGTATCAGTTAGTAAAAACAGATGCAGTAAGCCCTACAGTAGGTGGAACAACTAGTAGCACTATTCTCAGTCGTACAGCGAGTAATACTACTATCGCTCGTATGGCAGCTCCTACAATGGTTGCTCGTACAGCTACTAATACCGTAGTTCAGCGTCCTACTGTGCCTACTACTGTAGCTCAGACACAGAATACCGCTGCTATAGCTCAGCAGGTAGCCAAATTATCAGGGGCAGTAGAACAGCTGCGCAAACAGCAGCAATTGCTCTTGGCGGCTTTAGCAGTTAATACAGGAGTGGTTGTGGCTAAAAGTAAAGCTACTACTGCAAATGCACCTATAACTACAGCCACTACTACAGCTGTAGCAGCTCACCCTCCTATAGCAGTGCAAAGTGCAACAGCTACAGGTGTCCCTATACAAATTTCTGCAGAAAGACGCAGCGAATTAGAGCAACTATTAGCGCTACACGGACATAAAAAAGTATTGCTCTACTTTGCTAATAATAAGGCTGTACCTTTGTCTTACGACCCTACTACTGTAGATGAGATGGTAGCAATGTTAAAAGCACACCCCGAACTATCAATACTCTTAGAAGGGTATGCGAGTGCAGTGGGAAGTGCCGAGTATAACAATGTACTATCTATGGAGCGCGCTGTATCCGTATCCAAAATACTAATTTCCCAAGGAATAAATAGTGAACGTATACTAACTGCTTTCAAAGGAGTGGACTCACAAGCCCCTCCTGCTCAGGCACGACGTGTAGAGCTACGAGTAATCATTCGCAGCTATTAATTCATCAAAAAAAATATTGATAGGTCAAACGCACGCTAATTGATTATTTTTCCAATGAAGCACACACATTGCTCTTTCCAATTTCGTGCATTTGACCTAAAATATTAATCATATTTTTGTACATCAATAAAAAGTGTTTTATCTTTGCCCTCAAATAATAGACTATTATGTTTCACAAAGAAGGATTTAAGATTATCTTGGTTAGCCTCACTATTACAGTGGTAGTGTCATTGGTAGCACATTATTGTATTGATATAAAATGGCTTAAGTTAGCAATACAGTTGTTATCTTTCGCCTTTTTGATAGCTATACTACAGTTTTTCAGAAACCCAAAGCGCCTCACTCCTAAAAATGAGGCACATATTATTGCCCCTGTTGATGGTAAGGTAGTGGTAATAGAAGAGGTCTTTGAAAAAGAATACTTCAAAGATAAACGTCTGCAAGTGTCAATATTTATGTCCCCCATAAATGTACACGTAACACGCTATGCTTTGAGTGGCAAGGTAACCTACAGCAAGTATCACCCAGGTAAGTACTTAGTAGCATGGCATCCTAAGGCTTCTGAAGAGAACGAGCGCACTACTATAGTAGTAGATAACCCCGTATTTGGTGAAGTGTTATACCGACAGATAGCAGGTGCTTTGGCAAAGCGTATTGTTAATTATGCTAAAGTAGGCGATACAGCAGTGCAAGGCGAAGATGCTGGCTTTATAAAGTTTGGCTCCCGTGTAGATGTCTACTTACCTTTAGGAACTAAAGTAAAAGTACAGATAGGAGACAAAGTAAAAGGAGGTGTACAAGTAATTGCTGAAAAATAGAATAATGATTACGAAATTATATACATTATTAGCAGTTATTGGGGTTAGCAGTTGTACTATTGCCCAAAACGAAGGGAATAAACAATCTATTGATAACAACAGAATAGCATTAGCTGCAAAAGATACGGTACTTACTGAAAAAGAAGTTGATAGAAAACTATCCAAAGATACACTTACCATTGTAGCAGTAGGCGATGTGATGATAGGATCAGGTTTCCCCGCAGGAAATCTACCTCCAGACGATGCTAAAAATAGCTTTAAGCACGTAAAGCCTTATCTGAAAGGAGATATAGTATTTGGCAATCTCGAAGGTGCCATCTTAGATGCTGGTAATTCAGAAAAATGCAAAGGATCAGCAGCAGGCACTTGTTATGCTTTTAGAATGCCCGATCGCTATGGCGAAATTCTAAAAGAAGCAGGGTTTAACCTAATGAGTACTGCTAATAATCACGCTAACGACTTTGGTGAGAAAGGTCGACGCAACACAGCCAGAGTGCTGGATAAGGTAGGAATCTACCACGCTGGCCCTGTAGAAAACAAATCGGTGGTGTTTGAAAAAGATGGGGTGAAGTACGGTTTTTGCGCTTTTTCTCCTAATAGCAATATGTTATCAGTAAACAATATTGCACAGGCCGCTGACTTAGTAAAAGAGTTAAGAGCAAAAGCTGACATAGTAATTGTTTCATTCCACGCAGGAGCTGAAGGAGCAAAACACACTCGTGTACCCAGAGCTAATGAGTTTTTCTACGGAGAAAATAGAGGTGATGTGCATAAGTTTGCTCACTCTGTAATAGATGCAGGGGCAGATATTGTATTAGGACACGGGCCTCATGTTACGCGTGCTGTAGAAGTGTACAAAGGGAAATTCATCACCTATAGTATGGGCAACTTTAACACTTATGGTCAGTTCAACTTACAAGGCGTTAATGGAATAGCCCCACTCTACCAGATAAAGGTAGATAAGAACGGTAATTTTATATATGCAGAGGTAATCTCTACAAAACAAACTAAAGGTATTGGCTTAGAATTAGACGCTGAAGGTAGAGTATTTCAAGAAATAAAAAGGCTTACAGGACTTGATTTTCCTGAAGCTCGACTGCACTTTGAAGAAGGAAAAATTAGACAATTAGTTAATTAGTAATTTGTCAATTAACCATTAATAATTAAACAATTAATCATTTAAAAAGATGGGAAGAGCATTTGAATTTAGAAAAGCCCGTAAATTTAAACGTTGGG